>CAZKGD010000026.1:0-22547 GCA_964552215.1 uncultured Caldimonas sp.
GCGCGCCACGTCGACCGGCGTGACCTCCTTGTCGCGCACGATCACCATGCCGGTGCTGTTCTGCCCGCGGATGTGGCTGCCGGTGATGCCGGTGTAGACCCGCGTGATCTTGCAATCGGCCATCATCTCGGCCTCTTTCAGGGCCTGCTGGATGGACTGCACGGTGGCATCGATGTTGACCACCACGCCGCGCTTGAGCCCGTGCGAGGGGGCCACGCCAAGCCCCGCCACACGCAGTTCGCCGCTGGGCAGCACCTCGGCCACCACCGCCATCACCTTGGCGGTGCCGATGTCCAGACCGACGACGAGATCCTTGTATTCCTTGGCCATGAAAATCCTCAGTTCCTTGTAGCCGGGGTCGTCTGCGTGGTCACGCCGCGGATGCGCACCGCATAGCCGTCGCGGTGTCGCAGGTCGGCCGATTCCAGCGGTCCGGGGTAACGCGCGGTGACCTGGCCGATGGTGGCCACCAGGCGATCGATGCGGGCCAGCACTTCGCCGGCTTCCCCACGGCCGAGTTCGATGCGGGCGCCGTTGTCCAGCTCGGCGCGCCAGTGCCCACGCTCGGACAGGCTCAACACCGTGATCGCGCCGCCCAGGCGGGCCAGCACCGGCGAGGCCTCCCGGTAGAGGGCCAGCACCTGGGCCGAACTGCCCTCGGGGCCCGACAGCACGGGCAGGTTCTCGTCCTCGACGTCGCCCAGGTTGGCCTCGAACACCTCGCCAAAGCTGTTGACGATGCGGTCTTCGCCCTTGGCCCCGCGCCAGTAGGCCACCGGCACATGCTCTTCCAGGGTCACGGCCAGGCGGTTGGGCCACACACGCCGCACCACCGCCTGACGCACCCAGGGCACGGCCTGGAACGCCTGCTGACTGCTCGGCAGATCGAGCGTGAAGAGGTTGCCGCTCAGGCGCGGCAGCGCATTCGCGCGGATCGTGGCGGCTGAATTGCGGGCCACGTCCCCATCGATGCGGATGGCACGGATCGAGAACGCCGGCCAGCGCACCACCCAGCTCGCCGCTGCCCACAGGAAGGCGAGCACGGCCAGTGCACACAGCACGGCCGCGGTCGCGTTCATGAGGCGGATGTCGAGAGGGGCGTTCATCGTCGTTCAGCCCTGCACGCTGTGTTCCAGCGAAGCCTGCGACACCAGCCACAGGCACAGCTGCTCGTAGGACAGGCCGGCGGCACGCGCCGACATGGGCACCAGCGAATGGCCGGTCATGCCGGGAGAGGTGTTGATCTCCAGCAGGAAAGGTCGGCGATCGCTCGCGCGGATCATCACGTCGGCACGGCCCCAGCCGCGGCAACCCAGGGTGCGATAGGCCTGCACGACGATGCGCTGGATCTCCCGCTCTTCCGCTTCCGGCAGACCGCTCGGGCAGTGGTACTGCGTGGTGTCGGTGAAGTACTTGTTCTGGTAGTCGTAGTTGCCCTCGGGCGCGACGATACGGATCACCGGCAGGGCCCGGGCCGAGGCGCCCTCGCCCAGCACCGGGCAGGTGGTCTCGTCGCCGGCGATGAACTCCTCGCACAGCACCTCGGGATCGTATTTCGCCGCCAGGGCGTAGGCCGCGTCGCACTGCTCGATGCTCTCCACCTTGGTCAGGCCGATGGTGGAGCCTTCGCGCGCGGGCTTCACGATCATCGGAGCCCCCAGGGCCTGCAGGGCCACGCGGGTGTCCTCGGCGCTGTTCACCATGCGCCAGTCGGGAGTGGGCAACCCCTCGAAGCGCCACACGCGCTTGGTCATGATCTTGTCCATGGCCATGCTGGAGGCCATCACGCCCGAGCCGGTGTAGGGGATGCGCAGCAGCTCCAGCGCGCCTTGCACCGTGCCGTCCTCGCCGAAGCGGCCGTGCAGGGCGATGAAGCAGCGGGCGAACCCTTCGTTCTTCAGCTCAGACAACTCGCGCTCGGCCGGATCGAAGGCATGGGCGTCCACGCCTTGCGATCGCAAGGCCTGCAGCACCCCGGTGCCAGACATCTTCGACACCTCGCGCTCGGCCGACAGCCCGCCCATCAGCACGGCCACCTTGCCCAGCGCCTTCACATCGATGGAAGACAGGTCGAACTTCATGCAGATTCCTTCAACAACTCCAGCACCCGGGCGGGCACCCCGCCGATGCTGCCTGCACCCATGGTGATGACGACGTCGCCGTCGCGAGCATGGTCGGCAATGGCTCGGTCCAGGTCGCCGATCTCATCGACAAAGACCGGGTCGAGCTTGCCGGCCACCCGCAGGGCACGCGCCAGCGAGCGGCCATCGGCTGCCACGATGGGCGATTCGCCGGCGGCATAGACCTCGGTGAGCAGCACCACGTCGGCACCCTGGCCGATGACCTTCACGAAATCCTCGAAGCAGTCGCGCGTGCGGGTGTAGCGGTGCGGCTGGAAGGCCAGCACCAGGCGACGGCCGGGGAAGGCGCCGCGTGCAGCCGCCAGCGTGGCAGCCATCTCCACCGGATGGTGGCCGTAGTCGTCGATGAGGGTGAAGCGACCGCCCCCTGAGGCCGGCAGGTCGCCGTAGCGCTGGAAGCGCCGACCCACCCCCTTGAACTCAGCCAGGGCCTTGAGCACCGGCGCGTCGGGCAGCTCGAGCTCGGTGCACACGCCGATCACGGCCAAGGCGTTGAGCACGTTGTGCTCGCCTGGCAGGTTGAGCGTGACCTCGAGGTCGGGCATGGCCACGCCATTGCGGCGCTGGCAGGTGAAGTGCATCTGGCCGCCTTCGGCGCGCACGTTGACGGCGCGCACCTGCACGTCGGCACCGAAGCCGTAGGTGACCACCGGCCGCGAGATCATCGGGATGATCGAACGCACGCCGGGGTCGTCGGCACACAGGATGGCCGCGCCATAGAAGGGCATGCGGTGCAGGAAATCGACAAAGGCAGACTTGAGCTTCGCGTAGTCGTGCCCATAGGTTTCCATGTGGTCGGCGTCGATGTTGGTGACGACCGAGACGATGGGCATGAGGTTCAGGAAGGAGGCATCGGATTCGTCCGCCTCGACCACGATGTACTCGCCCGTGCCCAGGCGCGAGTTGGCGCCGGCGCTGTTCAGACGCCCGCCGATCACGAAGGTGGGGTCGACGCCGGCTTCGCCCAGGGCGCTGGCCACCAGGCTGGTGGTGGTGGTCTTGCCATGCGTGCCGGCGATCGCGATGCCCTGTTTCAGGCGCATCAGCTCGGCCAGCATCACCGCACGCGGCACCACGGGCACACGGCGGGCGCGGGCGGCGATCACCTCGGGGTTGTCGCCACGCACGGCGGTGGAGGTGACGATGGCGTCGGCCCCGGCGATGTTCTCGGCATCGTGACCGATGGTCACCTTCAGGCCCAGGGCCGCCAGGCGGCGCACCGTCGCACCGTCGCTCTGGTCGGAACCCGAGACGGTGTAGCCCAGGTTGAACAGCACCTCGGCGATGCCGCTCATGCCGGCGCCACCGATGCCCACGAAGTGGATGTGTTTGACGGCGTGCTTCATCGCGCGCCTCCTTGGTGGGAGTTCACCAGTTTCTCGATCTCGTCGGCCACCTTGGCAGCCGCCCGCGGCCGGGCCAGCGTGCGGGCCTTGTGGGCCATGGTCTTGAGGGTGTCGCGGTCCAGGCCGCGCAGGGTCTCGGCCAGGCGCTCGGGCGTGAGCTCGGCCTGCGGCAGGTGCAGGGCCGCGCCATGCTGGGCCATGTAGAGGGCGTTGTCGCGCTGGTGCGAGGTGGTGCTCACCAGCAGCGGCACCAGCACGCTGGCCACGCCGGCCGCACAGAGCTCGCTCACCGTCACGGCGCCCGCGCGGCAGACGATGACATCGCATTCGGCCAGGCGGCGGGCCATGTCGTCGATGAAGGGCAGCACCTCGACATCCGCCTGCGGATCCAGGCCCTCGGCCTGGTACAGCGCCTTGACGGCATCGCGGTTGAGCGCGCCCGTCTGATGCACCACCTGGGGACGCTCGCCGGCCGGGATGCGTGCCAGGGCCTTGGGCAGGGTTTCGTTGAGCACACGCGCCCCCAGGCTGCCGCCCACCACCAGCACGCGCAGCGGGCCTTCACGGCCGGCGAAACGCTCGTCGGGCCCCGGCAGGGCTTCGATCTCTTCACGCACGGGGTTGCCCGTGACGACAGCCTGTTTCGTCTTCGTGGCGGCGGCCCCGTCGAAGCCAAAGGCCACGGCATCGGCCACCGGCAGCAGCGCGCGGTTGCTCATCAGCATCGAGGCATCGGCATTCACCAGCACCAGCGGCTTGAGGCGGGCTGCCGCCATCACCCCGCCGGGGAAGCACACATAGCCGCCCATGCCCAGCACGGCGTCAGCCTTGCGTTGCCCGAGGATGCGCCAGCATGACACGAAGGCCGCCAGCAGGCGGATGCCGCCGGTGAGGCTGTGCCACAGGCCCTTGCCGCGCAGGCCGGAGAAGCCGATGGTGTCCAGCGCGATGCCCGCCGCCGGCACCAGGCGGTTTTCCATGCCGGTGGTGGTGCCCAGCCAGCTCACGCTCCAGCCGCGGCGCTGCATCTCCTGGGCCACAGCCAGGCCCGGGATGATGTGACCGCCGGTGCCGGCGGCCATGATGACGAGGTGATGGGTCATGCGCGGCCCCCTCGCATCAACTGCCTGTTTTCCATGTCGATGCGCAGCACCACGGCGATCGCGATGCAGTTCATCAGGATGGCCGAGCCGCCGTAGCTCAACAACGGCAGCGTCAGGCCCTTGGTGGGCAGCACGCCCAGGTTCACGCCCATGTTGATGAAGGCCTGGCCGCCCACCCAGATGCCCACGCCCTGGGCCAGCAGCCCCGAGAAGACACGGTCCAGCGCGATGGCCTGGCGGCCGATGTGGAAGATGCGGCGCGTGAGCCAGAAGAAGGCGAAGATCACCGCCGCCACGCCGATGAAGCCCAGCTCTTCGCCGATGACGGCCAGCAGGAAGTCGGTGTGGGCCTCGGGCAGGTAGTGCAGCTTCTCGACGCTGGAGCCCAGGCCCTGGCCGAAGATCTCGCCACGGCCGAAAGCAATGAGCGAATGCGTGAGCTGATAGGCACGCCCCAGGCTGTGCGCCTCGTTCCAAGGGTCGAGGTAGGCGAAGATCCGCTCGCGCCGCCATTCGCTCAGGCTGACCATCAGCACGAAGGCCCCCACGACCAGGGCGGCCATCAGGAGGAACATGCGGCCGTTCACGCCGCCCAGGAAGAGCACGCCCATCGCGATCGCGGCGATCACCATGAAGGCCCCCATGTCCGGCTGGGCCAGCAGCAGCACGCCCACCAGCACCAGGGCGGCAGCCATGGGCGCCACGGCCTGGAAGAAGCGCTCCTTCACATCCATCTTGCGCACCATGTAGCCGGCGGCGTACATCGCGATCGCCAGTTTGGCCAGTTCGGACGGCTGGAAGTTCAGGAAGCCCAGCGGGATCCAGCGGCGCGCGCCGTTCACCCCCTTGCCGATGAAGGGCAGCAGCACCGCGATGAGCAGAACCAGGGCACCCACGAAGAGCCACGGTGCGTATTTTTCCCAGACCTGCATGGGAATCTGCAGCACCACCAGGCAGGCGATGAAGGCCAGTCCGATCGACAGGGCGTGACGCACGAGGAAGTGCGTGGGCGCGTAGCGAGCAAAGCGCGGGTTGTCCGGCAGGGCCACCGAGGCCGAGTAGACCATCACGAGGCCCAGGGCCAGCAGGGCCACCACCACCCACACCAGGGTCTGGTCGAAGCCCTGCAGGCGCGTGGGCTGGCCGGTGGACACCCAGTCGCGCACCGGCACGTCGCGGCCCTTCTTGCCGCCGGACGCGGGCCACAGCGCAGCCAGGCGCGCCTTGAAGGCCTCCCAACCGTTGGTGGCACGTGAGGTGGTGCTCATGCAAGCTCCCCTCGTTCTTCGGCCAGGGCGTGCACCACGCCGACGAAGACCTCGGCGCGATGACCGTAGTTGCGGAACATGTCCAGGCTGGCGCAGGCCGGGCTCATCAGCACGACGTCGCCCGACTCGGCCCGCTCGGCACAGCCCCGTACGGCCGCTTCCAGGCTGTCGAAGCGGGCATGCGTGACGCCTGTGCCCGCCAACACGGCTTCGATGGCGGCCGCATCCCGGCCGATCAGGGCCACGAAGCGCGCATGCCGTCCCACGGGCTCGTTGAGCGGGCTGAAGTCCTGGCCCTTGCCATCGCCGCCCAGGATCACAAGCAGGCGACGGCCCATGCGGTCGGCGCCGAGGCCATTCAGGGCGGCCACCGTGGCGCCCACGTTCGTGCCCTTGCTGTCGTCGACATAGTCCACCCCGCCCACGGTGGCGACGTGTTGCACACGGTGCGGCTCGCCGGCGTACTCGCGCAGGCCATGCAACATGGGCGCGAGCGGGCAACCGATGGCGGTGGCCAGGGCCAGCGCCGCCAGGGCGTTGGCCGCGTTATGACGACCGCGCACACGCAGCGCATCGGCCGGCATGAGGCGCTGGATGTGCAGCTCTTCGTCGACCTCGTCGTCCTTGCGGCGGCGCGTGGCCTTCAGGGTCTCGTCGGCTTCCATCGCCCGCACCAGCCAGGCCATGCCGCCTTCGACCACCAGCCCATAGTCGCCGGGGCGGGTGGGGGCATCCAGGCCGAAGCGCACCACCTGGCGTTCGATCACTTTCGCCGAGCGCCCCTTGCCCACGGTCTGGGGGGCCGGCACCATCGCTTCCACCAGGGGATCGTTGCGGTTGATCACCATCACCGCCTCACGCCCGAAGATGCAGGCCTTGGCCGCGGCGTAGGCCTCCATGCTGCCATGCCAGTCGAGATGGTCCTGGCTGAGGTTGAGCACCGTGGCGGCGCTGGGCTCGAAACCCGACACGCCGTCGAGCTGGAAGCTGGACAGTTCCAGCACCCACACATCCGGCAGGTGCTCGAACACCGGCGCCGGAGGAGGGGGAGGCACGATCCTGACGGCCGGCTCGTCCTCGCCCCCGAGGGCGGCAACGGCCTCCAGGGTCTCCTCGATGTAGCGCTCGGTCTGATGGATGGCTTCGACCGCCTCGGCATCTTCGTCCACCGCCGCCGCTTCGACCGGGGTGGGCGCCGACTCGATGCCCTCGGCGGCGGGGGGTGTCGCGTCTGAGGGGACCGCCTCGGGCTCGCAGTCCAGGGCCGCGCCCAGGGTGTCGAGCATCGTCGGGCCGATGTTGCCCGCCGTGGCCACGCGGCGACCGGCGCGCTCGATCAGCAGTGCGGCCAGGGCCGTGGTGGTGGTCTTGCCGTTGGTGCCGGTGATGGCCACCACCTGGGGCGCATAACGCCGTTCGGCCTTCAGTTCGACCAGCGCCTGGGCAAACAGGTCCAGTTCGCCCTGCACCGGCACACCGCGCCGGGTGGCTTCGGCCAGCAGCCCCTGCAGGCGCTCGTCGTGGGGCGACAAGCCCGGGCTCTTGAGGATGCGTTGCACGCCTTCGGCGTGCGCAGGCCCCAGGGCGCCCGACAGCAACTCGACCTGGGGCAGTTCGTCGCGAACCGTGGCGGCCTGGGGTGGCTGTTCGCGCGAGTCCCAGACCTTCACCTGGGCCCCGCAGCGCACGCACCAGCGCACCATGGCCAGGCCGGAGGCGCCCAAGCCCAGCACGAGAACGGTGATGCCTTGCAGATCCTTCATGGTGAGTGTGTTCGTTGTCCGTGTTCAGCGCAACTTGAGCGAGGCCAGCCCCACCAGGCACAGCAGCATGGTGATGATCCAGAAGCGCACCACCACCTGCGTCTCCTTCCAGCCGGATTTCTCGAAGTGGTGGTGCAGTGGCGCCATCTTGAGGATGCGCCGGCCTTCTCCGTACTTGCGCTTGGTGTACTTGAAGTAGACGACCTGCAACATCACCGACAGGGCCTCCACGACGAAGATGCCGCCCATCACCGCCAGCAGGATCTCCTGCCGCGTGATGACTGCGATCGTGCCCAGGGCACCTCCCAGGGCCAGGGCGCCCACGTCACCCATGAAGACCTGCGCCGGGTGGGTGTTGAACCACAGGAAGGCCAGTCCCGCGCCGGCCATGGCGGCGCAGAAGATCAGCAGCTCGCCCACGCCCGGGATGTAGGGAAACAGCAGGTAGCGCGAATAGACCGCGTTACCCACCACGTAGGCGAACACGCCCAGGGCCGAGCCCACCATCACCACCGGCATGATGGCCAGCCCGTCCAGGCCGTCGGTGAGATTCACCGCGTTGCTCGAGCCGACGATGACCAGGTAGGTGAGGATGATGAAGCCCCACACCCCCAGCGGATAGCTGACTTCCTTGAAGAAGGGCACGAAGAGGTCGGCGTTGGGCGGCAGCGGGTTGGAGAAGCCCGACTGCACCCAGCGCACGAAGAGTTCGATCACGCGCACGTTCGATGATTCGGACACCGCGAAGGCCAGGTAGATGGCGGCCACCAGCCCGATCACCGACTGCCAGAAGTACTTCTCACGCGAGCGCATGCCCTCGGGATTCTTCTGGACCACCTTGCGCCAGTCATCGACCCAGCCGATGGCGCCCATGCCCAGCGTCACGATCAGCACGATCCACACGAAGCGGTTGGACCAGTCGAACCACAGCAGCGTGGACACCGCCACGCCCAGCAGGATGAGCACCCCACCCATGGTGGGCGTGCCGCTCTTGGACAGGTGGGCTTGCACACCGTACTCGCGAATGGGCTGGCCGATCTTCAGTTCGGTCAACTTGCGGATCACCCAGGGCCCGAAGACCAGACCGATGAGCAGCGAGGTCATCGCCGCCATCACGGCTCGGAAGGTGAGGTACTGCACCACGCGCAGGAAGCCGAACTCCGGCGACAGGCCTTGCAACCACTGAGCCAGCGTGATCAGCATGGCATGTCCTTTCCCTGCATGCCGCCACGGCCAGGCACAGCCAGGGCCGAGACGATCTGTTCCATCTTCATGAAGCGTGAGCCCTTGACCAGCACACTGCGCACGCCGGCGGGACCCTGCCCCAACGCGGCCAGGGCCTGCGCGGTTGACGCAAAGTGCCGGGCCCCACCGCCGTAGGCGCTTGCCGCCTGCTCACACAGGGTGCCGACGGCCCACAGGTGATCGATGCCGCGCTCGCGCGCGTAGGCGCCCACCTCACGATGGAAGGCCGCCCCCTGATCACCCACCTCCCCCATGTCGCCCAGCAGCAGCCAGCGAGGCCCCGGCAACTCTGCGAGCACATCGATGGCGGCGCGCACCGAGTCGGGGTTGGCGTTGTAGCTGTCGTTCACCAGGGTGACCGACTCGCTGCCAAGGCTGATGACCTGCAACTGCGAGCGCCCGGACACCGGCTCGAAGGTGCGCAGCCCGCGGGCGATGGCCTCCAGCGGGGCGCCGGCCGCCAACGCGCAGGTGGCGGCCGCCATGGCATTGCGCACGTTGTGACGCCCGGCGATGCGCACCTGGGTCGTCAGCGTCCCCACGGGCGTGTGCAGGGAGAGATGCCAGCCCTCCGGGCCCCAATGCGCCTGCCCGCTCACGTCCGCCCCGGGGGCGTCGCCGAACACGAGCACCGGACGTTGGCCCGCCATGCCGCGCCACAACGAGGTGTAGGCGTCGTCCGCGGGGAACACAGCCACGCCCGTCGGGCCGAGCGCTTCGATCACCGCGCCGTTCTCTCGCGCCACCGCTTCGACACTGCGCATGAACTCCTGGTGTTCACGCTGGGCGTTGTTGACCAGCGCCACCGTGGGTGCCGCCATGCGAGCCAGCAGGGCAATCTCGCCCGGGTGGTTCATGCCGAGCTCGACCACCGCAGCGCGGTGCCAGGTTTCATCGTTCTGCCGCAGGCGCAGCAGGGTAAGCGGCACACCGATGTCATTGTTGAAGTTGCCCTGCGTGGCCAGCGCCCCTTCGCCCACCCACTCCTGCAGGATGGAGGCGATCATCTGGGTCACGGTGGTCTTGCCGTTGCTGCCGGTCACCGCAATCAGGGGCAGGTGCATGCCCGCGCGCCAGGCAGCCGCCAGCTCCCCCAGGGCCACACGGCTGTCCGTCACCAGCAGGCCGGCGAGGCCAGCCTCGGCCAGGCCCCGCTCGGCAAGGGCCGCCGCCGCGCCGGCCTCGCGGGCCTGGACCAGGAAGTCGTGGGCGTCGAAGCGCTCGCCGCGCAGGGCCACGAAGAGATCGCCTGCGCGCAGGCTGCGGGTGTCCGTGTGCACGCGCAGCAGCACGGTTTCGCCGTCGCCCACGAGGGTGGCGCCGCTCAGCAGACCGTGAGCCGTGGACAGCGTCATCATGAGCGTGCCCTCCGCATGTTCTGGGCGGCCTGTGCTTCTTCGATATCCGAGAAGGGCAGCCGCTGGCCCGCCACTTCCTGGTAATCCTCGTGGCCCTTGCCGGCCAGCAGGATGACGTCGCGCACGTCGGCTGCCGCAACGGCGGTGGCGATCGCCACCCGGCGGTCTTCGATGGCCTGCAGCATGGGGGCCGGGCGCATGCCGGCAACGATCTCTTCGATGATGCGCATCGGTGCTTCGCTGCGGGGGTTGTCGCTGGTGACGATCACCCGGTCGGCACGCGCCTGGGCCACCGCACCCATCTGGGGCCGCTTGCTGCGGTCGCGATCCCCGCCACAGCCAAAGACACACCAGAGCTGGCCGCCGCGCTCCTGCGCGAAGGGGCGCAGCGCGAGCAGCACCTTGTCCAGCGCATCCGGGGTATGCGCATAGTCCACCACCACCGAGGGTGCGCCCTCGCCGTCGGTCCGCTGCATGCGGCCAGGCACCGGGCCGAGCCGGGCGCAGGCCCCTGCAGCGTCGCCCAGGGGCACGCCCAGCGCACGCAAGGCACCCACCACCGCCAGCAGGTTGGACACGTTGTACTCGCCGATGAGCGCGGTCTGCACCCGGGCGGTGTCATGGCCTTCGACCAGCTCGAAACCCAGCCCGCCGCCGCTGTAGCCCACCGCCCGCGCCTGCAGGTCGGCCTGCGGGTGCAGGCCGTAGCGGCACACAGCCACATCGCGCCCCTGCAGGCGCGACACCAGGTCCTCGCCCTTGGGATCGTCAAGATTGACCACAGCCGAGCGCAGGCCCGGCCAGGCGAAGAGCTGGGCCTTGGCCTCCCAGTACGCGGCCATGCCGCCGTGGTAGTCGAGGTGGTCGCGGGTGAAGTTGGTGAACAGGGCCACGGCAATGCGTGTGCCGTTGAGCCGGTGCTCGTCCATGCCGATGGACGACGCTTCGATGGCACAGTGGCGCAGACCGGCCTGCGCGAATTCGCGCAGCGTGCGGTGCAGGGTGATGGGGTCGGGCGTGGTCAGGCCGGTGGGCGTGAGTTCGCCCGGACGCCCCACACCCAGGGTGCCGATCAGCCCGCAGGGAGTGCCCAGCGCCGACAGGGCCTGGGCCACCCACCAGGAGGTGGACGTCTTGCCGTTCGTGCCGGTGGTGGCGATCAGCGTGACCTCGCGCGACGGCTCGCCGAACCACTGGTCAGCCAGCTGGCCCGTCAGGGCCTTCAGCCCGGGCACCGCGGCCACGCGTTCGTCGTCAAAGCCGAAAGCCTCGACACCCGTCTGCTCGACCAGGCAGGCACGTGCGCCGGCCGCCAGCGCAGCGCCCACATGCTGACGGGCGTCGGTGGCATGGCCGGGCCAGGCGATGAAGCCTTCGCCGCCACGGATGCGCCGGCTGTCCAGCGCCAGATCGGTGCAGCCGCGCTCACGCAGCCACTGGAGCGCAGCACTGGCGGTGTCGAGCATGCGCACGGCCATCAGAAGCTCTCCTCGACCGCTTCGCCCTGGCGAGCAACGATCTGCGGCTGCACGGCGATGTCGGGTTGCACCCCCATCATGCGCAGGCTCTGCTGCACCACTTCGGCAAACACGGGCGCGGCAACGATGCCACCGTAGAAGTGCCCCGCGGCAGGCTCGTCGATCATCACGGCCACGACGATGCGAGGCTGGTCGATGGGCGCCACCCCCACGAACCAGGAGCGGTATTTCTTCTCGGCGTAGCCCTTGCCCTCCTGCTTGCGGGCCGTGCCGGTCTTGCCACCCACGGAATAGCCCACCGTCTGGGCCAGCGGGGCGGTGCCCCCGGCACCGGCAGCCATCTGCAGCATCCTGCGGGTGGTCTGGGCCACACGCGGCGAGAACACGCGCGGTCCATGGGCCTGCTCGTCCGACTTGAGCAGCGTCACCGGGATGAGTTCACCATCGCGGGCAAACACGGTGTAGGACTGGGCCAGCTGGAAGAGCGATGCCGACAGTCCATAGCCATAGCTCATGGTGGCGTGCTCGATGGGTCGCCAGGTCTTGGGCGGACGCAGCCGGCCACTCACCACCCCCGGGAAGGGCAAGTGGGGCTTCTGGCCCAGACCGATCTCGGTGAACATCTCCCACATTTCCTGCGACGGGATCTGCTGGGCCAGCTTGACGGTGCCCACGTTGCTCGACTTCTGGATGACTTCAGCCACCGAAAGGCGCCCGTACGCACGGGTGTCACGGATGGTCGAGCCCGTCACCGTGATCCAGCCTGCCCCGGTATCGATGGGCGTGTTCGCGCTGACGCGACCCGTCTCCATCGAGAGGGCAGCCACAAAGGGCTTCATCGTCGAGCCGGGTTCGAAGGTGTCGGTGAGCGCGCGGTTGCGCAGCTGTGCGCCGCTGAGATTCTGACGCTTGGCGGGGTTGTAGCTGGGGTAGTTGGCCAGCGCCAGCACCTCTCCCGAGTGCACGTCCAGCACCACCACGGAACCCGCCTGGGCCTTGTGCTGAGCCACCGCCTCGCGCAGACGCTGGTAGGCGAAGAACTGGACCTTGGAATCGATGGACAGCTGGATGTCCTGGCCATCCACCGGGGCGACGCTCTCGCCGATGTCCTCCACGATGCGCCCCAGGCGGTCTCGGATGACACGACGCTGCCCGTTGCGGCCGGCCAGCTCGCGCTGGAAGGCCAGCTCAACACCTTCCTGGCCGCGATCCTCGATGTCGGTGAAACCCACCACATGGGCCACCGCCTCACCTTCCGGATAGCGGCGCTTGTACTCCTTGACCTGATGCACGCCTTTCAGGCCCAGCGCCTTGATGCGCTCGGCCACGTCCTCGTCGATCTGGCGACGCAGCCAGACGAAATTGGGATTGTCCGTCAAACGCTTGTCCAGGTCGGCTGCCGTCATCCCCAGCAGGCGCGCGAGTTCGCGCCGCTGGGTGCGGTCGGCCTCGAAGTCCTTGGGGATGACCCAGATCGACGGGGCCGGCACGCTGGAGGCCAGGATCAGGCCGTTGCGATCGAGGATGCGGCCACGATTGGCCGGCAGTTCGATCGTGCGGGCATAGCGGCTTTCACCCTGGCGCTGGTAGAAATCGGTACCGATGATCTGCACATAGACGGCGCGGCCCAGCAGGACGCAGAACGAAAGGCCGATGCAAGCCACCAGGAACTTCGAGCGCCAGGGCGGCGTCTTGGACGCCAGCAGCGGGCTGGTGGCGTAGCGCACCTCGTGCAGCGCATGCGCCGCTGGCTTGCGCGACTTGCGCCGCCCAGGGGCCGCACCGTCGCCGCGACGGGACAGGAGCCTGGCGAGCCAGTTCATGGCCGAGCTCCTTGCGCAGCCGAGGCAGCGCCTTCGTACTGCACGTACTGCGTCACCGCCGCGGTGGGCGTACGCATCTGCAATCGCTCGCGAGCCACCTTTTCCACACGCAGCGGTGTGGCCTGGGTGCGCTTCTCAAGCTGGAGCTGCTCATGCGCAACGTCCAGCGCGCGCTCTTCGGCCTGGGCACGCTCCACCTGGGTGAACAGACGCCGCGCCTGATAGGACACATGCACCAGGTACAGGCCGCTGGCAACCAGCGCAACGAAGAGCAGCACGTTCAGGCGGGTCATGCGGGCTCCCGAAGCGGCACTGCAGTGCGCTCGGCCACGCGCAGGATGGCGGAGCGGGCTCGCGGATTGGCCGATACTTCCGCCTGCGAGGGGCGGATGCGCGCAACCGCCTTGAGCAGCGGCTCGGGCAGCGGCGCCAGACCCAGGGCTTCGGGGCTGCCTCGCCGGACCTCGGCACGCGAGTGACCGGCGATGAACTGCTTGACCCGGCGGTCTTCCAGCGAGTGAAAGCTGATCACGGCCAGGCGACCGCCCGGAGCCAGCAGAGACAGCGCCGCATTCAGGCCTTGTTCGAGCTCCTCAAGCTCGGCGTTGACGAGAATCCGAAGAGCCTGAAAGGTCCGCGTTGCGGGATCCTGGCCCGGCTCGCGTGTCTTGACCGCACCAGCCACGACTTCGGAAAGCTCGGCTGTGGTTCGAACAGGACGCCCGCTCGCCCGGCGAGCAACAAGCGCCTTTGCAATCTGTAGAGCAAACCGTTCTTCCCCATGATCTCGTATGACCTCCGCGATGAGTTTTTCGTCCGCGCGCGCGAGGAAGTCGGCGGCACTTTCGCCGCGCGAGGGATCCATGCGCATGTCCAGGGGCCCGTCATGGCGGAACGAGAATCCGCGCTCAGGGTTGTCGATCTGGGGCGACGAGATCCCCAGGTCCAGCAGGACACCTTGCACCTGGGCGATGCCGCGGCGCGCGCAGGCCTCGGCCATGGTGGCGAAACCGGCATGCTCGATGGCAAAACGCGGGTCCTGGACCCGCGTGGCATCGGCGATCGCTTCGGGATCCTTGTCGAAGACCAGCAGACGCCCCCCGGGGGTCAGCCTGGACAGCAGCAGCCGCGAGTGACCGCCGCGGCCATAGGTGCCGTCAATGTAGGTCCCGTCGGGAGAGGTCAGCACGGCCTCCACCGCCTCGTCGAGCAGGACGGTGCGGTGCGTGTAAGGCGAAGGTTGAGCAGCCGGGGCGCTCATGGCCGTCAGAAGCTGAAGTCCTTGAGGACGTCCGGCATGCCTTGCTGCATGACCGCGGCCTCGTGGGCCGCATAGCGCTCGGCGTCCCACAGTTCGAAGTGACTGCCCATGCCCAGCAGCATCACCTCCTTGTTCAGACCCGCTGCGGCGCGCAGTTCGGGCGAGATCAGCACGCGCGAGGCGCCATCGATCTCCACATCCATGGCGTTGCCCAGGAAGATGCGCTTCCAGCCGGCGGCCGACATCGGCAGTGCGGCGATCTTGTCGCGGAACTGCTCCCAGGCTGGGCGGGGAAACACCATCAGGCAGCCCTCAGGGTGCTTGGTCAGCGTCAGCTGCCCTCCGGCGATGGCGGTCAGCACGTCGCGATGGCGCGCCGGGACGGTCAACCGCCCCTTGGCATCCAGCGACAGGGCTGAGGCCCCTTGGAAGACGACTGAAGACACAAAACCCCACTAAGTTGCACTTTCTCCCACTTTAACGACGCACTCGCCCCCGGTCAAGCGAAATCGGAAAAATTGCCAATGAAATCAAGCACTTACATTTGATTTCGAAGAAATCGGCGCAGAAAAAATGCAGCAAAAATAAGGACTTGCGAAGGGGTGTGAAAGCGAAGCATGAGAAGTCCCACCCCTTCGCCGAGGGGGTGGGACCGAAAGGGCAGGCAGAGAGAGGCGGCGCCCGCGGACGGGGCGCGCAAGAGGTCAGGCCGCCAGGGCCTGGGGAGCGAGGGCCTGGGCGCGCTGCGCCAGGCGTACCACCGAGCGGCGGGTGGGCTTGAGCTGTTCGCGTTCGGCACTCAGGGCCCGCGCCAGGGCCGCGTCGCCTGCGCGGACCGCCGCCTCGACCAGGGTCCAGTCGATCAGGTCGCGCTGCGCGTGGCTGCCGCCGAAGCGGTGGGCGATGGGGCGGACCTGCCGCAGACCCTCGATGGCCCGGCCTTCGTGACCCTGGGCAAAGGCCACCAGAGACTCCAGCAGCGGTGCACCCACCTGGGCCGTGAAGCCGGCGTTGTCCCCCCGCTGGCCCTGCGCCCGGGCCTGGGTCTCGCGCAGACGCTCCAGCAAGTCGGTGCGGCCTGCACGGACGAAAGCCATGCCGGCGTGCACATCGTTGAAGGTGTAGTGCGCTTCGTCGGCAAACGGCGCCCAGGCCTCGGCCACGCGCGTCCAGCGGGGTCCCACGTCGGCACCGGCCAGCTCCAGGCGCCACAGCAGGGCCGAGGCATCGACCAGGTCGAGCGCCAGCGTTCGCCCCTCGCCGAAGATGGGCCCATCGAACAGCGCCAGCACCCGCTCGCTTTCGCCGCGCTCAAGGTGATGCAGGGCCAGATGCCACCAGTTGTGCACGGCGAAGAAATTGTTCTCCGACCAGGCCGCCGTGTCGCTGGTGAGCCAGGCCACACCGTCCTCCACGCGGTCCTGCATCTCCATCACGTGGGCCACGGCATGCCAGGCCCAGGCATCGTGCCGCTCCAGCTCGATGGCCTGACGCCCTGCGGCCTCTGCGCGCGCGTACAGCCCGGTCTCTTCCAGGCCGAAGGCGTGCATGCCCAGCAGGGTGTGGTAACCAGGCATGCTGCGGGCCCAGGCTGGCAGCGCCCGCGCGATCCGGTCGCGCAGCATGCGCGAGTCGCCGACGCAAAAGTCCAGCAGGTGGCCTGCCTGAAGCGCCAGGGCATCGTGCGGATGGGCCACCGACACGTCCTCCAGCGTGCGAGCCGCGGCATGCCACTGGCCGTCGGCGAGCTGGCCGATCGCCTTCAGGTGCCCTGCCTCGCGCTCGTTGACGGGCTGGCTGCGCGCAGCCGCCAGGGCCTCACGTGCCACCGGCACACCGCTGGGCTCCGTGCCGAGCAGGTGCAGCCAGGCGCGCAGCACATGGCCCATCACAAAAGCCGGGCTGTCGGCGAGGGCTTGGTCGATGGTGGCCACCGGGTCGTCCCGGTAGCACTGGAATTGCCGCAAGGCCGTGTCATACAGGGTCGCTGCGGCGCGGCTGGCGCCGGTAAGGGGATGGCCGAGGGCATCGGTCGCGGTCATGTCGGGCTCCTGTCAGAGTGGAAATCGGAGATGGGAGCCGCAATGGTGGCGCTGGCGGCGCGATCCCACTAAAGTGATTCCTGCCAAGGACCGTCCATTCCTGCCATGCCCTCCCCCAGCCCCCCCCCGATTTCAGTGGGTCTGCTCGCCGTGCCTGACGTGGGGGCGGCCACCCTTTTTGGGGTGTTCGACCTGCTGGCGGGCGTGCGGCGCGACTGGCAGGTCCTCATGACCGGGGAAGCCGTCGACTCGCCGATGCAGCCGCTCATCGTCAGCCGCGATGGGCGCCCGGTGCGCACGGCCAATGGCGTGCTGGTGGAGCCACACCTGAGCTTCGGCGAGGGCCATCGGCTTGACGTGGTGTGCGTGACCGATCTCACCGTGCCCCCCTCCCAGCCCCTGGGCGAGCGCTACGACCTGGAGGCCGACTGGCTGCGCCGCCAGTACGAGGCCGGGGCCACGGTGGCCTCGGCCTGTTCGGGGGCCCTGCTGATGGCCCGCGCCGGTCTGCTGGACGGCCAGGACGGCACCTCCCACTGGGCCTACTGCGACGCCCTGCGGCGCGAGTACCCGCGCACCAACTGGCGGATCGACCGATCCCTGGTGCTGTCAGGCGTCGATCAGCGCATCGTGATGGCTGGCAGCGGCACGAGCTGGCATGCGCTGGCGCTGTACCTGATCGCCAGGTTCGTGGGCACCGAGGAAGCCATGCAAATGGCCCGCGTGAACCTGCTCGACTGGGGCGATATCCAGCCCCTGGCCTACGCGGCACTCACGGCCCGCTCCACCAGCCGCGATGCCGCGATCGAGCGCTGCCAGCAATGGGCGGCGATGAACTACACGCACGAATCCCCGGTGACGGCCATGGCCGCGCTCACAGGCCTGGCCGAGCGTACCTTCAAGCGCCGCTTCCAGCAGGCCACCGGCATGAGCCCCCTGGACTACGTCCACACCGTGCGGCTGGAGGAAGCCAAGCAGATGCTGGAATCGGGTGCATTGCCGATCGAGGCCGTGGCCCAGGAGGTCGGCTACCAGGACAGCGCCTTCTTCGGGCGCCTGTTCCGGCGCAAGACTGGACTCACCCCCGGGCAGTACCGCAAGCGATTCGGCCAGTTGCGAGAACGGTTGCGCGAGGCGAGTGCTCAGGACACGACCGCGCCGCCGGCCGGCACGTCCGCCTGACGCCCGATTTCGGGCCAGCGGTGGTGCAGGTAGATCCAGGCCACCAGGCCAATGGCCATGAGCGCGAGGGAGGTGGCGGCCAGGCCGACCGTGCTGCCCATCACGAGGGGCGCCAGCACACCCGCCACAACGGCGTTGGCCAACGAGCCCACCGCCGCCTGCAAGGACGAGGCCATGCCACGGCGCTGCGGAAAGAGGTCCAGCACCAGCAGCGTGACAACGGGCACCATCAGTGCCCAGCCGAATGCGAACACGGCAATCGGCCAGAGGGCCCACGACACATGCGCCTCGAACAGAAGGTTGGCTGCGAGATTGAGCACGCCGACGACCGCCATGATCACGAAGCCATGGCGGATCTGACGCTTGGGCGCGATCTTGCCGGCCAGACGGCCGCTCCACCAGGCGCCGCCCATGATGCCGCCGATGCTCAGCAGGAAGAACCAGAAGAACTCGGTGGGCGACAGGGCCAGGTGCACACCCAGGAAGGCCGGGGCCGACAGCACGTACAGGAAGAGTCCGTTGAAGGGCACGCCGCTGGCCAGCACCAGCAGCACGAAGCGCGGGTCGCTGCACAGCTGCCAGTAGCCGCGCATCAGGTGGCGCACCTCGAAGGCCTGGCGATGGTCCAGATGCAGTGTCTCAGGCAGCAGCCGGTAGTTGGCCACCCACAGCGCAACGCCCACGAAGGTCAGGAACCAGAAGATCAGGTGCCAGTCCGACAGCACGAAGATCCAGCCGCCGATGACGGGCGCGATGGCCGGCGCCACACCGAAGTAGATCGTCACCTGTGCCATCACGCGCTGGGCTTCGGCCGGCGGGAACATGTCGCGGATGATGGCGCGCGACACCACGATGCCCGCCCCGGTGGACAGGCCCTGCAAGGCGCGGAAGAAGACAAGCTGTCCGATGGTCTGCGACAGCGCGCAGCCCGCCGAGGCAATCGTGAACACCGCCAGCCCCCACAGCACCACCGGGCGGCGCCCGAAGCTGTCCGACAGCGCGCCGTGGAAGAGGTTCATGAAGGCAAAGCCGAACAGGTAGGCCGACAGCGTCTGCTGCATCTGCACCGGCGTGGCGCCCAGCGAGTCGGCGATCCCGGCGAACGCCGGGATGTAGGTGTCGATCGAGAACGGCCCGAGCATGCCCAGCAGCGCGAGCAGCACGGCCAGGGCCCAGCGTGGAGCGGGCCAGATCTTGTGGGCGTCGGGATTCATCGGCTTGTGATGCTTGAAATGTGTGAAGCAAGCCGGTAGGCCGGATTCTGTGCGGCGGGTTGCCCCGCCGTGACCGCCATTCCTCTGGGCCGCCCCTCACGGAAGCGGCTCGATGCCACCTACCCGCACACTCCCCGGGCCGGATCGACGTGTGCCTATTTGGTGTTGCTGCGCGTAGAGATTGCCCGTTTCACCCGGACCGCCGCTTGCGCCGCGGCCCGACTCGTCTCTGTTGCTCTGATCCTCGCCTCACGGCGGACAGGTGTTACCTGCTACGCTGCCCTGCGCAGTCCGGACCTTCCTCCAGTGCGGCCTTTCGGCACCTGCACCAGCGGCGGTCTGGCTTGCTTCACATGGCAATTATCTCAGGCCTTCGGCCAGGCCGCTCGCGATGGGGGCGGAAGACCTCGGCATCGTCGTAGAAGGCCGGGGCCTCGTTGGCCGGCCACCAGCCGGGCACCCCGAGCACAGGCAGTGGCAGGAAGGGCTTGGGCGCCAGGCGTTCGGGAGTGAGCCCGAGGTCGGGCGCGGCGCCCTCTTCCACCATCCACACATGGGCGGTGATGCCCTTGTAGGGGGTCACCAGCTTTTCCAGCAGCGCATGGCCGAAGAGCTCGAGGCGGGCCTGGGCCCACAGCGCCCGGTCATCGATGAAGAGCCTGCGCCACTGACGCTCGCGCAGCGCCTGCACGAGTTCGGCCGGCGCCTGCAGCAAGGCCGCGTTTTCGTCGAAGAGCGTCAGCGCGTCCCGCACGGGCCCGCGCATGGCGCCAACACCTGCCCGCGCGATCTGCGCGGCTTGCAGTTCGTTCAGGCGGCGCTTGAGCGCGGGCCGCGACAGCCACATCAGGCCGTTGAAGAAGTCGTGCAGGTTGTTGCGCGTGGGCACGCAGCCGGTGCGGAAGATGAAGGCCTCGTAGGCCTCGCCGTCGGGCAGCGCCTCCTGGGGCACGAAACGCACCGGGCCGCCACAGGTGTTGAGCGCGTCGGCCACGGTGGCCCCGTCACGCACGAGCGCCTCGACCTCGTTGCCCACGGCGGCAAGCGGCGCAACCCAAGGAGTGCGCCAGTCGATCGCCGGCAGCGTCATGGCCGGGCTCAGGCCTCCGCCATCCGCCAGGCGAGGGTCTCACCGCCGCGCAGCGGCTTGAGCGTGGCCTCGCCGAAGGGCAGGGTTTCGGGCAACTGCCAGGGCGACTTCTTCAGCGTGACCGTACCGGTGTTGCGCGGCAGGCCGTAGAAATCGGCGCCGAAGAAGCTGGCGAAGCCCTCCAGCCTGTCGAGCGCACCGGCTGCCTCGAAGGCCTCGGCGTAGAGCTCCAGCGCCGACAGCGCGGTGTAGCAGCCGGCGCACCCGGTGGCGTGCTCCTTCAGGTGGGCCGGATGCGGGGCGCTGTCGGTGCCGAGGAAGAACTTCGGCGAGCCCGAGATGGCGGCGGCCACGAGGGCGCGGCGGTGCTCCTCGCGCTTGAGCACGGGCAGGCAGTAGTAGTGCGGCCGGATGCCGCCGAGGAAGATGGCGTTGCGGTTGTAGAGCAGGTGGTGGGCCGTGATGGTGGCGCCCACGAACCGGTCGGCCTCGGCCACGTACTGCGCGGCTTCCTTCGTCGTGATGTGCTCGAAGACGACCTTCAGCTCGGGGAAGTCGCGGCGCAGCGGGATGAGCTTGTCGTCGATGAAGGCCTTCTCGCGGTCGAAGAGGTCGATCTCCGGGTCGGTCACCTCACCATGCACCAGCAGCAGCAAGCCGTGCTTCTGCATGGCCTCCAGCGTCTTGTAGGTCTTGCGCAGATCGGTGACGCCGGCGTCGCTGTTGGTGGTGGCGCCGGCCGGGTAGAGCTTGAGCGCCACCACCCCGGCATCCTTGGCCCGCGCGATCTCGTCGGCGGGGAGGTTGTCGGTGAGGTAGAGCGTCATCAGCGGCTCGAAGCTCAGCCCCGCCGGCACGGCCGCGCGGATGCGGTCCCGGTAGGCCAGTGCCTGCGCTGCCGTGGTGACCGGCGGCTTGAGGTTGGGCATGATGATGGCGCGCGCGAACTGTCGCGCCGTGTCGGGCACGACGGCGGCCATCGCGGCGCCGTCGCGCACGTGCAGGTGCCAGTCGTCAGGGCGGGTCAGGGTCAGGGTGGTCGGGCTCATGCCCGCAATTGTCCCACCGTCTGGATCGGCACTCAGGCGCCCGGATCCCGCTCGTAGCGCGGCATGCGCACGCCGCAGTGGCGGCAGAACTTCGCGTCGGGCAGGTGGCCCTCGGTCAGGCATTCCGGGCAGGTGCGTGTCGTGGTGGGCCGGCTCAGCCGCTGCGCCGCCATCTCGGTGGTGACGATGCCGGTGGGCACGGCCAGCACGCCCCAGCCCAGCAGCATCATGGCCGAGGCGATGAAGCGGCCGACCTCGGTCTGCGGCGTGATGTCGCCGAAGCCCACGGTGCTCATGGTGGTGATGGCCCAGTACATGGCCATCGGGATGCTGGTGTAGCCGTTCGCGGGGCCTTCCACCACGTACATGAGCGTGCCCATCACCAGCACCACCATGAAGACGAAGGACAGGAAGACGGCGATCTTGCGGCGGCTGGCCCGCAGGGCCTCGCCCAGCGCGCTGTATTCGGCCACGTAGCCGGTGAGCTTGAAGACACGGAACACCCGCAGCAGGCGCAGGATGCGCACGTCGATGAGCAGGTGAGCTTCAGGAACGAAGAAGGCGATGTAGGACGGCAGGATCGCGATCAGGTCGATCACGCCGAAGAAGCTGGTGGCGTAGCGCAGCGGATGGCGCACGCAGGCCAGCCGGGTGAGGTACTCGACCGTGAAGATGAGGGTGAAGACCCATTCCAGCACACGCAACATGGCGCCGTGCTGGGCGCGGATGCTGGCGACGCTGTCGAGGACGACGGTGAAGACACTGAGCAGGATCAGCACGATCAGCCACTGGTCGAAGCGTTTGCCGGCCCGCGTATCGGCCTCGAAGATGACGATGTAGGCCTTGTGGCGCCAGCCGCGCTCGGGCTTGCCCAAGCGCTGGGCGTCGGCGCGGGCGGCGGCTTGCAAGGGGCTGCGCGAACCTTCCTCATTCATGGTGGGAACGCCCTTCGTTCAAGCCCCGGCTCCGCCCAGGGAAATGCCCAGCGAACGCGCCGCCGTCAGCAGGGGATGACCCAGCGGCACCGTGCGGGTGCGCCCCGCCACCTCGGCCAGCGGCACGCTGTCGCAGCCATCGCTGCGCAGCACCACCATGCGGCCGAACTCGCTGCGCGCCACCATGGTGGCCGCATGGCAGCCAAAGCGGGTGGCCAGCACCCGGTCATAGGGCGTCGGCGTGCCGCC
>CAZKGD010000026.1:22647-38031 GCA_964552215.1 uncultured Caldimonas sp.
TAGCGGCCCATGGTCTCGACGATCATCACGCGGCCATGGCTGCGCGCCGTGGTCTCCAGCCGCGCCAGGGCCTCGGCCACCACCGCCACCGCGCTGTCGAAGCCGAAGGTGCGCTCGGTGTGCATCAGGTCGTTGTCGATGGTCTTGGGCACGCCCACCACCGGCAGGCCCAGCTGCTGGAAGCGGTGGGCGATGCTCATGGTGCCATCGCCACCGATGGCCACCAGCGCGTCCAGGCCCAGCTCGCGCACGTAGTCCATCACCGCACCGGAGACATCGGCCCCGCCAGCGCCGAACCAGGCAAACGGGTCGGCCTTGTTGTGCGCCCCGAGGATGGTGCCGCCCTGGTGCAGGATGCCGCTGACGGCCCGCCGGTCCAGCGGCACCACGCGACGCTCGATCAGGCCGAGAAAGCCCCGTTCGATGCCGGTGACGCGCGCGCCGCAGTCGTTGATGAGGGACTTGGTGACCGCGCGGATCACGGCGTTGAGCCCGGGGCAGTCGCCGCCGCCGGTGAGCACGCCGACGTGCAGAGAGGTGGGGGGCATGGCTTGGAGATGCTGAAAGGGTGGCCAAGGGTATCGCGTCGGCAGGCCTGGCTCAATGGAAGTCCCGGCTGTGCAGCCCTGCATCCGCCAGGCGGCCCAGCAGCGGCGTGAGGTCTTCCAGCCGCTGCGCCACCAGGTGGCGCACCTCGCCCTCGCGCTGCCACTCGCCATGCACGGCCAGCAGGCGCGAGTGCAGCAGCTCGCGGCGGAAGCGTTGCTGCACACGGCGCCAGACGATGACGTTGACCACGCCGCTTTCGTCTTCCAGGGAGACGAAGATGGTGCCATTGGCCGTCTGCGGCTGCTGGCGGCCGGTGACGATGCCGCAGGCACGCACCCGCCGGCCGTGCGGCAGGTCGTGCATCTCGCGGGCCGTCTGCAGGCGCCGCCGGCGGAGTTGCTCGCGCAGCAAGGCCAGCGGATGGCGGCGCAGCGTGAGGCCCAGCGCGGCATAGTCGAAGACGATCTCCTCGCCCTCGGCGGCCAGCGGCAGTTGCAGGGGGGTTTCGTCGATGGGCGCGTCCTCCAGCAGCGCCGGCGGGGGTGTCCAGGCGGTGGCCTCCCAGACCTGCTGGCGGCGGTGGCCGGCCAGGCTCATCAGGGCGTCGGCGGCAGCGAGCTGGCGCAGGTCCTGGGCATCGAGCCGCGCGCGGCGGGCGAGGTCCTGCACGTCGATGAACGGCGCTTCGGCACGCGCCAGCACGATGCGTTCGGCGGCGGCGGCACTCAGCCCCGCCACCAGCTGCAGCCCCAAGCGCACCGGTGGCTGCGGCTGGCGCGTGATGT
The DNA here is from genome assembly GCA_964552215.1 of uncultured Caldimonas sp. GTDB lineage: Bacteria > Pseudomonadota > Gammaproteobacteria > Burkholderiales > Burkholderiaceae_C > Caldimonas. The sequence goes on from CAZKGD010000026.1 coordinate 23,982, forward strand.
CCTCCAGGGTCGCCTCGACCTCGCTGTGGCTCACGTCCACCGGGCGCACCTCCACACCGTGGCGGCAGGCGTCCTGCACGAGCTGGCTGGGCGAGTAGAAGCCCATGGGCTGGGCATTGAGCAGCGCCGCCAGGAAGGCCGCAGGCTCATGGCACTTGAGCCAGGCGCTGTCGTAAGCGAGCAGCGCGAACGACGCGGCATGGCTTTCCGGAAAGCCGTATTCACCGAAGCCCTCGATCTGCTTGAACAGGCGTTCGGCAAACTCGAGTGGATAACCGTTGGCCGTCATGCCATCGACGATGCGCTGGTGGAAAGGGTGGACGTTGCCGTGGCGCTTCCAGGCGGCCATCGCGCGGCGCAGCCGGTCGGCTTCGCCGGGGGTGAAGCCGGCGCACAGCATGCACAGCTGCATCACCTGCTCCTGGAAGATGGGCACGCCCAGGGTGCGGCCCAACGCCTCGCGCAAGCCGGGTGTGGGCAGCTCGGCCACCACATCGCGGCCGGCACGCTGCTTCTCACGCTGCTTCAGGTAGGGGTGCACCATGCCGCCCTGGATGGGCCCGGGTCGCACGATGGCCACCTCCACCACCAGATCGTAGTAATTGCGCGGCTGCAGGCGCGGCAGCATGCTCATCTGCGCCCGGCTTTCGATCTGGAACACGCCCACCGTGTCGGCGCGGCGGATCATCTCGTAGGTGGCCTCGTCCTTGTCGGGGATGTCCTGCAGCCGCAACGGCATGCCGCGCCGGCGGCTGACGAAGTCGAGCGCGCGGCGCAAGGCAGTGAGCATGCCCAGTGAGAGCACGTCCACTTTCATCAGGCGCAGGGATTCGAGGTCGTCCTTGTCCCACTGGATCACGGTGCGCTCAGGCATCGCGGCATTCTCGATGGGCACGATGTGCGACAGCTCACCCTTGGCGATCACGAAGCCACCCACGTGCTGGCTCAGGTGGCGCGGAAAGCCGCGCAACTGCCCGACCAGTTCGATCCACTGCGCCACGCGGCGGTCGGAGGCGTCCAGCCCCACCTCGGCCAGGCGCTCGGGCAGGGCCTCCAGGCTGTCCCACCAGAAATGGCTCTTGGCCAGGGCATCGACCTGCGCATCGTCGAAGCCCAGGGCCTTGCCCACGTCGCGGATGGCGCTGCGCGCGCGGTAGCAGATGACGGTGGCCGCCAGCGCCGTGCGACCGCGGCCGTACTTGCCGTAGAGGTACTGGATGACCTCCTCGCGGCGCTGGTGCTCGAAATCGACGTCGATGTCGGGCGGCTCGTCGCGCTCGGCGCTGATGAAGCGCTCAAAGAGCAGGTTCGCACGCGCCGGGTCGATCTCGGTGATGTGCAGGCAGTAGCACACCGCCGAATTGGCGGCCGAACCGCGGCCCTGGCAGAGGATGTTCTTCGAGCGCGCGAAGCGCACGATGTCGTGCACGGTCAGGAAGTACTTCTCGTAGCGCTTGAAGGCAATCAGCGCCAGCTCCTTCTCGATCTGGCGCTGCACATGATCAGGCACGCCTGCGGGATAGCGCTCGCGCGCGCCCTGCTCGGTGAGGTGGCGCAGCCAGCCGGCCGGGGTCTGACCTTCAGGCACCACCTCCTCGGGGTAGTCGTACTTCAGCTCATCCAGGCGGAAGTGGCAGCGCGAGGCCACCTCCACCGAAGCGGCCATCAGCTCGGCGCCGTACAGTCGTGCCAGCGTGGCGCGCGCTCGCAGGTGGCGTTCGCCATGCGGCTGCAGGGCCGTGCCGCATGCGGCCACCGGGCGGCCCAGGCGGATGGCGGTGAGCACGTCCTGCAGAGGCTTGCGCGAGCGCAGGTGCATGTGCACGTCGCCCGCCGCCACCAGGGGCAGGCCGCTGCGCCGCGACACCTCGCGCAGGGTGTGCAGCCACAGTGGGTCGTCGATCTCGTGGAAGAGCTCCACCACCCCCCAGGCGGCTTCGCCAAAGGCCTCCCGGAACCCTGCAGCCTGCAGGCACAAGGCTTCGAACGGCGCGCCGCGCTGCGGCACCCACAGCAACTCGTTGCCGACCAGACGATCGGTGCGCAGATCCTCTGCGTCCAGGCGGTAGCTGCCCTTCGGGCTGGCGCGGCGCAGGTCGGTGATGAACTGGCTCAGGCGGGCATAGCCCTCGCGGTCGCGGGCCAGGGCCACGAGCCGGAAAGGCACGGGGGCGTTCACCTGGAACTCGCTGCCGATCAGCAGCTTCAGGGCAGGCTCGGGCCGGCCCTGCTCTTTCGCGGCCACGCACACGTCGACCAGGGCCTGATGGGCTCTCACCACACCCGCCAGCGAACACTCATCGGTGATCGCCAGCGCGCGGTAGTCCAGCGCCAGCGCGCGTTCCACCAGTTCCTTCGGCGACGACGCCCCGCGCTGGAAGCTGAAGTGACTCAGGCAGTGCAGCTCGGCGTAGTCGGGCAGGTCCATGGGCGGCCTCATCCGAAGCGCCCGTGCAGGAACCAGCCACCGCCCTCCTCCAGGCGGCGCTCGCGATAGATCCACACCAGCCCGACACGCTCGTTGCTGGCCACGTAGTAGTCGCGCGCTGCAGCCGCATGCCCGGTATCCCACCAGCCGGCCTCGATCCGGTGTGGGCCGGCCAGGAGGGCCAGGTCCCCTTGAAGCTGCGGCCGCTCCATGCGGGTGGCCAGCGGCAGCGGCACGCTCAGCAGCCAGGCGGGCTGCGGCACGGCGGGCTCCTCCGGGGTGTCAGTGGCCGGCGCTTCGGCCGCCGGCCGCCAGGCCTGTTGCGCTTCGGGGCGGTGGTCGGATCGTGGCATCGGCCGGCACACCTGGGTCGACCCCAGCCGGGCCGACAGACGCTCGATCAACTGGGCCAGGCTTTCGCCGGCCGTGGCCTCGGCCGCCCCGGGCAGCAAGGAGGGCGTGGCCTCGACCAGCGGCTCGATCTCGTCGCAGAACAACGAGAGTTCGCCCACCGGTGCGGCCAGGCGCACGCGCGCCAGCCACTCGCCCAGCAAGCGCAGCAGATGCCCGGCCTGGCGGGTGGGCTCGGCGGTGCGCACCGGCAGCTCGCCCAGCGGCGGGTCGTCGCGGCGATGGAAGTCGTGCCGCCAGCGCAGCACGAAGCTGCGCAGACCGGCCTGGCGTGCGGCCAGCCAGCCACACAGCTGCAGCAGCAGGCGACGCGCACCGAACATCAGGGCCGGGGCCGATTCCACCCGCCCGGGCAGTTCCAGCCGGGCCTCGAAGACTTCGGGCAGCGTGAGCCACGGCGCCGACCAGGGCTCTTCGCCATAAGCCTGGCCCAGCGTCTGCAGCAAGGCCCTTTCACTGCGCCGTGCCAGCCCGGCGCGGGGCAGCCGGCGCACATCGCCCAGGTGGCGACAGCCCAGGCGGCTCAGCCAGGCCGCTTCGGCCGCCACCTCGCGCAGGCTGTCCAGCGGCAAGCCGTCCAGCAAGGCATTCAGGCCAATGCCCCAGGCGCCCGCTCGCCCACAGCGTGCCAAGGCCAACGCGCCCAGGGCCGTGGACGCTGCGGCACACTGCGTCCAGCCCAGTTCTGCCGCCCCGGCCACGATGCGTTCGTGCAGGATCCGCTCACCCCCGAACAAGCGCAGGCTGCCGCTCACTTCCATCAGCACCGCCTCGTCGTGGCGACACACCCGGGGGGTGAACTGCAGCGCCCACCAGCCCAGGGCCTCGGCCGAGGCCGCAGCCAGCGGCTCAGCCGAACCCTCAGCCGGCGACGACGTGCAAGCCAGGCCGGGGCACAGGGCGAGCCAGCAGGGGTGGGGAGACATCGGACAGCTCCGAGGAAACGGCAGGTGACGCGGCGCGGGTCGCCAGCTTGTGGGCCAGCACCTCGCCCAGGCCCTCAGGCCCGGTGGGCAATTCGATCGGCAGTTCGTGCGCCGGCCCCCGGCGCTTGAGCAGGCGCAGCACCAGGGCCAGCGGCCGGCTGGCTTCCAGGGCCAGGCGCAGGGGCGCCGGCGAGGATTCGGCCTGCGCCGCCAGCGGCCGGAACATGAACACCGGCCGCCGCCCCTGCAGGCTGTGCACCTGCAGCCGCCGCAGCCCCACCGTCTGCCCCCGCCCGGGTGGCAGCCACAGCAGCACGGCCGCCACCTGGGTGCAATGCAGGGCCTGTTCGGTCGCCCACAAACGCTGTTCGGGCCGGGCCGTGTCCACCCAGACCATCGAGGCCGCCGTGAGCCCCGCCGCGCGCCAGCCCGGCAGGTGGGGTGGCTCGGGCGAGCCGATGAAGAGCACGGCCTTTCCTTTCCCGTCTCCCGCCAGGGCTCGCGACAGGGCCGGCGCCGTCAGCCGGCATTCCGCCAGCCCCCAGGCCGGCAGCAGGATCTCGCTCAGACCCTGGCAGGGCCAGCCCCCGCCGGGCAGCAAGGCATCCAGCGCGGCAAAGCCGGTGGGGCACACCGGGGCCTCGCCGGCGCCGGGCAAAGCGTCGCCTTGCCAGACGGCGGCGGCCACCCCGGAGGGCAAGGACAGCGGGTGCATGGTGGACCTAATAACTGGATAAAAACACAGTATATGATCCCAGACCCGTTGCCCATGCGTTCACCCATCCAGGCTGTCGACCATGGCTTTTTCCGCGTTCCTTGCACCTTCAGGCCTGCTCATGGAAAATATGACCATAGTTTCTGATCATGGATACGTTTAAATGCCTGCCTCCACCATCCCTGCCGGTGAATTCAAGGCCCACTGCCTGCAACTGCTGGATGAAGTGGCCGCATCCCATGCACCGCTGACCATCACCAAGCGCGGCCGGCCGGTGGCGCAACTGGTCCCGGTCCCGGCCGAACGCCCGCTCTTTGGCGCCCTGCAAGGCAGTGTGCTCGCCCAACAGGACCTGATCGCCCCGGTGGGCGAAGCCTGGGAGGCCGCTCGGTGAACGGCAGCATGGCCGGCGCCGTCCTGCTCGACACCCATGTGCTGGTGTGGCTGGTGGCGGGCGACACCCGCCTGTCCCTGCCCGCCCGCCAGCGCATTGAAGCGGCCGCACAACGCAACGAGGCCTGGATCAGCGCCATCACCCCCTGGGAGATCGGCATGCTGGTGGCCAAGGGCCGTCTGGCGCTGACCCAGGACGCACAGGAATGGATGGAGCAGGTGCTGGCCCTGCCCGGCCTGCGGCTCGCCCCGCTGGAGCCGGCGATCGCCGTGGCCAGTTCGCGCCTGCCCGGCGACCCCCACGGCGACCCGGCCGACCGGATCATCGTCGCCACCGCCCGCCATCTTGGCGCCACCCTGGTCACGGCCGACGACAAACTGCTGGCCTACGGCACCGCCGGCCATGTGAAGGCTCTGTCCGCCCTCTGACCCTGCCACCGGCAGGCTGGCCCCATCCTGCCGACAATGCCCCCATGAAGTTGTCCGTCCTCGACCAATCCATTTCGCTGGCCGGTTCCAGCGAAGACGCCGCCCTGCGCGACACGCTCGACCTGGCGACCCATTGCGAAGCCCTGGGCTACCACCGCTTCTGGGTGAGCGAACACCACAGCCTGCCCACCATCGTGGGCACGGCCCCCGAGATCCTGCTGGCGGCCATCGCCGCGCGCACCCAGCGCATCCGCCTGGGCAGCGCCGGGGTCATGCTGCCCCACTACGCGGCCCTGAAGGTGGCCGAGCAGTTCCGTGTGCTCGACGCCCTGGCCCCGGGCCGCATCGACTTGGGCGTGGGCCGTGCGCCCGGCGCCGACATGCGCACCGCCGTGGCCCTCAACCCCAATGCCTACGCGGCCGCCGAGCGTTTCCCCGAGCAGATCCAGGACCTGCAGGCCTGGCTGGCCGGCCAGGCGCACCAGGGCATCGTCGCCCATCCGCGCGCGCCGGCGCCCTCCCCCGACGCCCCGTGGGCGCGCATCCCGGACGTGTGGGTGCTGGGCAGCTCCGACTATGGCGCCCGGCTGGCGGCTCACCTGGGCCTGCCCTATGCCTTTGCCTATTTCTTCATGGACGGCCAGGGCGTGGAACAGGCACTGGACCTCTACCGCAGCCTCTACCGGCCCAGCGAGCGCCATCCCAAGCCCCAGGCCACGATCTGCGTCTGGGCCCTGGCAGCCGACACCGACGAAGAAGCCCGTCACCACACCCTGAGCCGCGAGCGCTGGCGGGTGGACCGGATGCGGGGCCGTCTGGGCCCGTTGCAGGCGCCCGCCCAGATCGCCGAGCGCGGCTTCACGCCCGAGGAATGGCCCACGGTGGACGCCTTGCGCCGCAAGGCCTTCGTCGGCAGCGCCCAGGCTGTGGGCGAGCAACTGCGCCGCCTGGCCGATGAGCTGGAACTCGACGAGCTGGTGATCAACACCTGGGCCCACGACCCGACCGTGCGCCGACACTCCTACGCCCTGCTGGCCCGGGAGTTCGATCTGGGCTAAACCCAAACACCTCTTAATAAACCCCCGCTATCGTTCTGATCAGGGTTCCCCCTGATGGGTGTTTAGCACTCCCCCTCATCGAGTGCTAATATTGTCGGAACGAAAGGAGGTTCTGGATGTCTACTGCCACCATGAACACCTCAACTGCTGCCCTGACCGTCCGTGACCCCTGGGCTCTGGTGCCCTCGCTGGGCAATCTGGATGCCTACATCACGGCCGTCAACCGCCTGCCCCTGCTCACGCAGGAAGAGGAAAGCTCGCTGGCACGCAAGTGGCGCAGCCAGCAGGACCTGGAAGCCGCCGGAAAGCTGGTGCTGTCGCACCTGCGCCTGGTGGTGTCCGTCTCGCGCCAGTACCTCGGCTACGGCCTGCCGCATGGCGACCTGATCCAGGAAGGCAACGTGGGCCTGATGAAGGCCGTCAAGCGCTTCGACCCCGACCAGGGCGTGCGTCTGGTGAGCTACGCGCTGCACTGGATCAAGGCCGAGATCCACGAGTACATCCTGAAGAACTGGCGCATGGTCAAGGTGGCCACCACCAAGGCCCAGCGCAAGCTGTTCTTCAACCTGCGCTCGATGAAGCAGAGCCTGAAGGAAGACGCCGCCGAGGCCGACCTGCATCGCAGCACTCTGACCGACCGCGAGATCGATGCGGTGGCCGGCGAGCTCAAGGTCAAGCGCGAAGATGTCATCGAGATGGAAACCCGCCTGTCCGGCGGCGACGTGGCCCTGGAGCCCACCATTGATGATGGCGAGGAAAGTTACGCGCCCATCGCCTACCTGGCCGACGAAAGCCGCGAACCGACCCGTGTGATCGAGGCCCACCGCCGCGACGTGCTGGCCACCGACGGCATCGCCCAGGCCCTGGACGCCCTGGACGAGCGCAGCCGCCGCATCGTGGAGGAGCGCTGGCTCAAGGTGAACGACAACGGCAGCGGCGGCATGACGCTGCACGAACTGGCGGCCGAGTACGGTGTGAGCGCCGAGCGCATCCGCCAGATCGAGGTGGCTGCCATGAAGAAGATGCGCAAGGCCCTGGCCGAGTACGCCTGACCCGACCCCCGCCCTTCGCACACAACGGCCCCTTCGGGGGCCGTTGTCGTTGAAGTCGCTCGGTCTTTGGTTTGGTCGATCAGGGGTCAACCCGTAGACTGAACTGCATGAGCCGGCGACGCATCCGACGCATCGATCTGGCGCTGCAGGGAGGCGGCGCCCACGGCGCCTTCACCTGGGGCGTGCTGGATCGACTGCTCGAAGAAGAACGTATCGAATTCGACGCCATCAGCGGCACCAGCGCTGGCGCGATGAACGCCGTGGTGCTGGCCGACGGCCTGATGGCCGGCGGCCGGGCCGGCGCGCGCGAAGCCCTGCGGCGTTTCTGGACACGCGTGAGCCGCGCCGGGGGGGGCGCGCTGGCCGAGCCCTTTGCCGCCTTCTTCGGCGGCTGGACGCTGGCCGCCTCACCCATGCAGGGCTATCTCGACTGGCTGGGCCGCATGTTCTCGCCCCAGCAGCTCAACCCGCTGGACATCAACCCCCTGCGCGACATCATCACCTCCGAGGTCGACTTCGAGCGTGTGCGCCGCTGCGACCGGGTACAGCTGTTCATCTCGGCCACCCACGTGCGCACGGGGCGGCTGCGCGAGTTCCGCCAGCACGAGCTCACGCCCGATGTGGTGATGGCCTCGGCCTGCCTGCCCCTGCTCTTTCGCGCCGTGGAGATCGACGGCGAGCCCTACTGGGATGGCGGCTACCTCGGCAACCCGTCGCTGCTGCCGCTCATCACCGAAAGCCCGGCGCACGACCTGGTGCTGGTGCAGATCAACCCGTCGTGCCGCGACGCCGTACCCACCACCTCGCAGCAGATCCTGGACCGGCTCAACGAGATCACCTTCAACAGCAGCCTGGTGAAGGAGCTGCGCTCCATTGCCCTGCTCCAGCAGTTGCTGGACGACGAGGATCCGACAGCCGAGGACACGCGCCGGCCGCTCTTCCGCCAGATCGCCGCACTGAAGCTGCACCGCATCGACGCCACCGAGGCGCTCGCAGACTTTGGCGCTGCGAGCAAGCTGCGCACCGGCTGGAGCTTCCTGCAGCAGCTCTACCGTCTGGGCCACGACACCGCGGACGCCTGGCTGGCGCGTCACTTCGGGCAGATCGGCCGCCGTTCGACGCTGGACCTCTCCGCCTACCGCTGATGGCACCCGCCTTCGTGGAGACCCCATGCTGAGCATCGCCGGGATCCTGCTGTCGCTGACGCTCCTGATGGCGCTGGCCTACCGGGGCATGAGCATCCTGGTGCTGGCGCCGCTGGCGGCGCTCGCGGCCGTGCTCTTCAGCCCCGGCACGCCGCTGCTGGCCAGCTACACCCAGGTCTTCATGCCGGCCCTGGGCCGCTTCATCGTGCTGTACTTCCCGCTCTTCCTGCTGGGCGCCCTGTTCGGCAAGCTCATGGAAGCCACCGGTGCAGCACGGGCCATTGCCGAAGGCATCGTGGCGCGCCTGGGCGGCGAGCGTGCCCTCATCGCCGTGGTGCTGGCCTGCGCGGTGCTCACCTACGGGGGTGTCTCGCTCTTCGTGGTGGCCTTTGCGGTCTACCCTATCGCCGCCGAGCTCTTCCGCGCCGCGTCCATCCCCAAGCGGCTCATTCCCGCGGCCATCGCGCTGGGCGCCTTCACCTTCACGATGACGGCCCTGCCCGGCACACCGGCCATCCAGAACGCGATCCCCATGCCCTACTTCGGCACCACGCCCTTTGCGGCGCCCGGCCTGGGGGTGATCGGTGGCACGGTGATGCTGGGGCTGGGCCTGGCCTGGCTGCTGTGGCGCGCCGCCAGGGCCCGTGGCGCAGGCGAGCACTATGGCGATGATGCCCAGGCGCCGGTCACCGTGGACCGCAAGCTGCGCGAGCATGCCCAGGGCGAGGGCTATGACCTCGCCGAGGCCGCGTCCAGTGCTGCGGCGACGGCCCCGCCCGGCCTGGCCCTGGCGCTGTTGCCCATCGTGCTGGTCGTGGTGCTCAACTACATCCTGGCCGAACAACTGCTCCCGCGACTGGACACCGCCTATCTCGCCGAGGCGATGTATGGCAACACCTCGCTGGAAGCCGTGCGCGGCGTGTGGGCCATCATCGTGGCACTGGCCGTGTCCATCGTGTGGCTGCTGGCCACACTGGGCCGGCGCCTCCCGTCGTGGCGCGAGACGGTCGATGCCGGCGCGTCGGCCGCCGTGCTGCCCATCTTCAACACCGCCTCGCAGGTGGGCTACGGCGCGGTGATCGCCTCCCTGGCCGGCTTCGCGCTGATCCGCGACGCGGTGCTGGGCCTGTCGCCCGGCAATCCGCTCATCTCGCTGTCGGTGGCCGTGAACGTGCTGGCCGGCATCACCGGATCGGCCTCGGGCGGCATGAGCATCGCGCTGAGCACACTGGGACAGACCTACCTGGAACTGGGTCAGGCGGCCGGCATCGCACCCGAGCTGCTGCATCGGGTCACGGCGATTGCCACCGGCGGGCTCGATGCCCTGCCCCACAACGGCGCGGTGATCACGCTGCTGTCCATCTGCGGCCTGACACACCGCCAGTCCTACGCGGACATCTTCGTCGTGGCCGTGGCGGTGCCGCTGGTGTCGCTGGCAGTGGTGGTGACGCTGGGCAGCGTGTTCGGCAGCTTCTAGGCGAGCTTCAGGCGCCGCACCGCGAGTTTCTCCAGTTCCAGCAGGACGAGCACGGCCACCCCCACGCCAATCACCTGCAGGCCCTGGGTCACACTCAGGCCCTCGGTCTGGAACAGCGCCTGCATCCACGGTGCGTAGGTGAAGGCCATCTGCAGCAGCACCACGCCGCCCACAGCCATCAGCACACGCGGCGTTCCCTGCACCCCCTGCCAGGTGAAGGACGGGGCCTTCAGGTAGCGCACGCTGAAGAGGTAGAAGACTTCCATCACCACCAGCGTGTTCACCGCCACGGTGCGGGCCGTCTCCACGCTGTGCCCTTGGGCCAACGACCATTCATACATGCCAAAGATGCCCGTGAGGAACAGCGTGGACACCAGCGCAATGCGCCAGAGGACAAAGCGCGACAGCAGCGGCTCGTCGGGCGCGCGTGGCGGACGGCGCATCACGTCGGCCTCGCGCGGCTCGAAGGCCAGCACCATGGCCAGCGCAATCGAGCTCACCATGTTCACCCAGAGAATCTGCGCTGGCAGGATGGGCAGGGCCACGCCCAGCAGCACGGCCACCAGCAGCGACAGCGACTCGCCGCCGTTGATGGGCAGCAGGAAGGTGACGGTCTTGCGCAGGTTGTCGTAGACGGTGCGCCCCTCCTCCACCGCATGCGCGATGGAGGCGAAGTTGTCGTCGGCCAGGACCATGGCCCCGGCCTGCTTGGCCGCCTCGGTGCCCTTGCGCCCCATGGCCACGCCCACGTCGGCCTGCTTCAGCGCCGGCGCATCGTTCACACCGTCGCCCGTCATCGCCACGATCTCGCCATTGGCCTGCAGTGCGCGCACCAGGCGCAGCTTGTGTTCAGGGCTGGCGCGTGCAAACACCTCGGTGCGGCGCACCGCCTCGCGCAGGGCGTCGTCATCGAGCGCCTCGATCTCGGGGCCGGTCATGGCCACCAGCCCCTCGCCGAGGCCCAGTTGCCCCGCGATGGCGCTGGCCGTGACACCGTGATCGCCGGTGATCATCTTCACGCGGATGCCCGCCTGCAGGCATTGCGCCACGGCAGCAATGGCCTCCTCGCGGGGCGGATCGATGATGCCCACGAGCCCCAGCAGGGTCAGGCCCTGATCGACGTCGCTCGTCTCCAGCCGGCCATGCGTCGCCGGCAGCGCCCGCCAGGCCAGGGCCAGCACGCGGCGCCCCTCGCGCGCCTGTTCATCGATGCGAGCCTGCCACCAGGCCGCGTCCAGGATCCGATCCGGTCCCTCGCCGCCTGCCTCGTGGCTGCACATGGCCAGCACCCGTTCCGGCGCGCCCTTGACCACGGCGAAGCGCCCCCCCGCGTCGTCCGGATGCAGGGTGGCCATGTAGCGGTGTTCGGATTCGAAGGGAATCGCATCCAGTCTGGGATGTTGCTGCCGCAGCGACGGCAGATCCAGGCCGGCCTTCATGGCCAGTGTCAGCAAGGCGCCCTCGGTGGGGTCTCCGGCCAGCTGCCATTGCCCCTGGGTCTCGCGCAGGCTGGCGTCGTTGCACAGCGCACCCGCCTGGGCCAGCCGATGGGCCAGCGGGCATCTCGCGGGAAGGTCGACGCCATCGACCGTCTGCCCCTGCAAGGCCCGGGCCCCTTGCGGTGCGTAGCCGGCGCCTTCCACCGCCAGCACCGCGTCACGCAGCACCACCTGCTGCACCGTCATCTCGTTGCGCGTGAGCGTGCCTGTCTTGTCCGAGCAGATCACCGTGACCGAGCCGAGTGTCTCCACGGCCGGGAGGCGCCGGATCACCGCGTGGCGTGCCGCCATGCGCTGCACCCCCAGGGCCAGCGTGATGGTCATCACCGCCGGCAAGCCTTCAGGGATGGCCGCCACGGCCAGGCCCACGGCAGCCATGAACATCGCTTCGGCCGATCCACCCCGCACGACGATCCCGAAGGCGAAGAGCAGCCCGGCCGCCACGAGGATGACTCCTGTGAGCCAGCGACCGAAGGTGGCCATCTTGCGCAGCAGGGGCGTCGTCGTGGCCTCCACGGTTTCCAGCATGCGCCCGATGCGGCCGATCTCGGTGTGTGCCCCGGTGGCCACCACCACGGCACGCGCCTGTCCCTGCGTCACGAGCGTGCCCGCATAGCCCATGTTGAAGCGGTCACCGATGGCCGCTGCACGCTCCACCGGGTCGGCATGCTTGTCCACCGGCACCGACTCGCCGGTGAGCATGGCCTCATCGATGCGCAGGTTGCGCGCCTGCAGCAGCCGCACGTCTGCCGGCAGCCGATCGCCGGAGGCGAGCAGCACCACGTCACCGGGTACCAGATCGGCCGCATCGACGTCGTGGGCATGGCCATCGCGAACCACCATGGCGTGCGGCGCCAGCAGGTGGCGGATGGCCTGCAGTGCCCGCTCGGCCTTGCCCTCCTGGATGAAACCGATCGCCGCGTTGATGACCACCACCGCCAGGATCACGCCGGTGTCCACCCAGTGTCCCATTGCTGCGGTGACCCCGGCCGCGGTCAGCAGGACGTAGATCAGCAGGTTGTGGAACTGGCGCGCCAGGCGCCACAGCGGATGCACCGGAGGCACCTCGGCCAGCCGGTTCGGGCCATGCTCGGCCAGGCGCCGCCGCGCTTCCTCAGGCGTCAGGCCCTCGAAGCCCGTGCGCTGGCCCTGCAGGACCTCCTCGGCGGGCTGGGCATGCCAGTCGGACACCGGTCCCATCGACTCAGCGCGCGATGTAGCCACCATCGACCGCAGGGTGAGCACTGTTCAAGCGCGAGACGCTTCCTTGCCGCATGGGATGTCCTCCTTGATGACGAGGCCCGTGACGGGCCAGTTGGAATCAAGGGAATGACACCACGGGCAGCCGGAAAAGTCCTTGCTTCAGGTCAAAACGCGGGACGGAACGCTCCTGGGAGCGCCCATCGGCCGGCTTGGCATCGGTCAAGGTCCCGTGCGACTCAGCCCGAGACCAGCAGGCGGCGGACATCCTGCGTGAGCAGCTCCGCGCCGATGCCGTGACGCGCGTACAGCCGGACCCGGCCCTGGGCGTCGAAAACGTACAGGCCCGCCGAGTGGTCCATGGTGTAGCCGTCAGGGGTCTTGCCCGGCACCTTGTTGTAGTAGACCTTGAACTCGCGCGCCACTGCAGCCGTCTGCTCGGGTGAGCCTCGCAGTGCCACGAAGCTCGGGTCGAAGGCCTGCACATAAGGCCCGATCACCTCGGGCGTGTCGCGCTCGGGATCCACGGTGATGAAGATGCCCTGCAGCTTGTCGCCATCGGCGCCAAGGGCCTGCTTGACCTGGGCGAGTTCCACCATCGCCGTCGGGCAGACGTCCGGGCATTGCGTGAAGCCAAAGAAGATCACGACGATCTTGCCCTGGAAGTCGGCCATCGTGCGCTCGCGGCCGTGGGCATCGACCAGCGCAAAGTTGCGTGCGTACTGGGCGCCCGTGATGTCGATGCCGTTGAACTTCGCACCCGGCTCGAACAGGGCCTTCATGCGGTCGCAGCCGGCGAGCACCAGGGCGGCGCTGCCCAGCAGCAGCGATCGTCGGGACGTCATAGCCAGGCTCCGAGGTAGTGGTCCAGCAGCAGCGCGGCGAACAGCAGCGACAGGTGGAGGATGGAAAAGCGGAAGGTGCGGCGCGCCAGCTGGTCGGAGTACTCGCGCCACAGGCGCCAGGCGTAAGCAATGAAGACGCCCCCCAGGGCGATGGCGGCCACCAGGTAGATCCAGCCGCTCATGCCATAGACGAAGGGCAGCAGTGTCCCGGAGAACAGCATGAGCGTGTAGAGAAAGACGTGGAAGCGGGTCAGCTCCGCGCCGTGGGTGACGGGCAGCATGGGCAGGCCGGCCTTGCGATAGTCCTCTGCACGGTACAGCGCCAGCGCCCAGAAGTGCGGCGGCGTCCACAGGAAGATGATGAGGCACAGCATCAATGCCTCCGGGCCGACCTCGCCGCGCATGGCGGCCCATCCCAGCACCGGCGGCATCGCCCCCGAGGCGCCGCCGATGACGATGTTCTGCGGCGTCA
>CAZKGD010000027.1:0-37342 GCA_964552215.1 uncultured Caldimonas sp.
AATACCGGCCTGTCACGCCGGGGGTCGCGGGTTCGAGTCCCGTCCACTCCGCCAAGAAATCCAAGCGGGGCAATCACTTAGCGGTGATTGCCCCGTTTGCTTTTTTTGCATTGGCCGAGTCGTCCATCCGACAATGATGGGATCGCTGCTGTCACAGCGCTGGCAGCAGCGGCCCTGTAAGGACGGGGCTACCAGTCTTGCGTTCTTTCAGCGCGTCAAATAGGGTTGTGCGGCTGCGACCCGCGCGGCGTCCGGCGCGCAACGGGTTCCAGTCGCGGGAGTTCACGATCGTGCACAAGGACGTTGGCGAAATCGTTGAGGCCTTTCAGAGGGCCGCATCGCTGTCGGACGTGGAGGCGGTCTGCCGTTGGCAGTGCGGGGCGCTGGGCTTTGATCGTTTCATCTTTGCGATGCGGGTCCCGACCCAGTTTGCCGACGCACAGCTCCTGATGATCAATGGCTACCCTGACGGTTGGGTGGAGCACTACTTTGCTCAGGGCTATGCACCACACGATCCTGTGATGATCCATTGCGCCAAGCATGTGGTGCCTGTGGCATGGCATGCGCTGCGTGCGAAAGGCAGCGGTCTTGCCGGGCAGGTGATGGGGGAGGCGGGGGAGCATGGCCTGCGTGATGGCGTGACAGCGCCCGTTCACAGCCCCCAGGGCGAAATGGGAGTTCTCAGTTTTGCCGTGGGGCGCTCACCTGCAGAGTCCAAGGACATCGTGACGCAGGCTGCAGCCCACGTACAGCTGCTTTCGGCCTACGTTCACGAGACGGTCCGGCGCGTGGCGGGGCTGTCGCAGCTCAAGGCGCAATCCCCCCTCAGTGGACGCGAGGAGGATTGCCTGCGCTGGGCCGCTGACGGCAAGACGACCTGGGAGATCGCGCAGATCCTCCATCTTTCAGAGCGCACCGTGAACTTCCACCTGAACAATGCCGTCCAGAAGCTGGATGCGCGGAACCGCCAGCACGCCGTGGCCAAGGCCGCACTGCAGGGGCTCGTTCAGCCCTGGCCGTTCTGAAGGCGCTCTGACGCAAGGGCAGACCCGGGCTGCCTTGGCTGCACATGGTCAGGTGCATGGAGGTGCAGGCGTTGTCGGTCCTGTCGTGCCGTCCTCAACGAATCCACGCTGCACTTCGGGAAAGATCGCCCCCAACACTGTCAACTGTCAGATTCGACAGTAGCGTTTGGCCGGAAGGTCCTCAGAATCGCAAGCGCCGGTCTAGACCGAGCACAGACACGCCCTCGGTCCGATGTCGTGTGGCGCAGCCGCCCTGTGCTTGCCTGCCGCACCATGCCCGATGAAGATTCTGCTGATCGACGATCACCCGCTGTTTGCCTTCGGCTTCGCCCAGGCGCTTTCCAGCCATGCGCCAGACATGGATGTGTTGACAGCGTCATCGCTTGAGCAGGGGGCTGAACTGGTCGCACAGCATGCTGACCTGACGCTGGTCCTTATCGATTACCGGCTGGGTGGCACCGATGGTCTCGAGGCTTTGGCGCAGTTGGGGCGGCAATGCCCATGGTTGGGACGGGTGCTCATCTCCGGCCAAGAAGATCCATCGCTGCAGATGCTGGCCCGCCGCGCAGGTGCCGTGGGTTTCCTGGGCAAGTC
This sequence comes from uncultured Caldimonas sp., assembly GCA_964552215.1. Classification (GTDB taxonomy): domain Bacteria; phylum Pseudomonadota; class Gammaproteobacteria; order Burkholderiales; family Burkholderiaceae_C; genus Caldimonas. The sequence continues at coordinate 1,620 of CAZKGD010000027.1, forward strand.
CCTGCCTATCGAAGACGTCATTCGGGCGCTCCATACCATGGCGGACGGAGGGATCTTCTTCGACCGCGGCAGTGATCGGGCAGAGCGGGAGGCAGGTTCTTCAGCGCTATCGGTGCGGCAGCTGGAGGTGCTGAACCTGGTATCGCAAGGTCTTCCGAACAAGCGTATCGCCAGCCAGCTTGGCATCACCGAGCGCACCGTGAAGCTGCATGTGACGGCCCTGCTGGAGCGCCTGCGGGCCGACAACCGCACCCATCTGCTCGTCAAGGCACGTGAGCGAGGCCTGCTGTGATTCCGGCCTTCATTCGCCGCGCCGAACCTGACCAGGTCGAACATCTGATGCAGATCACCCCGGTCGTGGCGGCCGGGGCCACGCTGGGTGCCTTGTTCGTCTGGATGCATTTCACCTCCGCCGTTGAAGGAGGATCGATCGATGCGTGGTTCGCCGGGTTCGCGCTGATCTCTGTCGCCCGGATCGCGGCGAGCCTGTACTTTCTGAGGCGGCGACCTGCCACGAGCTGCTACCGCCCCTGGCTGGTCTGGGCGACCTTGAGTGCCCTGGCACACGCTTCCTGCTGGATCGTGTTCGCGATCCTGGCGACCCAGCCGGGCAATGCGGCGGCGGAGACCATCCTGCATGTGGTGGTGGCGGCCACGGCGATGGGGGCCACCATGCACCTCGCCGGCTTCTATTCCCTGCTGGTCACCTATGTCTTGTTCACACTGGTGCCGCTGATCTTGAGGGACGTGCATATTGGTGGCGCGGAACACCTCACGCTGGCGGGACTGTGTGTGATCATCGCGCTCTATTCACTCCTGACCAGTGGCGGCCATGCACGGGCCCTGGCGCAGATGCTGGCTCAGCGCCGGCAGAACGCCGCACTCATCCTGGCCCTCAAGAACGAGAACAAGGCTGCCATCGAGGCGCGCGAGCTGGCCGAGCAGGCCAATGCCTCCAAGGTTCGACTCTTCGCCGCGGCCAATCACGACCTTCGTCAACCGCTGCATGCAGCCAGCCTGCTGGCGGCCTCACTTGCGCGAGCACAGTCGCTCGAAGAGGTCAGGCCGGTGGCTCAACGCATCGGGTCGTGCATCGACAGCCTGGGCGACCTGGTGGATGCGATGCTGGAATTGTCGCAGCTGGACAGCGGGGCGGCGAAGCCGCAGATCGACCGGTTCGATCTGCGCAGCCTGATCGGCGAAGTGGTCAACGCCAATGAGCCCCAGGCCAGCGCGAAACGGCTTGCGCTGCGGGCGGACCAGACCCCGGTGTGGGTGAGATCCGACCGGAAGATGGTGTTGCGCGTGCTGTCCAATCTCGTGAACAACGCCGTCCGCTACACCCACGCCGGCGAAGTGCACATCTGTCTGCGGGAGGAGGGGGACAGCGTGATCGTGTCGGTGCGTGATACCGGTCTGGGCATCGCTCCTGAAAAGCTGCCGCGCATCTTCGAGGAGTTCTATCAGGTCGACAACCCTGCGCGTGATCGGCAGCGGGGCTTGGGACTGGGTCTGGCCACATCGCGGCGCATCAGCGACAACCTCGGCCTGGGGCTGACCGCGCGATCGGAACTGGGCGTGGGCAGTGAGTTCTCCTTTGTGCTTCCAGTGAGCCGAGTCCAGGCATCGCAGAGGCCTGAGACGGAAGCGATCGATCTGGTCGAGGGATTTCCGGCGCGCTGCGTGCTGGTGGTGGAAGACGACACGGAGTCCCGCGAGGCCGTGGAGCTGGCCCTGCTGCGCTGTGGCTGCGCGCTGAGGGTTCAGACGGCCCAGAATGCCGACCAGGCGCTGAGGCTGGTGGAGCAAGGCTTTGTCCCCGACCTGATCCTGACTGATCTGCGCCTTGGGACGCCGATGGATGGCCTGGGCCTTATCCGGGCGCTGCGCGATCGCCTGGGTTGGTCCGTGCCGGCCATCCTCATGACAGGCGATGCCACGGCCAACGCATTGCGCCGCGACGACCACGGGGAAACCGTGGTGCTGAGGAAGCCGATCAAGGCCGTGCAACTCCGATCCATCCTGGAGGGAGTCGCCAGCCCGGCCACACGGGCTCGGACAGAAGAAGCAAAGCAGCATTTGCATGCCGCGCGCGCCTGAGGTTGCCGCGCAGTGGTAAGCGGCCTGGACCACCGACCCCCCGCGCGGCAGGACGGGTCGCTCACGAGTGCCGTGACGATCTGGCCACATCCAATGCGCGCAACAGCTGGTGGGGCGGCGTCCTGCGTTAAGCTGATCGCGACGGCGGCATCAACGCCACCCCATCTTCCTCATGACCCCTGCTGACCTCCTCGTGCACTATCTGAAGGCCTATGAGGCCAAGGATCTGCGCGTCATCGAAACCCTGCTGGCCGACGCAGTGCGGCTTCAGGACTGGAATCTCATCGCTGTCGGCAAGGCGGCGGTCCTCGCGGAGACCCAGAAGAACTTCGACGATGCCAGGCAGCTGCAGATCGAGATCCTGCGCGTGTACGGTGCCGGCCGCCACGCGGCGGCCGAGCTTCGCATCGTGGTGAACGAGACGATCGAGCTGAACGTGGTGGACGTCATCTCGCTCGACGAGCAGGGCAAGGTGGACACCATTCGAGCCTACAAGGGGTAGGCGGTGTCCGGCCGGCTTGGACAGACCCGGCCGACCCGGGGCAGGCTCACTGGCGGGTGAAGCAGCCCTGATTCGAGAGCGTGGCCAGGCTGGATTCAACGGCGGCCAGCGTTGGCATGATCGACGGCGTCTGATCGCCCAGCAGGCACAGGACCGTCTCGCTCTTCTTGCCCCAGACGACGGCAGAGCGGGTGCTGGTGATGGTCGTGAACTCGCCCCAGTTCGCCGCCACACGCTCATTCGACTCCGAACGGGAGAACACGACATCCCCCAGGCGCGAAGGCCCTGTCTGGGTGCCCGGGCCCGTGCAATTCGCGTTCGGATAGGACACCACCCCTTGCGAGTAGGCGATGCTGGTGCTCGTCAAGGCCACCGCACGCACCAGACGCTTGAACGATTGCCCTCCCGCAGCAGTGCAGCCGTTTTCCAGCCAGTCCCCAACCAATCCAGGGACACCGGCTGTCAGCGGCGCACCTCCGCCCGGCGGGGGCTCATTGTCGCCGCCGCCGCTTCCCCCTCCGCCGCCACAGGCGACGAGCCCGGAGATCAGCAGCGTGAGACCGATGCGTTTGCACGACTGAGTTGTGTTCATGGTTTCGTTCTTCCTGTCGATAGTGTTAGGCGTGCCAGGCCCGAAGCCCGGGGGAGTTCCCATGCTAGGAATAGGTGTGCACGCGGTGCACTGTCCGCAGGGGCAGGGTGTGCGTTTTTCGCGACTGCCTGAAAGGGCAGTTGGGCGGGCCGTGAGTGGAGCCACAATGCGGGCTGTCGGACACAAGAAGAAGCGAGCAACGGTCCGGGATGAAGCTGCTACTGGTCGATGACCATCCCTTGTTTGGCGTGGGCTTTGCCCACGCGTTGACCCATGCTCGCTCAGGCATCTCGGTGCTGACTGCACTGACGCTGGACCATGGGTTGGCTTTGCTCACATCGCACCCGGATGTCGATGTGGTACTGATCGACTACCGCCTGGCCGGCGATGACGGTCTGGAGGGCTTGCGTCGGTTCGGTTCGGCACACCCCCTGGTGGCGCGCGTGCTGATCTCGGGTCAGGAAGATGCCATGCTGTCCCTGCGGGCCCGTGCCGCGGGCGCCGCCGGTTTCCTGGGCAAGTCGCTCACCATCGAGCAGATGCTGGCCGCGCTGGATCGTGTATGCCGGGGCGGCGAATGCTTCGACGCCGTGGCCTCGGCAAGAAGTACCGAGGCAGTGTCACCCACCGCGCGGCAACTCGAGGTCATGGGGCTGCTGGCACGGGGACTGCCGAACAAGCGCATTGCGCTCGAACTGGGGATTGCCGAACGGACGGTCCGGTTTCATGTGACCACCCTGTTCGACATGCTGGGGGCCCGCAACCGCACTCATCTGTTGGTGCGAGCCCGCGAAAAGGGGCTGATCTAGATGGCGGACCTCCTGGCCACGCCGCCTGCGCGGGCGCAGATCGCCGACGAAGACCTCGAGCAACTGGACCGGTTGGTGCGCACCACGCCTTGGGCCTGGCTGCTCAGCACCGTGGGAGCGATCGTTTGCTACCTGCAGTACTTGGATCGCCCAGGCGCGGGGCTGCTCACTGTCTGGCTGGTGACCTTCTGTGCTGTCAGTGTGGGGCGATTGGTGGCTGCGCTGGTGGTGATGTCGGCCTCGCCGCCGCCGCAGCGCTCACACACCTGGATGCGGGGGTGGCTTGTCAGCACCTGGATCCACGCCCTGCAATGGGGGCTCTTGCCGCTGGTGATCTGGACGCCGGGGTCGGCCGAGGCCGAAGCTGTCCTGCACATGACCCTGGCTGCCATCGCGATGGGAGGTGCGGTGCGGCTGCCAGGCTTTTTCCGCACGCTCGTCGGACACGTGGTCTGTGTCCTGGCCCCACTGGTGCTGCGGGACCTGCTGGTGGGTAATACGTCTCAATGGCTGATGGCCCTGATGGCCTTCCTGATCGGGGCCTATGCCATCATCAGCGGACGCAATCAGGCGCGCTCACTGCAGGAGATCCTGGCTCAGCGTGCGCGCAATGCCGAACTCATCGAGGCCTTGCGGCAGGAGAATGCGCGCAGCGAGGCGGCGCGCCGAGCGGCGGAAGCGGCGAGCGAGGCCCGTTCGCGTTTCTTTGCTGCAGCGAATCATGACTTGCGCCAGCCGCTGCATGCCATGGGCTTGCTGGCCCAGACCCTTCAAGCGCGGAGTGCGGCTGTCGATGTGGGTGAGGTCGCACAGCACCTGTCGGCCTGTGTGGACGGCATGGCCGCTGTGGTGGACGACCTTCTGGGCATCACGAGGCTTGACGTCGGGCACCTCCAGCCGCAGTGGTCGATCTTCGATCTGCGGGTGATGCTGGAGGAGTGCTGCCGCCCGTACCGGGCCATGGCGCAGGACAAGGGACTCTCCTTCGAACTGTTGGCTGAACCGTTGAGCGTGCGCAGCGATCGCACGCTCTTGACCCGGGTGGTGTCCAATCTGTTGTCCAACGCGATCCGCTACACCCATGCGGGTGCGGTACGACTCCGGGCGCGCGCAGACGGCACATGGGTCGATCTGCGGGTGGAGGACACCGGCATTGGCATTGCGGCCGAGCATCTGCCGCGCATCTTCGAGGAGTTCTATCAGGTCGGCAACCCGGCACGGGACCGACGGCTGGGCCTGGGCCTGGGCCTGGCCACGGTCCAGCGGCTGGGCGCGTTGCTCGGGCTGGCGGTGTCAGTGGATTCGGCTCCTGGGCGTGGCAGTGTCTTTGTTCTCAAGCTCCCTGTAGCCCCTGCGGCATCGCCCGCCGACAAGGCTGTCGATCCTTCGTGGGTGGCGCGGCCTTTGGTGAGCGAGCGCCGGATTCTCGTCGTCGAGGACGATGCCGATTCGCGCGCCGCGCTGGTGGGTTTGCTGAAGTCCTGGGGGTGTGACGCGACGGGGGTGCCGGGACTTGCGCAGGCGAGCGGCCTGCTGAGTGCCGGCTACGAACCGGATGCGCTGATTGCCGACCTGCGCCTGGCCGACGGAGCCAGCGGCATCGATGCCGTGAAGGCGGTGCGCATGGCGCTGGCGCGGGACATCCCCGCCATCATCGTGACCGGCGATGCCGGCAGTGAGCAGGGCAAGGCAGCCAGCGCTGCCGGCCTGACCGTCGCGCTCAAGCCATTGAGCGCACGGCAGCTGAGGGCCTTCCTCTATCAGGCGCTCGCGACGTCGTGACAGCCACCTGCCTACAAAGGCTATTGCGACCCGCATGGAGGGCGCCCTAGCATGCTGGGAAAGACGGTTGTACCGCCCACGGCCCCCCTTGAGTCGCAGGTCGCTTCATGCCCCACTTCGCCTACGCTGCCGCCCTTCTTGCGCTGCTTTGCATTGCTCTGTCGTTGAATGTCTCACGCTTGAGGTTGCAATACCGCGTCAGCTTCGGGGATGGGGGGCACCGCGATCTGCTCGTGGCCTCGCGTGCACACGGCAATGCACTGGAGCAGTCGCTGCTCTTCCTTGCGCTGCTCGCCGCAGCGGAAAACTGGTCCAATGCACCGGCGGCCCTCCTGCAGGTGCTGGTGGGTGGATTCATCGCCGCTCGGGTGATGCACGCGGCGGGATTGTTCGGTCGTCACCTGCGCCTTCGGCAGGTCGGGCATCTTGCGTCGGTCGCGCTACAGCTCGTGCTCGTCTCCATCATCGCGGTGCACGCCGCGCGCGGATATGCGGTGCTGCCATGAGCGGCCCGTCGCGCGTCCCCATGCCAGTGGATGAACTTGCGGCCTGGCTGGGCCAGGGCACCTTTTTCCTCTGGCGCAGCCAGCGCATCTTTGTCGCCGACGCGGGACAGGGGTCTGCCATGCTGCTGATTCACGGCTATCCCACCGCGTCCTACGACTGGCACCGCGTCTGGCGGCCACTGGCCAGCCGGTTTCGCGTGCTGGCACCCGATCTGCTCGGACTGGGCTTCTCCGACAAGCCCCTGGGGCATGCCTACCGCATCGCCGACCATGCCGACATGATCGAGGACCTGCTGTCCCACACAGGGCAGCGGCAGGTTCACGTGGTGGCGCACGACCTGGGCGTCAGCGTGGCGCAGGAACTGCTGGCCCGCCAACGGGAGCGGCCGACCGGGTACCAGATCCGTTCGCTCGTGCTGCTCAACGGCGGCCTGTGCCCCGAGGCCTACCACCCGCGTCCGATCCAGCGCCTGCTGGCCTCACCGCTGGGTGCGTGGTTGGCGCCGCGCATGCCCCGCTGGGCCGTCGAGCGGACGATCCGCTCGCTGTTCGCGCCAGAACGGCCGCCTTCGGCCGAGCTTCTCGATCACTTCTGGCAGCTGATCCGGCACAACGGCGGTCTCCAGGTCGCTCATGCGGCAGGGCGCTTCTGGGTGGACCGCCTGAAGCATCGCGACCGCCTGGTCGCGCCGCTGCTGTCGCGGGCGGTGCCCTGCCGACTGATCAATGGATCAGCCGATCCCAACTCGGGCGATCACATGGCCCAACGATACCGGGCCCTGTTGCCCCAGGCCGACATCGTGAGGCTGCCGGGCGTGGGGCATTGGCCGCAGCTCGAGGTCCCCGAGGCGGTGACCGAGTCGCTGCTGGAGTTCGTGCTGCAGCACGAACACGGTCGTCACCCGGGCGTGGCGCAGGCAACGAACCTGCGTCGGGCCTGAACCCTATGCGATCCGCACGACGCTTCGCGGCATGGATGACAGGGCTCCTGATCCAGCCCTCGGCATTCGCGCTCGGTGCCATCGTGCATCTGCAGGGCGAGGTGGGGGATCGGGAGGCCTATTTCGCCGATGTCGGTGCCATCAGCAATCGCACCCCGGTGTCGGACATCCTCGGGCCGAGGCTCATCTATGAAATCCCCGTGACGGCCGTCTATGAGCACGCCGGCAAGCCGGAATGGGTGTTCATGAACCTGCAGTTCGACTGCCCGGCGCCTGTCGCCATCGATCTCAAGAAGATGAAGGCGGTGGAGAGCACGGACAAGGTCCGGGCTGGCGACACCGTGAAGTTCCGCATCGGCGCCGGCAGCTACCAGGTGCCGCGCATCGACCTCAAGCCGCAGCCGCTGCCCGCAAGCGACTGGCGCACGAGCCATGCGCCGATGTTGAGCAAGGCCGCGGCGATCGCCTGCAACTCGATCGACTTCGGCCAGGCCGTGCGCAAGGCGATGTCGCGTCAGAACTTTGACCACGATGCCTTCGGCAAGGAGGTCCACGGGACGCTTCGCCTGCCCGCCGATTTTCAGCTGGTCGGCGTCACGCTCGCGTCCGAGTTCCTGGATTTCGCCTGGACCGTCCTGTGGTGGGAAACGGTACTCGAAGGCAAGCGGCCCAATCCCAGCGGCAAGTGGACGCAGAAGGCCTCCGCGGCCGACAAGGAGGCCGCCGTCAGCAAATTGCGGGCGGAGTACGACAAGATCGCGCCGCAAGTGGACGCGGCGCGCAAGAGCCTCGCCGACGGCATCGCCCGGATGGACGCCGAATTCGAGTTCCAGGACAAGGCGGCCGGCTTGAGGAAGGCGCGCCAGCTCAACCACTTTGAGGTGTCGATGAACCAGGTCTGGGTTGGCCGCCCCGAGCAGGAGGTGGTGAACAAGATGGGAAGCCCCGGCCTGAACCAGGCGGGCGGCACCCGTTTCCTGGCCTACACCAAGCACTTCGACAACCGGGGGTACGCCGTCCATCGGGGCGGCGGCGCCCTGGTGTCCGAGGGCATCCATGCCGAATGCCATGTGGAATTTGCCACCCAGCAGGACAGAAACGGGGTCTGGCGCGTGGCCGATGTGCGGGTGCGCGCCGGGGGCAGCCACAACGGCATGGCCCGCGAGCTGTGCCATGGCCTGGCGCGCATCCCTGACTGACCGAGGACGACTGATGACCACCAAATCGCTCATGGCACTGGCGCTGGCAGGCGCCGCTCAATCCGCCTTGTGTGCCGACCCGGGCAGCTTCGATGTGCTGGCCGGCATCATGGACACCTCCAAGAGCGAGATCAACGCCAGGCAAGCCATCCAGACCAGCAAGCAGGGCTTCCAGGACAGCCGCTACGTCAAGAAATACCGCGAGGGCCATTGGCAGTTCTTCCAAGCCAGCTCCTCGGCCAAGAGCGGGGAGTTCTGCTCGGCGCTGTTCCTGAAGGAGGGCATGGGGGTGGCCATCCTGGGCCCTGGTGGAAGCTACAAGGGCGCTCTGCTGATGTTGTTCGATACCCACGACAAGGCGGGGTTTCCTGCGGCAGCCAAACCCAGCCCCATCTCCGTCACCCTGACACAGGGGTCCGGCGCACCGGTGACCACCCGGGCACTCAACTACAAGCTCGGCTCCTGGCAGACACCCGTCGTGGTGTTCGCCGTCCCCACGGTCGAGTCGGTGTTGGCGAACATGGAAGACCGGTTGGCGTTCCACCTCCAGCACGAAGGCAAGACCCTCGTGAACGTGGAGTGGCATTCTGGCGCCATGGCCCGGGGCGAGATCCGCAAGTGCCTGTCGGGGGAACCCTTCGGGAGGGGATAGTCACGCCTCGCGTGGCTTGGGGAATGAGAGGCGCCGCTTGCGCTTGCGGGCCGAGGTCATGGCTTGGCCGTGGCCTGCACCTGGTCGATCACCGTCTTGGCCGCGCGGAAGCCTTCGATGGCGGCGGGGAAGCCGCAGTAGATGGCCGAGTGCAGCATCATCTCCTTCAGTTCCTCGACCGTCACGCCGTTGTTCAGCGCACCGCGCACATGACCTTCGAGTTCCTGGCGCTTGCCCAGGGCCACGAGCATGGCCACGGTGATCATGCTGCGCGTCTTCGGATCGAGGCCGGCGCGGGGCCACACCGTGCCCCAGGCCAGTGAGGTCACCAGCTGCTGCAGGTCGGCGTGAAAGTCGTCGGCATTGGCAAAGGCACGTTCGACGAAGTCCGGACCCATCACGCGCTGGCGCATGGCCAGGCCGTCGCGGAAGGCGTCGCGGCTGATGTTGAGCGTGAGGTCGGCGGTGGCAGGGTCGGGGATGTGGCTCATGGTGCTTGGCAAGGCAGATCAAGGCATTGATTCTCGCTCAGCCGCCTGTGCCATCTTGGGCTTGCCGCGCGGGATCAGGCCCGTGACAAGGGCCGTGCCCACCAGGATGACCACACTGCCCGCCAGCATGGCTGGCGTGACGGCTTCGCCCAGAAAGCTCCAGCCCCACAGCACCGCAAAGGCCGGGATCAGGAAGGTCACGGTGATGGTGTTCGTGGGCCCCACACGGCTCATCAGCCGGAAGTAGAGGATGTAGGCCAGCCCGGTGCACACGAGGGCCAGGGCCAGCGCCGAGGCCCAGGCGCTGGCCGAAGGCATCGTGTCGGGCCACCACCACCAGGCTGGCAGCATCAGCGCCAGCGCAGCGCCAAGCTGGGTGCCCGCGGCCACGGCCAGGGGGGGCACGTCCGACAGATGGCGTTTGGTGTAGCTGGCTGCAAACCCGTAGCACAGGGCAGCTGCAAGGCAGGCCAGCACCGCCCAGCCGGTGTCGCCGCCGGGTGCCTCCGGGCGGAAGCTCGCTTTGTCCCAGGCCAGACCCACCACGCCGGCAAAGCCGATCGCCAGGCCGAGCACCCGGGGCCAGGTCAGCCGGTTCTTCAGCCACAGCCAGGCGATCAGCGCGCCAAAGAGCGGGGTGGTCGCGTTGAAGATGGAGGACAGGCCGGCGGTGATGCTCAGCGCCGCATAGCTGAAGCCCAGGAAGGGCAGTGCGCTGGTGAACAGGCCCGCGACGAAGAGCGGCACCGCGCGGCGCGGCAGCCAGGCGGCCTGGCCGCGCCAGACCAGCAGCGGCAGCAGGAAGAGAGCGGCACCGGCCACCCGCACGGCCACCAGGGCGATCGGGCCGAAGGGGCCGGCCGCCAGGCGCATGAAGAGGAAGGACGCGCCCCAGATGGCGGCCAGGAGCACGAGTTCGGTGAGATCGCGGGGCTTCATGCGGCCAGCACCCCTTCGAGACGAAGCAGCGCGACCTTGCGTTCCAGGCCGCCGGCGTAGCCGGTGAGGCTGCCGTCGCTGCCCAGGATGCGGTGGCAGGGCACGAGGATGGACACCGGATTGCGTCCCACGGCAGCGCCCACGGCGCGCACGGCCTGTGGACGGCCGATGCGCTCGGCCAACCCGCGGTAGCTCAGCGTGTGCCCCCGGGGCACCTTCAGCAAGGCCTGCCACACCTCGCGCTGGAAAGGGGTGCCGTGCAGGTCCAGGGGCGACTCCCAGGCCAGGATGCCGTTGCGCCAATAGTCGGCCAGCGTGGCCTCGGCCGCCCGCAGCAAGGGGTCGTCGTTGCGCAGGGGGGCGTCGATGGTGTCCGGGGTGTCCTTCTGGCCTTCGGCGAACCACAGGCCAGCCAGGCCAGCGGCGGTGCGTGCGGCCCAGATCGTGCCCAGTGGGGAAGCCCAGCGGCGCTGCGCGGTGTAGGGAATGTTCATTATGACAGCTGTGAATGGGTGGGTGTCGGGCTGAGAGAGGCCCACAGGCGGACCACGGCGTAGGCCCGCCAGGGGCGCCAGGCCTCGGCCAGTTGTTCGGCCTCGCGCACCGAGCACGGTCGCCCGAGCCGCTGCGTCAGGGCCTTGAGCACGGCCACATCGCCGGGCGGGAAGGCGTCGGGCCAACCCAGCGCGCGCATGGCGATGTAGTGGGCTGTCCAGGGGCCGATGCCGGGCAGGGCCTGCAGCGCCTGCACGGCCGCGGGCAGCGGGTCGCTCGGGCTCCCCAGGGCGGGGGCCTGGAGCAGGGGGCTCAGTGTGGGCCACGCACGGGCCAGGGCGCCGATGGCGCCCACCCGCTGTCGCACCAGGCCCAGGCGACCCAGGGCGTCCGGCGGCGCCTCCGCCAGGCGCTCGGGCCGAGGGAAGCAGCGTCGCACCTCGGGCCAGGGGCTGTCGACGGGCTCCCCGTAGGCGTCGACCAGACGGGTGGCCAGCGTGCGGGCTGCTGCAACGGTGACCTGCTGCCCCAGCACGGCGCGCACGGCCAGCTCGAAGGGGTCGAGCGCGCCCGGCAGGCGCATGCCGGGATGGGGCAGATCCTTCAGGCGCGCATCGACCTGCTCGGGCTGGGCGTCCAGGTCCAGCCAGCGGCGCACGGCCGGCAGCAGGGTGCCGCTGGCGGCCACCAGGGAGGGCGAGAGCTGAAGCTCGACCCGGGCGTGAGGCGCATCGAAGCGCACGGCCAGCCAGCCGCTCAGCCAGCGGCCGTCCTGGGTGGGATGGGGCCATTGCAGGCTGCGGCGCCAGCCCTCGGGCGCCGGCGCCTCGACACCGGGAATGGCCCGCTGCGTCAGGAAGGCCCACAGCGCGGGCGGATCGTGCGGCGGCCGGTAGGCCAGGCGCAACACCGGGCCCTGCGGCTCCGGCGCCGTCGGACGCTGGCGCCGCAGCTCGGTGGGTTGGAGGCGGTAGTGCTCGGCGAAGGCGGCGTGGAAGCGCCGCAGACTGCCGAAGCCGCTGGCCAGGGCCACGTCGGTCACCGCAAGGTCGGTGTCGGTCAGCAACTGCTTGGCCAGCAGCAATCGGCGGGTCTGCAGATATTGCAGGGGGGTGACTCCATGCTCGGCCTGGAAGATGCGGCGCAGATGGCGGTCGCTGATGCCCAGCCGCTGGGCCAGCTGGGCCACATGGGGCCCATCGGGCAGGCCGGCCTGCGTGTCGAGCCAGGCCGAGGCCTGGCGGGCCAGCGTGCGCGAGGCATCCATCACCGTCCAGGCCAAGCGCTGGCCCGGCGCCACTTCCGGGCGGCATTTCAGGCACGGGCGGAAACGTGCTGCCTCTGCCTGGGCGGCGCTTTCGAAGAAGCGGCAGTTGCGCTGCAGCGGCGTGCGCACACGACACACCGGCCGGCAGTAGACGCCAGTAGAGGTGACGCCCACGAAGAGCTGACCGTCGAAGCGGGCATCACGCGATTGCAGGGCGGCGTAGGCGGCGTTGTCATCCAGCATGCAGCGATTATGGGCGTCGCCCGGCGCAGGACTCGCCGTTTTCGGACATGTGGTCGAGCCCGATGGCGACCCTCCCTACAATGGGTGGTTGGACCAGACCGGACAGAAGGGACCACCGTGCAGCCAGCCGCTTCGATCTTCAAGGCCTACGACATCCGTGGCATCGTCGGCACCACCCTGGACGAGGCCGTGGCCGAGCACCTGGGCCGCGCCTTCGGTACCGAAGCGCGAGCGATCGGCGAAAAGGCGGTGGCGGTGGGCCGTGACGGCCGCTTGTCGGGCCCGTCGCTGTCGGCGGCGCTGATCCGGGGCCTGCGCTGCACCGGCGTCGATGTCATCGACCTGGGCGCCGTGACCACGCCGATGAGCTACTACGTGGCCGCCACGCGGGGCGAGCAGGGCTGCCATTCCAGCATCCAGGTGACGGGCAGCCACAACCCCAAGGACTACAACGGCTTCAAGATGGTGCTGGCCGGGCGCGCCATCTACGGTGACGAGATCCAGGGCTTGCGCCGCCGCATGGAGGCCGAGGATTACGTGCAAGGCGAGGGCGCGCTGCACATGCTGGACGTGCTGCCCGAGTACACCCGGCGCATCGTGGGCGACGTGACGCTGGCCCGTCCGATGAAGATCGTCGTCGATTCAGGCAACGGCATCCCGGGCGCTTCGGCGCCGGGCATCCTGCGCGCCCTGGGCTGCGAGGTGATCGAGCTTTACTCCGAGGTGGACGGCGACTTCCCCAACCACCACCCCGACCCGTCCAAGCCCGAGAACCTGGCCGACCTGATTGCCGCCGTGCGTGAGCATGGCGCCGAACTGGGCCTGGCGTTTGACGGCGATGGCGACCGCCTGGGCGTGGTCACGCGCGAGGGCCACAACATCTACCCCGACCGCCAGATGATGCTCTTCGCGCGCGACATCCTGCAGCGCAACCCGGGCGCGACCATCATCTACGACGTCAAGTGCAGCCAGCGCCTGGCCCAGGTGATCCGCGAGGCCGGTGGCGTGCCGATGATGTGGAAGACCGGCCATTCGCTCGTCAAGGCCAAGTTGCGCGAGACCGGCGCACCGTTTGCCGGCGAGATGAGCGGCCACGTCTTCTTCAAGGAGCGCTGGTACGGCTTCGACGATGCCACCTACACGGCCGCGCGGCTGCTGGAGATCCTCAGCCGCCACGACGACCCGAGCGCCGTGCTCAACGCGCTGCCCACCAGCCACAGCACGCCGGAACTGAACATCGCCTGCGCCGAGGGCGAGCACCACCGCCTGGTGGAGCAGCTGCGCGAGACAGCCCGCTTCGAGGGCGCGCGCGAGGTGGTCGACATCGATGGCCTGCGGGCCGAGTTCGACGATGGCTTCGGGCTCGTGCGGGCGTCCAACACCACGCCGGTGCTGGTGCTGCGCTTCGAGGGTCAGACGCCGGAAGCGCTGGAGCGCATCCGCGCGCAGTTCCTGGCGGCCGTGCGCACCGTCAAGCCCGACGCCCAGGTCGGCGGGGCGGCCCATTGACCAGCCCCAGGCTGCGCCTGGCTGAACGCTGGGCGCTGCGAGCCTATGCCGCGCTGCTGTGGCTGCTGCAGCCGGCCTATGGGCTGAAGCTGTGGTGGCGTGGCCGCCGCGAACCCTTGTACCGCTGGCGGATGGGTGAACGCTTCGGCTTCTATCGCGATCCGGCACCGCCGCCTGGCGCGCTGTGGCTGCACGCCGTGTCGCTGGGCGAAACGCGGGCGGCCGCGGGCCTGATCGACGCCTTGCGTGCGAGGCAACCGGACGTGCGCCTGCTGCTCACGCACGGCACGGCCACGGGCCTGGAGGCCGGCCGATCCCTGCTGCGCGAAGGCGATGCCCAGGCCTGGCTGCCCTACGACACGCCAGGGGCGGTGCGGCGTTTCCTGGCGCATCACCGGCCGGCGCTGGGCCTGCTGATGGAGACCGAGGTGTGGCCGGTGCTGCAGCAGGCGGCTCTCCAGCACGGCGTGCCGATGGTGCTGGTGAATGCCCGCCTGAGCGAACGCAGCCTGCGCCAGGGGCAGCGGTTGCGTGCCCTGATGCAGCCGGCGGCGCGCAGCCTGGCCCTGGCCCTGGCACAGACCGAAGGCGATGCTGCACGCCTGCATGCGATGGGTGTGATGCGGGTGGAGGCCTGCGGGAATCTCAAGTTCGACATGACCCCGCCCGAGGCGCTGATGACCCAGGGTCAGGCTTGGCGCCAGCGATGGCAGGGCGGGTCGGCCCGGCCGGTCGTGCTGGCGGCGAGCACCCGCGAAGGCGAGGAAGGACCGCTGCTGGCCGCCTGGCGCAGCCTGCCGGCGCCGCGGCCGCTGCTGCTGCTGGTGCCCCGTCATCCCCAGCGCTTCGACGAGGTGGCAGCGCTGGTGCGCTCGGCCGGGTGGAACCCGTTGCGGCGTTCAGGCTGGGGTGCAGCGACGGCACCCGCGGCGGGCGAGGTGGACGTGATCCTGGGCGACAGCCTGGGCGAGATGCCGGCCTACTACGCGGCGGCCGATGTGGCCCTGTTGGGCGGCAGCTTTGCGCCGCTCGGGGGGCAGAACCTGATCGAAGCGGCAGCCTGCGGCTGCCCGGTGATCATGGGACCGCACACCTTCAATTTCGCAGAAGCGGCGGAGCTGTCCCTGCAGGCGGGTGCGGCCGAGAGGGTGGCATCAATCGAGGACGGTGTCGCCCGGGCGGCGCAGGTGGCTGCTTCACCGCACGTGCAGTCAGAGATGTCGCAGCGCTCGCGGGACTTCGCAGCGGCCCACCGGGGCGCCGCCGCGCGCATGGCCCGGCAGGTGCTCGCGCTCAGCGGGACAGCAGACCGTTGATCGAGGTGAGGTCTTCAGGCGCCAGCACACCGGCCGCCTGACGCAGCCGAAGGTTGCCCACCAGCACGTCGTAGCGGGCGCGAGCCAGGTCACGCTGCGTGGAGAAAAGCTGGGTCTGGGCGTTGAGCACATCCAGGTTCACGCGCACCCCCACACGGTAGCCGGTCTGGGTGGCCTCCAGGGCCAGCTTCGACGAGGCCTCGGCCGCCTCCAGCGCCTGCACCTGGGCCCGCAGCGACTGCACGCCCAGGAAGGCCTGGCGGGTGCCCAGGGTGACACCGCGGCGAGCGGCCTCCAGGTCGTTGCGCGACTTCTCCTGCAGCGACAAGGTTTCCTTCACGCGGTTCTGCACCGCGAAGCCGGCAAACAAGGGCAGGTTGAGCTGCACCCCGACGCTGGCATT
The DNA here is from genome assembly GCA_964552215.1 of uncultured Caldimonas sp. Classification (GTDB taxonomy): domain Bacteria; phylum Pseudomonadota; class Gammaproteobacteria; order Burkholderiales; family Burkholderiaceae_C; genus Caldimonas. Next base: position 17,366 of record CAZKGD010000027.1, read on the forward strand.
GGTGCTGGAGCCCGCCGTGCGCTGGGCCTCGTAGAGCGAACCGTTGTTGCGGTTGCGCGCGAGCGTGCCCACCAGGTCCACCGTGGGCAGGTGGCCGGCACGGGCCTTGTCGGTTTCGAGCTGGGCGATCTCGTAGGCGAGCTGGGCGCGGCGCACCGTCGGGGCCTCCACGGCCTTGCCCACCCAGGCATCCGGGTCGGCGGGAGCCACCGGAGGCAGCGCCACGGGCTGGGCCAGCGGCTGGGGCGTGATGCCGCTGCGGCCCACGAGCTGGTCCAGCGCGAGCTGGCGGGTGCGCAACTCGTTTTCGGCCGCCAGCTCCTGGGCGCCGGCCAGGTCGAAGCGCGCCTGGGCTTCACGTGTGTCGGTGATCGTGGCCGTGCCCACCTCGAAATTGCGGCGAGCCGAGGCCAACTGCTCCGAGATGGCCGTCTTGTTGGCGCGTGCCGTGGCCAGGGCGTCCTGTGCGGCCAGCACATCGAAGTAGGCCTGGGCCACCCGAACGATCAGGTCCTGTTCGGCACTTTCCAGCTCGGCCCGCGAAATTTGCAGCGCACGGTCGGCCTGGTCGATGCTCACGCCATTGCCGCGATTGAAAAGCGGCTGCTTGGCCTGCAGCGCCAACTGATGGGCCGTGCCTGACAGGTCGGTGCCCTGAGGCGGGTCGGACTCGGTGCGGGTGCTGGAGGCGCCCAGGCCCACGCTGGGCAGTCGCAGGGCCCCCGACTGGGCGGCGCGAAACTCGGCCGATTCCGCCTGGGCTTTGGCGGCCAGGTAGGTGGCGTCGTAGCCGCGTGCCGCTTCATAGACTTCCACCAGGCTCTGGGCCGGCACGGCCGCTGCCCAGAGCAGGCCCAGTCCCAGCAGGAGCGGCCGCAGCTGCGCAGACGGGCTGCGCAACAGGGCGTTCTTCGAGGAAAGGCGGGCAAGGGGCAGGCGCGAAGGCATGGAGGGTCCTTGTGTCAGAAAGTGAAGCGCGAGGGCTCATCGAAGCCGAGCAGGCGCGGAGCGACGGTGTCGAAGACCTCGACGGTGCGGAATTCGTGTTCACCAGTGCGCGTGACGATGACCGCACGCATCACCGGCTCCTGGCCGACGATCGTCGCGAGGCGGCCACCCACCTTGAGCTGGGACAGCAGGCTTTGCGGCACCTGGGCCACCGAGCCCGAGGCCAGGATGGCATCGAAGGGGCCCTCGGCCAGCACGGTCTTCGACCCGTCGGCCTGCCGGACCTCGGCGTTGTGCACGCCGGCGCGACGCAGGTTGTCAGTGGCCATGCGGGCCAGCTCGGGATGGATCTCCAGACTCACCACGCGCTGGGCCTTGTGGGCCAGCAGCGCGGCCATGTGGCCTGAGCCGGCGCCGATTTCCAGTACCTTTTCGTGCTTGCCCAGAGCGAGCTCCTGCAGCAGCCGGGCTTCGACCTTGGGTTGCAGCATGCACATGCCCTTGGCGCCCCCCTCGAGCAGCGGCACTTCCATGTCGACGAAGGCCATGGCGCGGTAGGCGGCGGGCACGAAGTCCTCGCGGCGCACCACCGAGAGCAGCGACAGCACCGACGGATCCAGCACCTCCCAGGGGCGGATCTGCTGTTCGATCATGTTGAAGCGAGCTTGTTCGATGTTCATGGCTGGGTCCTGAAGGCCGTTCTAGGGGAAGACACGGATTTTATTTCGCCTCGCTCGTGAGGTCCGTCGGCACGGGCGGAGTTCCGGCACCGAACTTGCGCCGCAGCCAGTTCGCCAGGTCGTCGAGGTAGCAATAGACCACCGGCACCACCACCAGGGTCAGCAGGGATGACGTGATGACGCCCCCGATGACGGCCTGCCCCATCGGGGCGCGCTGCTCGGCTCCTTCGGACAGGGCAAAGGCCAGCGGCACCATGCCGAACACCATCGCGAGCGTGGTCATCAGGATGGGGCGCAGGCGCACGCGGGCGGCCATCATCAGGGCTTCCTCCCGCCCGAGTCGCTGGCCTTCCAGCCCTTCGGCGCTGTGCCCCTCGCGGGCGCGATTCGCGAAGTCCACCAGCAGGATCGCGTTCTTGGTGACCAGGCCCATCAGCATGATCACGCCAATGATCGAGAACATGTTCAGCGTCGAGCCGAAGATCAGCAGGATCAGCACCACGCCGATGAGCGTGAGCGGCAGCGAGGACATTAGCGCGATGGGCTGTACGAAACTCTTGAACTGTGAGGCCAGGATCATGTAGATGAAGATCACGGCCAGACCCAGTGCGGACAGCGCATAGGCGAAGGACTCCTGCATGTCGCTCGTGGAGCCGCCGAAGCTGATCCGATACCCGGCCGGCAGGGCGAGTTCATCGATCACCTTGCGGATGTCCGCAGACACCTCGCCCAGTGAACGCCCTGAGACATTGGCCGTGATCTCGACCTCGCGATTCAGGTCGCGCCGGTTGATCTGGCTCGGGCCCACCGAGGGCACCAGGTCGGCCACCTGCGACAGGCGCACGATGCGGGTGCCGCCGTCGGCCTGCTGACCCACGGCGAGGCCCAGGCCGGCGAGGTCGTCCGCTTGCGTGCGGGCTTCGGGGGCGAGACGCACCTTGACGTCGTAGCTCTGGTCATCCTCTGCGCGCCAGTTGCCGACGGTCTGCCCGGCCACCAGCGCACGCAGGCTGCTCGTGATGGCTCCGACGCTCAGACCCAGATCGGAGGCCGCCTCACGCTTCACCTGGACATCCACGGTCGGCTTGTTGGGCTTTGTGCTCGTGTCCAGATCCACCAGCCCGGGAATCGTGCGCAGCCTCTCGGCCAGCGCTTCGGTTTGCCGCTGAAGCTCGCGCAGATCATTGCCCTGCAGCGACAACGAGATGGGTTTCTGTCCGCCCACGGCATCCAGCAGGCCCACTTGCGTCACCGTGATACCGGGCACGGTGGCCAGGCGATGGCGAAGCGGGACCGACATCTGATCGACATTGCGCTCGCGTTCGCTGCGGTCGACCAAACGCACATAGACGCTGACCTGGTTCTTGTCCGGCGCCGACCCGGTATTGATCGTGGCGACCGTGTAGCGCACTTCGGGGAACTCGCGCAAGATGGCATCGACCTGCCGCACCTTGGCTTCGGTGGCTTCCAGCGACGACCCGGCCGGCGTGTAGAAGCTGACGTTGGTGTCGCCGAAGTCGGCCTTGGGCACGAACTCGGTGCCCAGCAGTGGCACAAGGGCGAAGCTGGCGACGAGGCTGGCCACCGCAATGCCCATCGTGGCCGCCTTGTGTCGCAGCGACCACGCCAGGATGTCCTGGTAGGCCTCGCCCAGCCAGTGCGAAAAGCGGTCCATCGCGCCGGTCACGCGCCCCAGTGTGCGGTCGTACAGGCTCTTGCGTGCGCTGGCATGCGGCATCACCGCCGGGTCGTGCCACACGCTGGAGAGCATCGGATCGAGCGTGAAGCTCACGAACATCGAGATCATCACCGCCGCGACCATGGTGATGCCGAACTCGTGGAAGAACTTGCCGATGATGCCGCCCATGAAGCCGATGGGCAGGAACACCGCCACTATGGACAGGGTGGTGGCCAGCACCGCCAGGCCGATCTCGTTGGTGCCGTCCAGGGCGGCCTGGTGCGGCCCTTTGCCCATCTGCATGTGCCGCACGATGTTCTCTCGCACGACGATGGCGTCGTCGATCAGCAGGCCCACGCACAGGCTCAGCGCCATCAGCGTGACCATGTTGATGGAAAAACCGAACGCATGCATCACGCCGAAGGTGCCGATCAGCGCAATGGGCAGCGTCAGGCCGGTGATGACCGTGGAGCGCCATGAGTTGAGGAACAGGAAGACGATGGCCACCGTGAGCACGGCGCCCTCGATCAGCGTCTGGCGCACATTCTTCACTGCCACGCGGATGGGCCGAGAGTTGTCGCTGACCACCTCCAGCGACATGCCTTCGGGCAGTTCGGTGCGCAGGTCCTGCACCACGCGGTTCAAGCCATCCACCACCTCGATGGTGTTCTGCCCCTGTGCCTTCAGGACAGTGAGGGCCAGGGTACGCTGGCCGTTGTAGAGAGCCAGGGATTCGATCTCCTGCGGGCCGTCGACGATGTCTGCGACCTGACCCAGCCGCACCGGCACGCTGCTTGCCGCACCTCGGCGTGCGACGATGATCTGCCTGAAGTCTTCGGGGCGCTGCATGCGTGCATTGATCTGCACTACGCGCTCGGACGAGCCCGAACGCAGCGCACCCGCAGGCAGGTCGCGGTTCTCGGTGCGCACGGCCTGCACCACCTGGTCCACGGTCACCCCCAGGGCTTCCATGGCCTGCGGATTCAGGTAGATGTTGATTTCGCGCTTGACCTCGCCCACGAGCGAGACCGAGCCCACCCCGGGCACGTTCTCGAGGCGCTTCTTCAGCGTCTGGTCGGCATAGGTGCTGAGGTCCACCGCGCTGCGCGAGCCGTCCGGCGACGTCAGGGCGAGGATGTAGATCGGCCGGCCGGCCGGGTCAAAGCGCAGGACACGGGGCTCCTCCACCTCATCGCGCAGGGCAGGCCGCAGGATGGACATCTTCTCTCGCACATCGTCCGCGGCGCGCCGGTCGTCCACGTTGAGGTTGAACTCGATGATCACCACCGAGCGGCTTTCGTAGCTGCGCGAATACAGTTTCTTGATGCCGGCGATGGAGTTGACCGCCTCCTCCACCTTGCGCGTCACCTCGGTCTCGACGATCTCGGGTGAGGCGCCGGGGTAGTCGACCTGCACCACGACGATGGGGAATTCGATGTCTGGGAACTGATCGACCTTCAAGCGCTGGTACGAGAACAGCCCCAGCACCACGAAGGCCAGCATGACCATGGTGGCCATGACCGGATTCTGGATGGAAACGCGTGTGAACCACATGATGGCGGCCGGTGCGGGCTCAGCGCGCCGACGAAGCGGGCAACTGGGTCAGGCGCACCCGCACCCCCGCGGGCACCAGCCCCGCGGAGCCTGCCAGCACCCGGTCACCCTCGTTCAGCCCTTCGATGATCTCGACCAGACGTTCTCCGCTGGCGGGGTCGGGGCTGCTTCGTCCGGTTTTCACCTCGCGCGGCTCCACGCGGTCGTCTCGGACCAGCAATGCGACGGTGCGACTGCCTTCCTGACGCAGGGCCGAGGCTGGCAGGGTCAGGGCCTGCGCACGCTCCACTTCGATTTCACCCGTGGCGAACAGTCCTTGGCGCAGGGCCGGGTGGCCGTCGAGCGTCAGATAGACCATGACAGCGCGTGTGCCGGCCTGAGTGCTGGGATTGATGCGAGCCAAGGTGGCCGACACCGCCTCGGCCAAGCCGTCCACCCGCAACTGCGCGCGTGCCCCCGCCACGAGCTGCACCACCTGCTCGGCCGGCACGGGCGCTTCCATTTCGAGCCGAGACAAGTCCACGATCTCGAGGATGCGTGCGTCCACACTGACGCGCTCGCCGGGTTGGGCCACACGGGCCGAAACGAAGCCGTCGAAGGGGGCCCGCAGCGCCGTGTCGTTAAGCGCCTTGCGCGCCAGGTCTACGCCTGCAAGGGCTTGCTGCAGCGCAGCGCGTGCCGCGGCTGCGTTCGACACGGACGTGTCCAGCGCATTGCGCGAGATGAAGCCTTGGTCTACCAAGGCGCGGTTGTTCTGCAGGCTGCGTTCCGCGATGTCCAGCTGGGCCCGCGCCGAAGCGGCTTGCTCCTGCGCCTGGCGCAGGCGAGCCTCGTACTCGGTCGGATCAATGCGCCCCAGCACCTGGCCAGAGCGCACAGGCTCCCCCTCGCGCACGGCCAGCTCGCGCAGTTCACCGGCCACTTTGGCCTTGACCTGGGCGGTGCGCACCGCACGCAGGCTCCCCGAGACGGCCACCGTACGGCTGAGGTCGGCACGTCGCGCCACGATCAGGTCCGTCGGCGCCAGTTCGATCAATTCGCTCGAGGCGCCCGGCGCGGTCGTAGGGGCCGCGGCAGCCTGCCGGTGTTGGACGGCACGCAACACGCCGACGGCCACCAGGGACGCGAGCAGGATCAGGGTCAGCCAGAGCGCGGCGCGCTTGGAAAAGCGGTTCATGAGGATAGGAACTCAGTGTCCCAGCGGCCGGCGGCACAAGCCATGAAGCGCCAGGTCGATGTGGTTGCGGATGAACGCCCGTGGATCCGTGTGGGCCATCGCCGCACTGCATGCGCCGATGGAGTGCTTGTGAAGGCACAGCATCAACATCGGGAAAATGAGCGCATGAGCGGTGTCGCGCAGCGGCACCTCACGGAACTCGCCCCGATCGATACCCCGTTGAAGCATCGACTCGATCAGACGCTGTCCGGGATCGATGACTTCGGCGGCGTAGAACTCGGCGAACTCCGGGAAGTTGCGCATCTCGGTAATGATCAGTTTGAAGATGCCCGAGGCCTGGGTTTCTCCCACGCGCTCCCACCATCCGAGCGCCAGTAATTTCAGCAGGTCGGCGGTCGAGCCTTCATAGCCTGCCGCCATGCCGCCACCTTCGGCGATCGCAATGGAAAGGTTGTGCCGTATCACCGCCTTGAGCAGTTCTTCCTTGCTCGGAAAGTAGAGGTAGACCGTTCCTTTGGACACCCCGGCTCGGCTGGCCACGTCTTCCATCTTGCTGGCGGCAAAGCCCTTCTCGACAAACACCTCCAGCGCCGCATCCAGCAATTCCTGGGGGCGGGCTTCCTTTCGGCGCTTGCGCAAGGGTTCAGCCTCTGTGGGAGGCAAGAGATTGGGAGGTGACATGGACCGAAATACTGACTTATGAGTCAGTAATGTACCCAGCCGGGGGGGAGGGGTCAAGCGCAGGAGCTGCAAGGTCTGTCCAGCCCGGCCTCACGGGGGGGCGTTCTGGATCGGCCTTGGATAAGATGCCGGGTTGGTCTGCAATGCCTCCGGGAGGGACGGTTTGGATCTTGCGCTGATGTGGAAAGCCGCCCTGATGGGCGTGGTGGAGGGGCTCACCGAGTTCCTGCCCGTCTCATCAACCGGGCACCTGATCCTGACCGCGGCTCTGCTGGGGCTGGAAGGGGACAAGGTCAAGGTTTTCGAGGTGGTGATCCAGGTGGGGGCGATCCTGGCCGTGCTCTCGGTCTATGCGACCAAGCTGCGGGAGGTGATCCTCGGTCTGCCTCGGGGAGATGCGCAGGCCCGGGGGTTTGCGCTGAACATGTTGCTGGGGTTTGCGCCGGCCGCGGCGCTGGGGGTGCTGTTCGCCGACCTGATCAAGAACGTCCTGTTCAATCCGCTGGTGGTGGCCACCGGATTCATCGTTGGCGGAGTCATCATCCTGTGGGCCGAGCACTGGCAGCGCGACGGCCGGCATGTGCGCATCCACGAAGCCGACGAGGTCGGCTGGCGCGACGCGCTGAAGGTCGGCCTGGTGCAATGCCTGGCCCTGATTCCTGGCACCAGCCGGTCGGGTGCCACCATCATTGGCGGCATGCTCCTGGGCCTGTCGCGCAAGGCGGCCACCGAGTTCAGCTTTTTCCTGGCGATTCCGATGATCGTGGGGGCGGCGATCTACGACCTGGTGCGCCACCGTGAACTGCTGGCAGCCGCTGATCTGCCCTGGTTCGCGGTGGGGCTCGTCGTGTCCTGGCTGTCGGCCTGGGTGTGCGTGCGCTGGCTGCTTCAGTTCGTGGCACGGCACAGCTTCGTGATGTTCGGCTGGTACCGCATTGCCTTCGGTCTGATCGTGCTGGGCACGGCCTGGGCAGGCTGGGTGGACTGGCGGGTCTGAACCCGAAAAGCCAGGGCGGCGCCTCAGAGGCGTGTGAACACCAGATCCCACACCCCGTGGCCCAACCGCAGGCCGCGGTTCTCGAACTTCGTCAGCGGGCGGTAGTCGGGGCGCGCGGCATAGCCGGCGGCCGTATTGCGCAAGGCCGGCTCGGCCGACAGCACTTCCAGCATCTGTTCGGCGTAGGGTTGCCAGTCGGTCGCGCAGTGCAGGTAGCCGCCGGACTTCAACCGGGTTGCCAGCAGCGCGACGAGCGGCGGCTGGATCAGCCGGCGTTTGTGATGGCGTTTCTTGTGCCAAGGGTCAGGGAAGAACACGTGCACACCGGCCAGGCTGGCCGGCGCGATCATGTGCTGCAGCACCTGCACGGCGTCGTGCTGCACGATGCGCAGGTTGGTCAGACCCTGTTCGCCGATGCGCTTGAGCAGCGCGCCCACGCCGGGCTCATGCACCTCGCAGCCGATGAGGTTCATGTCGGACAGGGTCTGGGCGATCCTCGCGGTAGCTTCACCCATGCCGAAGCCGATCTCGAGCACCGTCGGGGCATCGCGGCCGAAAACGGCGTGCAAGTCCAGCGGCTGCTCTTGATAGGGCAGCAGGAACCGCGGGCCCCAGGCCTCGAAGGCGCGGGCCTGGGCGTCGGTGGTGCGGCCACCGCGCTTCACGTAGCTGCGCACGCCACGGCGCAAGACCGGCGCTTCGTCGCCAGGAGCGTCCGGTGAGGGGGGGAGACTGGAAGCGTTCATCGGGCCGGCATTCTAGTGCCGGGGCGCAGGCTCAGGTCGTGCTGGCCCGGGGCTGGGTACTCAGCTTGAGTTTGCGGTAGATGGCCTTGACGTGATCATTCACCGAATACCAGCGGATGCCCATGAGGCTGGCGATTTCCTTGACGGTGAAGCCCTTGCTCAGGTAGGTGAGCACCTCGTTTTCGCGCGGAGTGAGCCGGTCGTGTTCCGACAGGGCCGGACTGGCGTCGAGCGGCGTGCTGCCGGAATCGCCGAACTGCGAACTGCTGAAACCCGTCTCCCGGAAGTGCGTGAGCAGGCGCCGGGCAATGGCCGGCGACAAAGGGGGCTGTCCGCGCACGATGCGCTGAAGCTCCTCGACGAGCACCTCGTAGCGGTCTTCCTTCAGCAGATAGCCATCGGCGCCCTGCTGCAGGGCAGGAAAGAGGTGCTCATCATCGGCGTACAGCGTCGTCACCACTTTGAGGGCCGGGTGGCTGGCCATCCGACCGAGCAGGTCCAGCCCGCTGCCATCCGGCAACTCCAGATTGACGACCACCAGCCCGTAAGGCGGCGCGGACCCCTGGGAGCCAGCGGCGTCGAGCATCTGGCGCGCCGTATGCAGATCGCCAGCCTCCGCCAGTTCCAGCGCATCGCTGAAGCTGTCGCGCACGACTCGGGCCAGGAAGCTCCGGGTCATGGGGTTGTCTTCGACGATCAGGACAGGAACAGCCATGGCGCTCGCGGACGGTGCGAAGGGAGGCGCCATGGTAGCCCAGGCCGGCTGGCCCACCCACCCTCGGAATGAAGGGGGCGGGTCGTGGTGCTCAAGGGGCGTTGGTCAACACCAGCTTGCCCCTCACCTGCCGGGCTGCCATCAGGTCGAAGGCCTTGGGCAGGTCGGTCATCGCCAGCTGGTGCTCGATCACGGGGCGGATCTTGCCTTGTGCATACCAGGTGGCCAGTTCGGCCAGGGCCTGCGCATTGCGCTGGGGTTCGCGACGGGCGAACTCGCCCCAGAACACACCCACGATGGAGGCACCCTTGAGCAAGGCCAGGTTCAGGGGCAGGGACGGAATGCTGCCCTGGGCGAAGCCGATCACCAGGTAGCGCCCGCGCCAGCCGATGGAGCGGAACACCGGCTCGGCGAGGTCCCCGCCCACCGGATCGTAGACCACATCGGGCCCCTTGCCGTCGGTCAGCGCCTTGATCTCGTCGCGCAGGTTGCCGGTGCTGTAGTTGATCGTGGCATCGGCCCCGATCTCTCGACACAGGGTGCATTTGTCATCCGACGAAGCGGCTGCGATCACGCGGGCGCCGGCGGCCTTGGCGATCTGGATGGCCGCCGTGCCCACGCCGCCCGCGGCACCCAGCACCAGCACCGTCTCGCCGGGCTTCAGCGCGGCGCGGTCCATCAGTGCGTGGTGACTGGTGCCATAGGTGCACAGGAAAGCTGCGGCGTCAGGGAAGCTGAAGCCCGCCGGCAGTGGCACCACCAGGGCCCCGGGCACGACGGCATGTGTACCGAAGCCGCCCAGCCCGCCAAAGGCTGCCACGGCATCGCCGGGTTTCACGTGGCGCACCCCCTCACCCACGGCCTCGACCACGCCCGAGAACTCCGAGCCTGGAACGAAGGGCAGGGGCGGTTTCATCTGGTACTTGTTCTGGACAATCAGCAGGTCTGGGAAGTTCAGGCTGGCCGCGCGGATGGCCACGCGCACCTCACCCGCCTTGGGCTCGGGCGTGGGCACTTCCTTCCAGGTCAAGGCCTGCGGGCCGATGGGGTTGTCACAGATCCAGGCATGCATGCGCTTGTCTCCTTGGTCATGGTGTTGATCGATGATAAGCAGCCGGGTCGGGCTGGCGAGTCGCCGAGGTGACGAATCCCTACAATCCCCCCATGCGCATCCTCATAGCCAACGACGACGGTTACCTCGCACCCGGCCTGCAGGCCCTCGTCGAGGCCTGCCAGGGCCTCGCGGACATCGATGTGGTCGCCCCGGAGCAGAACGCGAGTGCCACGTCCAACGCCCTCACGATCAACCGCCCGTTGAGCGTGTTCACCTCGGCTCAGGGGTATCACGTGGTCAACGGCACGCCGTCGGATTGCGTGCACGTGGCGCTCACCGGCATTCTGGGGCACCGTCCGGACCTTGTCGTCTCAGGCATCAACAACGGTGCCAACATGGGCGAGGACACACTCTATTCAGGCACGGTGGCTGCGGCCATGGAGGGCTACCTCTTCGGCATTCCCGCCATCGCCTTCTCCCTGGTGGACAAGGGCTGGCAGCATCTCGACACGGCCGCGCGCGTGGCGCGCGAACTGGTCCAGCAGGCGCTTGCCCGGCCAGCCACTTCCGGCCCCTACCTCTTGAGCGTGAACATCCCCAACCGCCCCTATGAGGAGCTCACGGGTCGGCAGGTCTGCCGACTCGGTCGCCGGCATGCCAGCGCGGGTGTCATCCGCCAGGCCAACCCGCGGGGCGAACCGATCTACTGGATCGGCCCGGCCGGCGACGCGCGCGAGGCTGGAGAAGGGACGGATTTCCATGCCGTCGCTCATGGGCGTGTGGCCATCACACCGCTGCAGTTCGACCTGACCGACCACGCGGGCGTGCCTGCATGGCGCGATTGGCTGGGCCAGTCGTGAGTGCGCGGCCGCGCCGGAGCTGCTGACATGGCCGATTCCCGCCATCGCCCGCGCACGTTTCCCCTCAGCCTGGACAAGGTGGCGCCCAAGGCGACGCCCGCCGCCGCGCCGCTGCGGCGCAGCGATGAGCTCCTGCGCCCCCAGCGTCCCGTGGAGGCGGCCGCCAGGGATCAGCGCCGACAGAGCGCTCCGGTCGGCCTGGGTCTCGACTCCGATGACGTGAGGCGCCGCATGGTTGATCGCCTGCGGGCCCAGGGTGTGCGCGACGAAGGTGTCCTGGCAGCGATGCTGCAGGTCCCTCGGCATGCGTTCGTCGATACGGCCCTGGCCACCCAGGCCTATGAGGACACCAGCCTGCCCATCGGCTTGCAGCAGACCATCTCAAAGCCTTCGGTGGTGGCACGCATGATCGAGCTGATGTGCGCCGGACGCGGGCCGGCAGGCATGGGCCGGGTGCTGGAGATCGGCACGGGCTGTGGCTACCAGGCCGCGGTGCTCAGTCTTGTCGCGCGCCAGGTGGTGTCGGTGGAGCGCCTCAAGCCGCTGCACGACAAGGCGCGTGAACTTCTGGCGCCTTTGCGGCGTCACAACCTGCGCCTGGTGTATGGTGACGGCATGCTCGGGCATGCCCCGAATGCCCCGTATGACGGCATCATCGCCGCTGCCGGGGGGCAGCACCTGCCCCAGGCCTGGCTGGACCAGCTCGCGCCAGGGGGGCGTTTGGTCGCTCCCATGGTGGGTCCCGGTGGGGGCCAGGTGCTGGTCCTGGTCGAGCACCGGGAGGGCCGTTACGTGCGCAGCGAGCACGAGGCGGTGCACTTTGTCCCCTTAAAATCAGGCACGACCTGAGTTCTTGAAAAGGAAGTCATGAGTTTCCGTTCCGCAGGCCGTCCGTGGTGGTCCATCACTGTGAGCGTGGGGCTGGTGGTCCTGCTGTCCGCCTGTGCATCTCCGCGGCATCGTGCACCCGTGGAAGAGCGCAACTTGAACTCACTGGGCACGCCGCCGGCAGCAGCCAACGGCATGATGGCGGCACCGGCGTCCAATCCGAATGCCGGCCAGCCTGGGTACTACACGGTCAAGCCCGGTGACACGCTGATCCGCGTGGGATTGGAAACCGGGCAGAGCTGGCGCGACATCGTCGCTTGGAACAACATCGAGAACCCCAACGTCCTCGAGGTGGGGCAGGTCTTGCGTGTCGTTCCCCCGGCCGCCAGTGCCACGGTTGCCTCGACCAGCCCCATCAGCACGGCACGCGTCGAATCACGGCCGCTCGATGCCAGAGCGCCGGCCCCGGCGGCATCGGGCCCGGCACCGACACCTGCCACGGGCGGGCCGCCCGCGGCATCTGCCGCACCCGCTGCACCAGCCACAACGCCTCCCGTACCGGCCATGCCGGTCGCATCGGGGCCTGCTCGCGAAGTGGACGACATCAACTGGACGTGGCCTGCGGCCGGTGCGGTGGTCGCTTCCTTCGACGATGCCCGCAACAAGGGCCTGGGCATCGCCGGCAAGCCGGGCGACCCGATCTTCGCCGCTGCAGACGGCAAGGTGGTCTATGCCGGCTCTGGCCTGCGCGGCTATGGCAACCTGGTCATCGTCAAGCACAACAACAGCTACCTCACGGCCTACGCACACAACCAGGCCCTGCTGGTCAAGGAAGACCAGAGCGTGAGACGAGGGCAGAAGATCGCCGAGATGGGCTCCACCGACGCCGATCGCGTGAAGCTGCATTTCGAGATCCGCAAGGAAGGCAAGCCGGTCGATCCGGCCCGCTATCTCCCACCGCGCTGAGCGCCTGCAACAGGAACCTCCCATGACCAGGAAGCGTGCCGAACCGAACGGACATGCGATGCCTGGGCTGGAAGGAGAGGCGCCTGAGCCGTCCGGTGAGACACCTGTTGCCGACGACGACGCCGTCCCGGCGTCAGCAATCGGGTTGCCCAATGGCGAGAGGGAGCTTGACGCCGGCGAATCCGAGGTGGGCAACACCCTGCAGACCTATCTGCGCGAGATTCGCCGCACGCCGCTGCTCTCTCCCGAGGAGGAATTCGCCACCGCCACACGCGCGCGCGAGGGCGATTTCCAGGCGCGCCAGGCCATGATCGAGCACAACCTGCGCCTCGTGGTCAGCATCGCCAAGAACTACCTGGGGCGCGGCCTGCCCATGACCGACCTTATCGAGGAGGGCAATCTCGGCCTGATGCATGCGATCGGCAAGTTCGAGCCCGATCGAGGCTTTCGCTTCTCGACCTATGCGTCCTGGTGGATCCGCCAGAGCATCGAACGGGCCATCATGCACCAGGCGCGCCTGGTGCGCCTGCCGGTGCATGTGGTGCGCGACCTGAACCAGGTGCTCAAGGCGCGCCGGCAGATCGAATCCCGCAGCGACCGCATCACCGAGGGGGACCGCCCCGCTCGGGTGGAGGACGTGGCGGCCCTGCTCGGACGACCGGTCCAGGAGGTCGCCGAACTGCTGCGCTTCGCCGAGACGCCCACGTCCCTGGATGCTCCGCTGGAGCGTGATGCCTCCGAAACGATGATCGACATGGTGGCCGATGAACAGGCCACCGACCCCATGGGCCTGGCTCTGCACAACGAGGTCGAGCAGTTGCTTGACACCTGGCTGGCGGAACTCAGCGAGCGCGAACGCGAAGTGCTCGCAGGCCGCTACGGGCTGCGTGACCGTGAGCCCGAGACCCTGGAGGTGCTGGCCGAGCGCCTGGGCCTCACGCGCGAGCGCATCCGCCAGATCCAGCAGGAAGCCCTCGTGAAGCTCAAGCGCCGCATGGCGCGCCAGGGCGTGGATCGCGACTCGATCTTCTGAGTCGGGCAGGGGGCGTGCGCGCAGGGATAATCCTGCCCATGAGTGAACCGAACGAATGGCTGCGCGTCGAGTCCCTCGACCTCGAAGCGCAGGGGGTGGCCCACGACGGCCAGGGCAAGGTGGTCTTCATCGAAGGCGCGCTGCCGGGCGAGGAAGTGCAGGTCAAGGTCCTGCGCCGCAAGAACCAGTGGGAGCAGGCGAGCGTGGTGGCCATGCGTCGCGAGAGCTCGCAGCGAGTCACCGCTCGCTGTCCGCACTTCGGTACCTGCGGCGGCTGCAAGATGCAGCATTTCCATGTGGCGGCGCAGGTGGCGGTGAAGCAGCGCGTGCTGGAGGACAACCTCTGGCATCTGGGCAAGGTGAAGCCCGAGCGGATGCTGCGTCCCATTGAAGGCCCCGCCTGGGGCTACCGCTATCGCGCCCGGCTGTCGGTGAGGCATGTGCCCAAGAAGGGCGGGGTGCTGGTGGGTTTCCACGAGCGCAAGTCCAGCTACGTGGCCGATATGCAGCGCTGCGAGATCCTGCCCGCGCATGTCAGCGCGTTGCTGATGCCCCTGCGTGCCTTGGTGGCGTCGATGGACGCGCGCGACCGCCTGCCTCAGATCGAGGTGGCCGTCGGCGATGCCGCTGAACGCACGGTGACGGCCCTGGTGCTGCGCCACCTCGAACCGCTCAGCGAGCCCGACCTGATGCGCCTGCGCGACTTTGCGCGGGCCCACGGCGTGCAGTGGTGGCTGCAACCCAAGGGGCCCGACACCGTGCATCCGCTCGACACGATCGACGTGCCGCTGTCCTACCGGCTGCCGGAGTTCGACGTCGAGATGCCCTTCCGGCCCACCGATTTCACCCAGGTCAATCACCACATCAACCGCGTGCTCGTGAGCCGCGCGCTGCGCCTGCTGGAGGTGTCGGCGCAGGAGCGCGTGATCGACTGGTTCTGCGGGCTGGGCAACTTCACCTTGCCACTGGCGCGCCGCGCGCGCGAGGTGCTCGGGATCGAAGGCAGCGAGACCCTGGTGCAGCGTTCGAGGGAGAACGCTGCCCTCAATGGGCTGGCCGAGCGCACCCGTTTCGAGGCCCGCAACCTGTTTGAACTCGAACCGGCCGACCTGTTGCGCTATGGCCCGGCCGACAAGTGGCTGGTGGACCCGCCCCGTGAAGGCGCCTTCGCCTTGAGCAAAGCCCTGGCCGACATCCATCAGGAGCCGCAATCCGCGCCTGGCTTCGTGCCGCCCCGGCGTATCGTCTATGTGTCCTGCAACCCGGCCACCCTGGCCCGGGACGCAGGATTGCTGGTGCACCAGGCCGGCTACCGTTGCACCCAGGCGGGTGTGGTGAACATGTTCCCGCACACGGCGCACGTCGAGAGCATCGCCGTTTTCGAGCGGGAGTGAGCTGGTGCCAGCATGGCGCGCCCATGAAACAAGGGCCCTCGCGAGGGCCCTTGTTCTTTGCACGGAGCAGCAGGTCAGTCGCTGTCGCCGCCGAAGATGCCCAGCAGGGCCAGCAGCGACTGGAACACGTTGTACACGCTCAGGTAGATCCCCAGCGTGGCCAGCACGTAGTTCGTCTCGCCGCCGTCGAGAACACGCTTCACGTCATACAGGATGAAGGCCGAGAAGACGCCCAGGCACAGCACCAGCAGGGTCAGCATCAGCGCCGACGATTGCAGGAAGAAGTTGGCGATGAAACCCACCAGGACGATCAGGGCGCCCACGGTCAGAAACTTGCCCATGCCGCTCAGGTCGCGCTTGACCACCGAAGCCAGGCTGGCCATCACGAAGAAGATGCCGGCCGTGCCACCGAAGGCCATCATCACCAGCGTGGAGCCGTTGCGGAAGCCCAGCACCGCCCCGATCATGCGCGAGAGCATCAGGCCCATGAAGAAGGTGAAGGCCAGCAGCAGCAGCACGCCGGCGGAAGAGTCCTTGGTCTTCTGGATCGCGTACATGAAACCGAAGGCGCCCGCGAAGAAGACGATCATGCTGATGCCGGGGCTCAGCAAGGTGGTGATGCCGGTGGCTACCCCGATCCAGGCGCCCAGCACCGTGGGCACGAGCGACAGCGCGAGCAGCCAGTACGTGTTGCGCAAGACACGGTTGCGCTGCTCGGCCAGGACGCCAGAGCCGGAATAGGCGGCTTGCAGACTTTCGTTCATTGATCAGCTCCTCTTTCAGGATTGCGTTGCGGACGCGGCGCTCGCCGCGACTCCCCTCAGACCACGGGGCCCGATTCTAGTTCCCCACGGCCACAGCACCAAATTCGCCCCGGGGGCCCCGTCTCGGTTAGGCTGTGCACTGTGGTGGGGCTGGCCCGCCGAGCACATTGTGGGATGAACACATGAAACAAAAGCACTTGTTGACGCTCGAAGACGTCAAGAAAATCGCACATGCCGCCGAGGCCGAGGCCCTGGCCAACCACTGGGCGGTGAGCATCGCCATCGTCGACGATGGCGGGCACCTGCTGTGGCTGCAGCGGCTCGACGGCGCCGCACCCATCTCAGCCCAGATTGCACCGGCCAAGGCCCATACAGCTGCGCTGGGGCGCCGTGAAAGCAAGGTCTACGAGGACATCATCAACCAGGGGCGCACCTCCTTCCTCAGCGCCCCCGGGCTGCAAGGCCTGCTCGAAGGCGGGGTGCCCATCCTCGTCGAGGGCCAGTGCGTGGGCGCGGTGGGGGTGAGCGGCGTGAAATCCATCGAGGATGCGCAGGTCGCGAAGGCCGGCATTGCGGCCCTGCTGGGCTGACGGGAGCGCCGGGTGCCGCCTTGGCGAGGCGCCCGGCGAAACATCACTTGGTGAGGATCAGCTTGCCGAACTTGGTGGCGCGCAGCTGGTAAAGCGCCCCGTTGTGCTCGATCTGCACCGATTTGCGCCCCTGCAGAAGACGGCTGCTGGGCAATGCCGGCTCGACCGAGAGATCCGCAGACGATGCAAGCTCTCCAGCCACGATGCCGTGGTCCGAAATCTGGGCCGTTCGCGGCCGGGGCAGGGTGAGGGTTGGTTTCATTTCACAGACCTCGCGGGTGGGGCTGGCATGTCGGCGAAGGGCAATGGGGGGTCAGGACAGGGCCCACCAGGCCGCCGCTGCGACCACCAGCAAGCTCAGCAGCCAGTCCGTGACCATGGGGCTCACTCAGGCCATGGCCAGCGCCACAGCCCTGACGGGGGTGCTCGGCGCTGCACCGGGGCGGGACAGGGCCGAATCCAGGGTGGACTGCGCACAGTCGGCGCAGCGGCCGCAGCAGGTGGCCACGCCGAGTTCCATCTGCAGATCCTCCAGCGAGCTGCAACCACCATGAGCAGCGCGCTGGATGTCGCGCTCTGAGATGCACCGGCACACACACACAATCATCTGGACCCTCGTGATGGTCGTTTGTTGTGTGAGAGTATAAATAAGAATGATTCGCACTACAAGGCCTGTCTGTTTGGCTTGCAAACGGTTGCGATTCTTCGTTGGGATTCCCACCTCTGGGGGGAGCGGCAGGTGCGTGCGGGGCCGCATACTGCCGCCGCGGCGCCTTTGCCGGGTGTTGCGTCCCGCGATGAGTTCACGATCGACCACCATGACACCTCCCACCCCTTGCCTTGTCTGTCTCCCCCACCGCGGCGCGGTAGCCGCCATGTTCGTGCTGGCGGCATGGAGGCGCGCATGAAGCCCGTGCAGGCGGCGGCCGCCGAGGGCCGCGACAATGCGACCGCCGGGGTGTACGGGGCCCGTCTGAAGTTCTGGTTCCCGCTGTTCCTGTTCGCGTTGGTCCTGGTGGCCTACTTCTGGCGGCGTGGCGATGCCTGGCTCTGGCCTGAACTGGTCTGGGCGCTTTCGGCCCTGATCCAGGCGGCGATCCGTTGGCCTCACGTGCAGGCCAACCGGGCCAACCAGGTGCAGGTGCAGCGGGTCGATCGTCGCGAGCAATGGCTGATGTTCGGCGTGTTCATGGGCCTGCTTTGCCTGCCCATGCTGCATCTGGCGACGCCCTGGTTCGAGGCGCTGGACTATCGGCTGCCCGAGGCCGCATCCTGGGCAGGCGCCGCGCTGATGGCGATCTCGTTGGTCTACTTCCATCGCACCCATGCGGACCTGGGGCGGCACTGGTCACCCTCGCTGGAGGTGCACAGCGGGCATCGGCTGGTCACCCAGGGGGTCTATGCGCGGGTGCGGCATCCCATGTATGCGTCGATCTGGCTGTTCGCGCTGGCGCAGCCGCTGCTGGTGCACAACTGGCTGGCGGGGGCCTTCGGATTGGTGGCCTTTGGTCTGCTGTACGCCTTGCGCGTCCCTCGCGAAGAGGCCCTGATGCTGGACACCTTCGGCGACGAGTATCGAGCCTACATGCAGCGCACTGGCCGCCTGTGGCCCGTGCGGCCGCGATGACTCAGGACACCTCGCCCATCTGCGACTGCAGGTAGTTCTGCAGCCCCACCTTGTCCACCAGTTCGATCTGGGTTTCGAGGAAGTCGATGTGCTCCTCGGTGTCGTCGAGGATGTCCTGCAGCAGGTCGCGTGACACGTAGTCACGCACTGCCTCGCAGTGGGCGATTCCGTCCTTGATGGTGGACTGCGCCGTGGATTCCAGCTTGAGGTCGCAGTTCAGGATCTCCACGACGTCCTCCCCCACCAGGAGTTTGCCCAGATCCTGGAGGTTGGGCAGTCCGTCGAGCGTGAGGATGCGGTCCATCAGTCGGTCGGCGTGTTTCATCTCACCGATCGATTCCTCGTATTCCTTCTTGGCCAGCTTGTCCAGGCCCCAATGCTTGAGCACCCGGTAGTGCAGGAAGTATTGGTTGATGGCCGTGAGCTCGTTCTTGAGCTGGGCATTGAGGTATTCGATGACTTTGGCATCGCCTTTCATGGAGCGCTCCTGGATGCAGGGTGGTGGGGCATGTTCCTTCGGCGATTGTGGTCCGAGTTCCCCGGAAGCTCAAACCCGCCACCATGTCCGCACGCGATCGCTCGTCTTGCACGTGAGTACGAGAGGTGTTCTCATTCGCGGATGTCGAGGTGATGTTGCGTCAAGGAGGAGAAATGCAGCGCTGGGCAGGCTATAATCGACAGGTTTATCTGCAACCATCCCCCGCCTAGCGAAACTCCCCGCCGTTTCCTCACCGGACGTCTGCTGGAAGAGCAGCGCTGGGCGCGCACAACACCGGAGAACCCCGTGCTGCCGCAACTGCCCCAAGCTCTTTTAGCACTCGCAGACGGCACGGTCTTTCGTGGCACCTCGATCGGCTCGGCCGGTCACACGGTCGGTGAAGTGGTGTTCAACACCGCGCTCACCGGCTACCAGGAAATCCTCACCGACCCCAGCTACTGCCGGCAGATCGTCACACTGACGTATCCGCACATCGGCAACGTGGGGGTCAACGACGAGGATGTCGAGGCCTCGAAAGTCCATGCCGCCGGCCTCATCATCAAGGACCTGCCGGTCCTGGAATCGAACTTCCGCAAGACCCGCACGCTGTCGCAGTATTTGGCCGACGAAGGCACGGTGGCCATCGCCGACATCGACACACGCCGCCTGACCCGCATCCTGCGCACCACCGGGGCCCAGAACGGCTGCATCCTGGCGCTGCCGGCCGGGCAGGCCCTCACGCAGGCTCATGTCGACGAGGCCATCGCCAAGGCCAAGGCGGCGTCCAGCATGGCGGGCCTCGACCTCGCCAAGGTCGTGAGCGCCACCGAGCGCTACGACTGGACACAGACCGAATGGCGCCTGGGCAGCGGCTACGGTACGCAGGCCGCGCCGCGCTTCCACGTGGTGGCCTATGACTTCGGCGTGAAGTACAACATCCTGCGCATGCTGGCCGAACGGGGCTGCAAGGTCACGGTGGTGCCAGCGCAGACACCGGCCGGCGAGGTGCTGGCCCTGCGTCCGGACGGCATCTTCCTGTCCAACGGTCCCGGCGACCCGGAGCCTTGCGACTATGCGATCGCGGCGGCGCGCGAGCTGATCGACACCGGCACCCCCACTTTCGGCATCTGTCTGGGGCACCAGATCATGGCGCTGGCCTCGGGTGCGCGCACCTTCAAGATGAAGTTCGGCCACCACGGGGCCAACC
>CAZKGD010000028.1:0-37148 GCA_964552215.1 uncultured Caldimonas sp.
ACTTTCATTTGGGCCAGCAAATGAAAGTCACCCGGCTGCCGGGCCGGGACCCGGCAATGGTGAAAGGCAACCACCGCCCCATCAGGCAAACTCGCAAACCAAATGAAACCCGCCCTCCAATCCGGCCTCACCCACCTCGGCCTCCCCCTGAGCCCAACCCAGGTCGACCTCCTGCTCGCCTACCAGGCGCTCATCGCCAAGTGGAACCGCGTCTACAACCTCACCGCCGTCCGCAGCCCCGAGGAGATGCTGACCCACCACCTCCTCGACAGCCTCGCGGCGGTCCCCGCTCTCGCCGCCCGCTTTGCTGAGCAGCCCTTCAAGCTGCTCGACGTCGGCGCCGGCGCCGGGCTGCCGGGCGTGGTCATTGCCATCGCCCTGCCGCAGGCTCAGGTCATCTGCGTGGACACGGTCGCCAAGAAGGCGAGCTTCATCCGCCAGGTTGCGGCCGAACTCGGCCTGAAGAACCTGCAAGCCGAGCACGCGCGGGTCGAGGCGCTGCCGCCTCAGCAGGCGGACGTCGTCACCTCGCGAGCCTTCGCCTCCTTGGCCGACTTCGTCGCCCTGACCCGCCCGCACCTGCGCCCGGGGGGCGTCTGGATGGCCATGAAGGGCAAGGCTCCCGAGGCGGAGGCCGCGGAATTGCCCGATGATGTGGCTGTGTTTCACGTGGAACCTTTGACGGTTCCAGGCCTGGACGCTGAGCGCTGCCTGGTCTGGATGCGCCCCACACAGGAGTCGCCATGAAGTCCTCCCATCGCCTGTCAGCCAAGGCCCATGTGGCCGCCCTGCTGACCGGCCTGGCACTGAGCACCCCCGGCCTGCTGGCCCAGCCTGCGCCGCTGACCCCGGTGCCGAGCGTGGATCTGAACCGCTACCTCGGCACGTGGTACCAGGTGGCGCTCTACCCCAACCGCTTTCAGGCCCAGTGCGCGTCCGACACCGCCGCCACCTACACGGCCTTGCCCGACAACCGGCTGCAGGTGCTGAACCGCTGCCGACAGGTCAGCGGCGAGGTGGATCAGGCCCTGGGGGTGGCGCGCGTGACCAGCCCCTCCACCCTCAAGGTGCGCTTCGCCCCGGCCTGGCTGTCCTGGATCCCCTTCGTCTGGGGCGACTACTGGGTGATCCAGCTGGCCGACGACTACCGCTACGCCGTCGTGTCCGAGCCGCAGCGCGAGTACCTGTGGGTGCTGTCGCGCAGCCCCCAACTGGCCGCCGAGGACGAACAGCGCATCCGCGCCCAGCTCCTCACCCAGGGCTTCGATCTGGAGCGACTGAAGAGCCACCCCCAGACGCAGCCCCTGGACCCCTGACCCGCGGAGCCCCTGATGTTCGGCATCTCCGACTTCGGCGCCTACTGCGCCGCCATCCTCATCTTCCTGGCCCTGCCCGGCCCCGGCACCTTTGCCTTGCTCACGGCCACCGGCAAGGGCGGCTTCCGCGCCGGGGCTGCCGCGACCGCCGGGCTGATCGTGGGCGACCAGATCCTGCTCTGGCTGGCGGTGGCCGGCGTGGCCGCCCTGCTGGCCACCCATCCCACCCTCTTCCAGGTTGTGCAGTACGCCGGCGCCGCCTACCTCTGCTGGATCGGCCTCAAGCTCTTGCGCGCCCGGGACGGCGCGACGCCCGTCGTGCAGATGGAAGCCGGCCGCTACTTCCGCCAGGCCACGCTGATCACCGTGCTCAATCCCAAGGCCATCGTCTTCTACATGGCCTTCTTCCCGCTGTTCATCGACCCGGCCCGCCACCAGGGCGTGGTCACCTTCGCTGCGATGGCCGTCACGATCGCGGTGCTCACCGCCGTGTATTGCCTGACCCTGTGCGCCTTCGCCCACGCCATCGCCGAGAAAGTGCGCGCCCACCGTCGCCTGGCCCGCTGGCTGGAGCGGCTGGCCGGCGTGTTCCTGATCGGCTTTGGCATCCGCTTGACGACGAACTGAACTTGACACCTCTGCCGGTGGCACCTGAAAATCCAACCAGTCGTTTCAACCAGACCAGTTTCATGACCACCACCGTCGGTGCCTTCGAGGCCAAGACCCATCTGTCCGCCCTGCTCGACCGCGTCGAACAAGGCGAAGAGGTCGTCATCACCAAGCACGGCCGTCCGGTGGCCCGCCTCAGCCCCATGACCACGTCACGGCGCGAAGAAGTGGCGGATGCCGTGGCGCGCCTGAAGGACATCGGCCAGCGCCTGAGCCTGGGCGGCCTGGACTGGCGCGAGCTTCGCGACGAAGGCCGCAAGGGATGAGCACGGCGGTCCGCCCGGCCGGCCTCGTGCTCGATGCGTCGGCCACGCTGGCGTGGTGCTTCATCGACGAACGCAGCCCCCGCACGCAGGCCCTGCTCGACCGAGTGGCCGACGAAGGCGCACTGGTTCCCGCCCTGTGGCACCTGGAGATCGCCAACATCCTGCTGTCGGCGGAGCGCCGGCAGCGCGCCACACCCGCCGCCGTGGCCGAAATCCTCGACAGCCTCGAGCAGTTGCCCATCACCACCGACCAGGCACCCGCCCGCCTGAGCCGCCACGACCTCCTGCCGCTGGCCCGCGAACAAGCCCTCTCCGTCTACGACGCCAGCTACCTCGACCTCGCCATGCGCCGCCGCCTGCCGCTGGCCACGCTGGACACCGGCCTGCAACGCGCCGCCCGCGCCGTGGGCGTCGACCTCATCGAACTCTGAGCCCCCAAAGCACCCGCCCATGGCCAAGATCTTCTGCATTGCCAACCAGAAAGGCGGCGTCGGCAAGACGACCACCGCCGTCAACCTCGCCGCCGGCCTCGCCCGTGTCGATCAGCGCGTGCTGCTGGTGGACCTCGACCCCCAGGGCAATGCCACCATGGGCTCGGGCGTGGACAAGCGCACGCTGCCGCTGTCGGTGTACGACGTCCTGCTCGAATCGGCCTCGGTGGCCGAGGCGCGCGCCCGCTCGGAACTGGGCGGCTACGACGTGCTCGGCGCCAACCGCGAACTGGCCGGGGCCGAGGTCGAGCTGGTCGACCTGGAGCGCCGCGACCAGCGGCTCAAGGGCGCCCTGGCCGCCGCCGATGCCGACTACGACTTCGTGCTGATCGACTGCCCGCCCTCGCTGTCGATGCTCACGCTCAACGGCCTGGTCAGCGCGCACGGCGTGATCGTGCCCATGCAGTGCGAGTACTTCGCGCTCGAAGGCCTCACCGACCTGGTCAACACCATCAAGCAGGTCCACGCCAACCTCAACCCCGACCTGAAGATCATCGGCCTGCTGCGCGTGATGTACGACCCACGCATCACGCTGCAGAGCCAGGTGAGCGAGCAGCTCAAGCAGCACTTCGCCGACAAGGTGTTCAACTCGGTCATCCCGCGCAATGTGCGCCTGGCCGAAGCCCCCAGCTACGGGCAGCCCGGCGTGGTGTTCGACCCGGCCTCGCGAGGCGCTCAGGCCTACATCGAGTTCGCGCGCGAGATGGTGGCGCGCATTGCCGCGATGTGAGCCCTGTACCATCCTGGCCCATGACCCCGCGCGTCCTCCTCCTGCCCGGCTGGCTCAACTCCGGCCCCGACCACTGGCAAAGCCGCTGGGAAGCCCTGCATGGAGACGCCCGCGTGGAACAGTCCGACTGGGAATGGCCCCGGCGCGGCGACTGGATGGCCCGCCTGGATGACGTGCTGGTGGCCGATACCACCCCCGCGCTGCTGGTGGCCCACAGCCTGGGCTGCCAGCTCGTGGCCGCCTGGGCCGCGCATTCGCGGCTGACCGATCGCGTGACCGGCGCGCTGCTCGTGGCCCCGCCCGACACCGAGCGCGACGACATGCCTCCCCAGCTGCACAACTGGCGCCCCATCGTGCGCCAGCGCCTGCCCTTCCCCGCCACGGCCGTGGTCAGCAGCAACGATCCCTACTGCGCCCCCGAGCGCGCCGCCGAGATGGTCCAGCAATGGGGCGCACGCCTGGTCGGCCTCGGCCCGCTCGGTCACATCAACCACGACTCCGGCCTGGGCGACTGGGCCGACGGTCGCGCCCTGCTCGACACCCTGCGCGCCGCCTAGCCCTCACCTCACGACATGGTCACCAAGAAACCCAAAGGCCTCGGCCTCGGCCTCGAAGCCCTGCTCGGCCCCAAGGTCAGCGACACCCCCGCGGCCGCGGCGCCTGCCGGCGCACCCTCGACGCTCAAGCTCGCCCAGATGCAGGCCGGCAAGTACCAGCCACGCACGCGCATGGACGAGGGCTCGCTGTACGAGCTGGCCGAAAGCATCAAGGCCCAGGGCATCATGCAGCCCATCCTGGTGCGGCCCGTGGGGCCGAACCGCTACGAGATCATCGCGGGCGAACGCCGCTTCCGCGCCGCCAGGCTCGCCGGGCTGAACGAGGTCCCGGTGCTGGTGAAGGAAGTGCCCGACGAAGCCGCCGCGGCGATGGCGCTGATCGAGAACATCCAGCGCGAGGACCTCAACCCGCTGGAAGAGGCCCAGGGCCTGCAGCGCCTGATCCAGGAGTTCGGCCTCACGCACGAGCAGGCGGCCCAGGCCGTGGGCCGCTCGCGCAGTGCGGCCTCCAACCTGCTGCGCCTGCTCAACCTGGCCGAGCCGGTGCAGCAGATGCTGATGGCCGGCGACCTCGACATGGGCCATGCCCGCGCCCTGCTGCCGCTCGAAGCGGCACAGCAGATCCTCAGCGCACACGAGATCGTCGCGAAGAAGCTCAGCGTGCGCGAGGCCGAGAAGCTCGTCACGCAGGCCGCTGCGCGCCAGACGCCGCTGTTGCGGGTCAAGCATGACAAGCCGCGGGACCTGGTGCGCATCGAGGAGCAGCTGTCCGACCACCTCACCGCCGCCGTCGAGATCCGCGTGAAGAAGCGCACCAAGCGCGGCGAGCAGGGCGAGGTGGCGATTGCCTTCGGCTCGCTCGACGAACTCAACGGCCTGCTCGACAAGCTGGGGCTGCAGCAAGGGTGAGCGGGGCCGGAGCGCAGCGATGAATCGGCATGTCACGCTGCGCCAGTTCCGCTACTTCATCGCGGTGGCGGAATCGTCCTCGGTGGCCGCGGCCTCGCGCATGCTCAACATCGCGCAGTCGGCCATCACCAAGTCCATCCTTGAACTCGAAGACGCGCTGGGCGTGACGCTCTTCGAGCGCAGCCCCAAGGGCATGGTGCTCACGCCGGACGGCCACCGCTTTCTCGCCAGCGCGCGCAAGGTGCTCTCTGCCGTGGCCGACGCGACCCGGCTGCACCGCGCCGAGCCCGCACCGCTGTCGGGCCCCCTGTCGATCGGCGTCACCAGCCTGGTGGCCGGCTACTACCTCTCCGAGCTGCTGATGCGCTTCCAGCGCTCCTGCCCGGCGGTGCAGCTTCACCTCGTGGAAGAGTCACCCCCCTTCCTGGAACACCTGCTGATCAACGGCGAACTCGACGTGGCCATCATGGTGTCGAACGCCCTGGGCGAGCCCCAGGCCCTGGTGGCCGAAACGCTCACGCGCAGCCCCAACCACGTCTGGATGGCGGCGAACCATCCGCTGGCCGGCGCCGAGGAGGTCTCGCTCGAGGCCTGCGCGCAGTACGACCTCGTCGTGCTGGAGGCCGACCGCATCGAAGACCTCCTGCGCCCGGTGTGGGCGCGCCACCAGCTCAAGCCGCGCGTGATGCTGCGCACCTCCTCGCTGGAAGCCGTGCGCTCGCTGGTGGGCGTGGGGGCGGGCATCACCGTGCTGCCCGATTTCCTGTACCGCCCCTGGACGCTGGACGCCGAACATGTGGAGCTGCGCCCCCTGCGCGACGAGCTGCCCACGGTGGACGTCGGGCTGGTGTGGCGACGCGGCCTGGCCCTCAAGCCGGCCGCGGCGGAATTCATCGAGGTGGCGCGCGAGCAGTCCCGCGCACGAGGGCGCCGACACGCCCCCTGAACAGGGTCCGATCAGCCGCCCTGGCCCGAGCGGCCACGTACGAGCGGCCCACACACGCGGGCGACGTCGGCCAGCCAGCGCTCCAGGGCGTCGGGGTAGGCCTGACCCGGTTCCAGGCGCCAGCGCCGACGCAGTTCGCGGGAGGCGGTGCGCACCTGCCACGCAGCCTCGCGCGCGATCAGGCTGAGTTCGGCCAGCAGCCGGGGTTCGAGCGCGTCGCCCCCCAGCCACTGCAGTTGATCCGGGCTGGCGCCCGCACCCGCGAGTGCGCGCTCGATCCCGGCCAGCCGCTCGCTGGTGCGTGCCAGCACCGCCGCCGGACCCGGTGCACCGGCCACCACGGCCCAACCGCGCAGCAGACCCTGCAACGCGTTCAGCTCGCCCATGGGGTCGCCGGCCACGGCCGACGGTGCCCGTGCAGGGCACTCCGCCAGCAGCTCGAGCAGCACCTGGGCGAGCTCCTGGTCGTAGCGGTGCCGGTTCATGCGCAGCACCACCGACAGGCGCAACTCGGGATCGGTTGCGCCGCGCCCGTGCATCGCCGTCACCACCTCGGCCAGCGAGAGGATGCGCCCCAGCGGGCTCATCGCCTCGCCGCCCAGGCCTCGCGGGTAGCCACTGCCGTCGAGCTGCTCGTGGTGCTCGAGGATGGCGCTGACCACCTCGCGCGGATAGTCGTGGTGGCGCTCCACCAGCATGGCCGAGGCCAGGGGGTGGGCATAGAGCTGGCGGCGCTGCTCGGCGCTCAGGCGCTTTTCGGGCGCCATCAGCACCGGGTCGATGTAGAGCATGCCCAGGTCATGGAGCAGCCCGGCCGCGCAGGCCAGCAGCACGTCATGGCGCCGCGCCACCGGCGACCAGGCCAGGTAGCCCGCCGTCAGCGCCGTGAGCACGGCATGTTCGAACAGATCGGGAAACGACTCGCGCGCCAGCGTCAGGCAGAAGCCGATGGGTGTGGGCAGGGGCAGGCTGCTCAGCGAGGCCAGCACCACCTCGCGCGCCTTGTGCCGCTCACCCATGGCCGCGAACAGCGGCCAGCGCTCGAGCAGGGTTTCGGCGGTCTCGCGCAGCACACGCCCGTTCACCGCCGGATCGCTGGTGAGGCTGTCTTCCACCGGCACGGTCAGCCGATGCTCGACGAGACGCTCGTACATGCGCGCATCCACACGCACGCCTGCATCGAGCAGCTTCATGCCGCGCTCGTTGTAGATGGCCCGGGAGGTCAGCACCGGCCGCTTCTCACCCAGCTCCGTCACCGCCCGCACATAGTGACGGGCATCCAGCATCGCCTCACTCATCGGATCGCACCAGCCACAGGTCGCAGGGTGACTCCAGCGCCAGGTGCAGGCACACGCTGCCCAGCACCACACGCTCCAGGGTGGAACGGCTGCCCGCCGACAGGGCGATCAGGTCGACGCCCAGCGCGTCAGCCTGAGCGGCAATCACCGCCGGCGCATAACCATGCACCACCTTGCAAGCGCTGGGCAGGTCGCTGTGACCCACCTCCCGGGCCAGGGCCTGCAGGGCCAGCTGCAGTTCGGCCTGTGCGCGGCGATGGAGATCTTCCAGCCGCGCGGCATCCACGCCCGCATAGGCCAGCTTGTTCTCGTAGGGCAGCTCGTAGGCGTGCAGCAGCATCGAGTCCACCGTCGGCAGCAGCCGGCGCAGGCGCCGCAGCGCCTTGCGAGACTCCGGCCCCAGGTCGGTGGGCAGCAGCATGCGCTCGTAGTGGCGTCCGCCGTACTCCCGCACCAGCAGCAGATCGCAGGCCACGCTGTGCAGCAGCCGCTCGGCCGTGCTGCCCAGCACCGCCTCGGCCAGGCCGTGTTCGCCCCGGGCGCCGATCACGACGAGCTGGGCCCCACAGGCGGCCGCCTCGGCGGCCACCGCGGCAGACGCCCGGCCCGCCAGCAGCCGGGCCACCACGGGGCTGCCCAGCTCCGTGCCCATGGCCTGCGCCGCCGCCTGCAGCCGGGTCTGTGCCGACTGCTGCAAGGCCTGTGCTTCGGCCCCCGACACACCGGGCACCCAGGCCTGCAGCTGACGCCACACCTCCCCGAGCACCGGCGGCTCATGCACATGGACC
The DNA here is from genome assembly GCA_964552215.1 of uncultured Caldimonas sp. Classification (GTDB taxonomy): domain Bacteria; phylum Pseudomonadota; class Gammaproteobacteria; order Burkholderiales; family Burkholderiaceae_C; genus Caldimonas. Next base: position 7,971 of record CAZKGD010000028.1, read on the forward strand.
AGCACGAGCGGGGCACCGAGTTCGCGGGCGATGTGCGCAGCGCGGCGCACGGCCTGTTCCGCTGCCGGAGAAAAATCGGTCGCCGCCAGCACCGGCGGCACGGCTGTCATGTTCATGCGGCTTCCTCCTTGGGGATGGGCACGGCCGCCAGGTCTTCGACCAGACGCTCTGCAGTCAGGTCGGCCGCATCCCAGTAGGGCATGAGGATGCGGTCGACACCCGCCTGGCGCAAGCGGGCAGCGTCCCGTTCATTGTGGGCTGCCGCGGCCACGGGCGCGCGGATGCCCCGCGCACGCAAGGCCTTGAACAACGCCACGTTCAGTTCGGCCTCGCGCATGGTGCTCACCACCCAGCGCGCCTCGTGCAGCGGCAAGGTGTCCAGGAACTCACCATCCTCGGCATCGCCAAAGACCACCGGCAACTCCGGCCGCTGGGCCTGTTGCACCACCTCGGGGTCGAAATCCACGCCCAGCACCGACACCTGCCCCTCGACCAGACGGCGACCGAGGCGACGCCCGTATCGCCCCAGGCCGAACAGCACCACCTGCGCAGGTGGCCCATCCAGCGGCTGGCCTTCCAGGGCCAGTTCACGCTCCGGCCGGCGCCGCTCGAACACACCCAGCCAGGGCGCCAGGCGCTGGTACAGGACCTGCGAGTACAGGATCATGTAGGTCGACAGCCCGATGGTCACCAGGCCCACCATCGTCACCAGGCTCAGCGCCTCGTTGTTCACATGCCCGAGGCCAATGCCCATGGCCACGAAGATGATGGAGAACTCGCTGATCTGGGCCACCGTCAGGCCGGCCAGGAAGCCGGTGCGCTTGCGATAGCCCATCCAGCCCATGATGGCCATCACGATGAGCGGATTGCCCACCAGCACGAAGACCGACAGCACGGCCGCCTCGGGGATCTGCGCGCCCAGGGCGCTCAGGTCGAGCTTGGCGCCCAGGTCGATGAAGAAGAAGAGCAGCAGGAAATCACGCAGCGGCGTGAGCCGGCTCGACAAGGCCTCGCGGTAGGCGTTCGACGCCAGCGAGAAGCCCGCCAGGAAGGCGCCGATCTCCTTGCTGAAGCCCAGCGCCTCGCCCGCCGCAGCAAAGCCGGTGCCCCAGGCCACGGCAAACAGCAGCAGCAGTTCCTGCGATGCGGCAATGCGCGGCATCAGGCGCGGCAGGACATAGCGCATCAGCACGGCCACCACGGCCACGGCGGCCGCCACCTTCAGGCCGATCTCGCCCAGGGCCAGCCACCACACCTGGTCACCGCCGGCGCGCTGGCTGCCCAGCACCATCATCGCGATCACCACCGCAATGTCCTGCACGATCAGGAAGCCCATCGCGATGCGCCCGTGCAGGGTGTCGATCTCGCGCTTGTCCGACAGCAGCTTGACGATGATGATGGTGCTCGAGAACGTGAGCGCCACCGCCACGTACAGCGCCGTCATCGTGTTCATGCCGAAGGCCAGCGCGATCAGGAAGCCGATCACGATGGTGAAGAAGAGCTGCCCCAGCCCCGTGGCCAGGGCCACCGCGCCAAGGTGGCGCACGAGCTGCAGGTCGAGCTTGAGGCCCACCACGAAGAGCAGCACGGTGATGCCGATCTGCGCCAGCAGGTCGATCTCGTCATGCGCACTGACCCAGCCCAGCAGGGCCGGACTCACCACGATGCCCAGGACGATGTAGGCCAGGATCAAGGGCTGGCGCAGCCGCAGCGCCACCAGCCCCACGCCGGCGGCGAGCAGCAGCAACCCCGCAAACTCCTGGTAGATCCCCGTCATCGCCCTCCCCGGCTTGGCATGCAGGGCGAAGGCTACCGCAGGCGGGCCGGGGGCGCAGCACCGACCCCGCACCGGGATCAGGCTTGCGCCAGATCAAGGCCGAGCGAGGGCGCTCAGTACTTCACCATCACATGCCGTGCCACGGTGTAGTCCTCCAGCGCGTACATGCTCATGTCCTTGCCGTAGCCGCTGGACTTCATGCCGCCGTGGGGCATCTCGTTCACCAGCATGAAGTGCGTGTTGATCCAGGTGCAGCCGTACTGCAGCTTCTTCGCCACGCGCATCGCGCGGCCGATGTCCTGGGTCCACACGCTGGAGGCCAGGCCGTAGTCGGAATCGTTGGCCCAGGCGATGGCCTGCTCGGGGTCGGAAAAGCGCGTCACGCTCACCACCGGGCCGAAGACCTCTCGGCGCACGATCTCGTCGTCCTGACGGGCGCCGGCGATCACCGTGGGCTCGTAGAAGAAGCCGGGGCCGGCGCGCAGCTTGCCGCCGGCGGTGATCTCCATGTGGCCCGCCATCTGGGCGCGCTCCACGAAGCTGGCCACGCGGTTGCGCTGGCGGTCGCTGATCAGCGGGCCGATCTCCACGTCGGGCTCGTCCTGGGTGCCCACCTTCAGGCTCTTCACCGCGCTGGACAGGTCGGCCACCAGCCGGTCGTGCACCTTGGCCCCCACGTAGAGGCGGCAGGCCGCCGTGCAGTCCTGGCCGGCGTTGTAGTAGCCGAAGGTGCGGATGCCCTCGACCACCGCGTCCACGTCGGCATCGTCGAACACGATGACCGGCGCCTTGCCGCCCAGCTCCAGGTGGGTGCGCTTCAGGTGGGTGGAGGCCGCCTGCAGGATCTTCTTGCCCGTGGCCACGTCGCCGGTGAGCGAAACCATCGCCACCGTCGGGTGTTCCACCAGCGGCTGGCCCACAGTGCCGCCGCGCCCGCAGATCACGTTGAACACCCCCTTGGGGAAGATCTCGGCCGCCGCGCGGGCCAACATCAGCGTGGACAGCGGCGTCTGCTCGCTGGGCTTGAGCACCACGGTGTTGCCGGCCGCCAGCGCGGGCGCGGCCTTCCACGCCGCCATCATCAGCGGGTAGTTCCACGGCGCGATCGAGCCCACCACGCCCACGGGATCGCGCCGGATCATGCTGGTGTGGCCGGCCAGGTATTCGTTGGCCGCGGTGCCGCTCATGCAGCGCGCCGCGCCGGCAAAGTAGCGGAAGCAGTCGGCAATCGCCGGGATCTCGTCGCCCAGGGCCCGCGCATAGGGCTTGCCGCAGTTGAGCGACTCCACACGTGCAAAGCGCTCGGCCTGGGCCTCGATGGCATCGGCGAGCTTGAGCAGCAAGCGCGAGCGCTCCATCGGCGTGGTCTCGCTCCAGCCGTCGAAGGCGCGGTTGGCCGCCGCCACGGCCTTGTGGATCTGCTCCAGCGAGGCCTCCCGCACCTCGGCCAGCAGCTCGCCGGTGGCAGGGTTGAGCACGCGCTCGGCCTCGCCCTCGCCGGCCACGAACTGGCCGTCGATCAGCAACTCGGTCGCAAAGCTCGGGGTGGAGGGGCTTGGGGCCATGGTGGGTCTCCTGGGGCGGGGAAAAGGGTCAGCGCACACCGCTGTGCTCGTCCGAGCGGGTGAGGTAGTAGGCGGCGAGGATGGGCACGAAGGTCAGCGCGATGATCACCACCGCCACCACGTTGGTGACGGGCCGCTGGCGCGGGCGGATCAGCTCCTGCAGCATCCAGATCGGCAGCGTGGTCTGCTGGCCGGCGGTGAAGGTGGTCACGATGACCTCGTCGAAGCTCAACGCAAAGGCGAGCAGGCCGCCGGCGAGCAGCGCCGAGCCCAGCTGCGGCAGGATGATGTAGCGCACGGTCTGGAAGCCGTCGGCGCCCAGGTCCATCGAGGCCTCGATCAGCGAGGGGCTGGTGCGCCGCAGCCGCGCCACCGCGTTGTTGTAGACCACCACCACGCAGAAGGTGGCGTGGCCGATCACGATGGTCCAGAACGAGAACGGGATCTCGAAGGTGTTGTAGGCCGAGCGCAGCGCGATGCCGGTGAGGATGCCGGGCAAGGCGATCGGCAGGATGAGCAGCAGGGAGATCGCATCGCGCCCGAAGAACTTCGCCCGCGCCAGCGCCGCGGCCGCAAGCGTGCCCAGCACCAGCGCCACGGCGGTGGACACCGCGGCCACCTGCAGCGACAGCTGGATGGCACGCCAGACGTCCTCGCGCGCCCAGGCCACGGCGAACCAGTCGGTGGTGAGCGCCGGCGGCGGGAAGACATAGCTCTTGTCCTCGGCGCTGAAGGCGTAGAGGATGATCAGCGCCAGCGGCACGTGCAGGAAGGCCACGCCCGCCCCCGCGGCCAGCTTGAGCCAGATCGAGGCGCCGCCACCGGGACTAGAGCGCATCGAAGGCCCCCTTGCGCTTGGCCAGCCAGAGGTACACGGCGATCACCACGATGGGCACGATGGAGAAGGCCGCCGCGAACGGCAGGTTGCCTGCCACGCCCTGCTGCTTGTAGACCACCTGGCCGATGTACATCGTCGAGTTGCCGATGACCTGCGGGATGATGTAGTCGCCCAGCGTGAGCGAGAAGGTGAAGATCGAGCCCGCCGCCACCCCGGGCATGGCCAGCGGCAGGATCACCCGGCGGAAGGTGGTGGCCGGTGGCGCGCCCAGGTCGCCCGAGGCCTCCAGCAGCGAGCCCGGGATGCGCTCGATGGCCGCCGTGATCGGCAGGATCATGAAGGGCAGCCACATGTAGACGAAGACGATGAAGGTGCCCAGCGACGAGAAGCTCAGCGAAGGCCCGCCGACCACCGGCAGCGCGAGCACCGCCTCCAGCACCCAGGTCAGGTGCAGCTGGGCCAGCACCCAAGAGATCGCCCCCTCCTTGGCCAGCAGCAGCTTCCAGGCATACAGACGCACCAGGTAGCTCGACCACAGCGGCAGCATCACCGCGATGTAGAGCAGTGCCTTGGTGCTGCCCCGTGCGTGGCGCGCCATGTAGTAGGCGATGGGAAAGCCGATCACCGAACAGGCCAGCGTCACTGCCACGGCCATCGTGATCGAGCGCAGCGCCACGTCCACGTTGGCCGGCTCGGCCAGGTCGCGGAAGTTCTGCAGCGTGAACTCGCGCACCACCAGGCCCGAGAAGTCGTCGAGCCGGAAGAAGCTGTTGGCCAGCAGGGCAAACAGCGAGCCCAGGTAGATGATGCCGAACCACAGCAGCGGCGGGCCCAGCAGCACGCCCAGCAGCAGGCCACGGCGTGTGTAGAGCAGGTCCGACAACCGCCGCGCCAGCGAGGCCGGCGCGGGGTGGGCGGGCGTGGGCAGGGCCAGCGACACGGTCACGCCGCCCCCTGCAAGGCATGCACCGCGTCGGCATCCCAGTGCAGGTGCACGGTCTGCCCCGGTGCCGGCAGCGGCTGGCCGGCGGTGGCGAGGTCCACCGCCACCAGGGCGCCACCCACATCCACGCGCAGGCGCGAGAAGGCGCCGAAGTACTGCGTCTCGGCCACGGTCCCGCTGGCGCGCGCATCGGCCGTGCCGCCCAGCCGGATGCGCTCGGGCCGCAGCATGGCCGCGCCCACGCCGGCCAGGCGCCGCGCGGCTTCGCCGTCCAGCACGTTGGCCGCCCCGACGAACTCGGCCACGAAGCGCGTGGCGGGCCGGTCGTACAGGCCCTGGGGCGTGTCCACCTGTTCCAGCCGGCCCTGTTGGAACACACCCACGCGGTCGCTCATCGACAGCGCCTCGTGCTGGTCGTGCGTGATGAAGAGGAAGGTGATGCCCAGCTGGCGCTGCAGGGCCTTCAGCTCGGTCTGCATCTGCTCGCGCAGCTTGAGGTCCAGGGCACCCAGGGGTTCGTCCAGCAGCAGCACCTGGGGCTGGCTGATGAGTGCGCGCGCCAGGGCCACGCGCTGGCGCTGCCCACCCGAGAGTTGCGCCGGCCGTCGCTCACCCACGCCTGGCAGGCGCACCAGGGCCAGCAGCTCATCGGCACGCCGCTCACGCTCACTGCGCGCCACCCCGCGGATCATGAGCGCATAGGCCACGTTCTCGCGGATGCTCATGTGGGGAAAGAGCGCATAGTCCTGGAACACCGTGTTCACGGGCCGCGCGTAGGGCGGCAGCCGCGTCACGTCCTGCCCACCGATGCGGATGGTGCCCGCCGTGGGCAGCGTGAAGCCGCCGATCATGCGCAAGCAGGTGGTCTTGCCCGAGCCCGAGGGGCCGAGCAGGGTGAAGAACTCGCCGGGCTCGATGGCCAGGTCCACCCCGTCGACCGCCCGCACCGCCTTGGCGCCCGCACCAAAGACGCAGGACACCCCCTGGAGCTCGACCGCGCTCATGCCCGCTCAGCGCCCACCAAGAATGGCGATGTAGTCCGACACCCACTTGTGGTACGGCACGCACTGGTCCTTCTGCGTGGCGCATTTCGTGGTGGGCGTCTTCCAGAAGGCGATCTTCTCGAAGGACCCCAGGCCCTGGCGTTCGCAGCCGTCGTCGCCCAGCAGCTTGTTGCCCTTGCACGCCGCCAGCACCACCGGCACCGAGCCGAACCAGGCGGCCAGGTCGCCCTGCAGCTTGACGTTCAGCGAGTGCTCCATCCACAGGTAGGCGCAATTGGGATGCTTGGCCTCGGCATGCAGCATGGTCGTGTCGGCCCAGCCGGTGGCGCCCTCCACCGGCACCACGGTGGCGATCGGCCGGTTCTTGGACTTCAGGATGTTGGCCTGGAACTGCCACGAGCTCGACGCCACCACGCCCTCGTTGGTGAAGTCGTCGATCTGCACGAAGGCGTCGTGCCAGTAGCGACCCACCAGCTTGCGCTGGCCGCGCAGCAGCTCCAGGGCCGCCTTGTACTGCGTCTCGTTGAGCTCGTAGGGGTCCTTGATGCCCAGCGCAGGCTGGGTCTTCATCAGGTAGAGCGCAGCGTCGGCGATGTAGATCGGCCCGTCGAAGGCCTGCAGCCGGCCCTTGTTGCTCTTGCCGTCAGGCAGCGTCATCTCCTCGAACACCACCTTCCAGCTCGTGGGCGGCTGGTTCTTGAAGACGTTGGTGTTGTACATCAGCACGTTCCAGCCCCACTGGTAGGGCACGCCGTAGTGCGTGTTGTTCACGTAGTGCCACGGCGCCTTCTGCAGGCGCGGGTCCACGGTCTTGAAGCTGGGGATGAGGTTCACGTTCACCGGCGCGGCGCGCTTGCCGGCGATCAGCCGCATCGACGCGTCGCCCGAGGCGGTGACGAGGTCGAAGCCGCCCTCGTTCATCAGCGCCACCATCTCGTCCGAGGTGCCCGCCGTCTTCACGTTGACCTTGCAGCCGGTCTTCTTCTCGAAGTCGGTGACCCAGTCGAAGTTCTTGTCGGTCTCGCCGCGCTCGATGTAGCCGGGCCAGGCCACGATGTCGACGCGGCCCTCGGGCTTGCCGAGTCTTTGCAACGGCGTCTGCGCGAACGCGGCCGCGCCGATCGAGCCCGCCAGCGCGGCGGTGCCCAGGGTGATCAGGGAGCGTTGAAACCTTGCCATGTCAGGAGCCTCCGGTGCAGTCAAACGGGCCAACGCAGACGCGCCGCCTTGGAATCCGCAGACTAATCAGCCGATTGGCCCCTGAAAAATTCAATATTGCTCGCTCATGCGTTCTATTTTTTCGATAGACATGGGTTAATCCCTATTTTTTGCACCGCAACAGGGCGCCCACCCAGCCACCACCCGCCCCACGGCGGTGCGCCCGGGGGCCACGTCCATGCGGCGACAAGATCGACCACGCCGGACACCTGCCGGGGTGCTTCCCGGGCGCCGTCACGCGCACCGCCGACCGGCCGCGTCACATCGCGAGGTGAGCTTGCCGCACACGCACGACACCCCGCCGATGTGCGCCCGGCGCGATGCGCCAAACATCGCACGCAGCGACGGCTTTCCGTCAGGGTTGACGGCACATTCCCCGAGGAACTTTCCACACGCCTGTGCTCTCCTGTCCACATGAGTAGTAGGACTTGCGAAATGGGGGCACACTCCTTGCACGCAGTCCGCGATGAACAGTCCCGTCTTCGGGCCCCTATTCGAGGCTTGCATTTGTTGCTCACCGGCTCATGCTGGACACCACGGCACCAGATGCAAGCCCCGCGGCCCGCAGGCAGTGCCCGTTGACCCGAAGGAGGTGTCCGATGGATGTCATCAGCAACTTTGCTGCCCGCTACGAGCGCACGCGTGAAGAGGAGTTCACGCTCCAGGAGTACCTGGAGATCTGCAAGCGCGACGCCACCGCGTACGCCACGGCGGCCGAGCGCATGCTCAAGGCCATTGGCGACCCCGAGCTCATCGACACGCGCAACGACCCCCGCCTGTCGCGCATCTTCGCCAACAAGGTCATCAAGCTCTACCCGGCCTTCCGCGAGTTCTACGGCATGGAAGACGCCATCGAGCAGGTGGTGAGCTACTTCCGCCACGCCGCGCAAGGCCTGGAAGAGAAGAAGCAGATCCTCTACCTGCTGGGCCCCGTGGGCGGCGGCAAGAGTTCCATCGCCGAGCGGCTCAAGCAACTCATGGAGCATGTGCCCTTCTACGCCATCAAGGGCTCACCGGTGAACGAGTCGCCGCTGGGCCTGTTCGACCCCGAAGAGGACGGCGCCATCCTCGAGAAGGAATACGGCATCCCGCGTCGCTACCTGCAGCGCATCCTCTCGCCCTGGGCCGTCAAGCGCCTCGAGGAGTTCGGTGGCGACATCCGCCAGTTCAAGGTCGTGAAGCGCCACCCGAGCGTGCTCAAGCAGATCGCGGTGGCCAAGACCGAGCCCGGCGACGAGAACAACCAGGACATCTCCTCGCTGGTGGGCAAGGTCGACATCCGCAAGCTCGAGACCTTCGCCCAGGACGACCCGGACGCCTACGCCTACTCCGGCGGCCTGTGCCTGGCCAACCAGGGCCTGCTCGAGTTCGTCGAGATGTTCAAGGCGCCCATCAAGGTGCTGCATCCGCTGCTCACTGCCACCCAGGAAGGCAACTTCAAGGGCACGGAAGGCTTCGGCGCCATCCCCTTCGACGGCATCGTGCTCGCGCACAGCAACGAGAGCGAGTGGAAGACCTTCCGCAACAACAAGAACAACGAGGCCTTCCTCGACCGCATCTACATCGTCAAGGTGCCCTACTGCCTGCGCGTGACCGAAGAGATCAAGATCTACGAGAAGCTGGTGCGCAACTCCTCGCTGTCGCAGGCCCCGTGCGCGCCCGGCACGCTGAAGATGATGGCCCAGTTCTCGGTGCTCACCCGCCTGAAGGAGCCCGAGAACTCCAGCATCTTCAGCAAGATGCAGGTCTATGACGGCGAGAGCCTCAAGGACACCGACCCCAAGGCCAAGTCCATCCAGGAGTACCGCGACTACGCCGGCGTCGACGAGGGCATGAGCGGCATCTCCACGCGCTTTGCCTTCAAGATCATCTCCAAGGTCTTCAACTTCGACTCCACCGAGGTGGCCGCCAACCCGGTGCACCTGATGTACGTGCTCGAGCAGCAGATCGAGCGCGAGCAGTTCCCGGCCGAGACCGAGCAGAAGTACCTGGCCTACATCAAGGAGCTGCTGGCCCCGCGCTATGCCGAGTTCATCGGCAAGGAAATCCAGACCGCCTACCTCGAGAGCTACAGCGAATACGGCCAGAATATCTTCGACCGCTACGTCACCTATGCCGACTACTGGATCCAGGACCAGGAGTACCGCGACGTGGACACCGGCGAGATCTTCGACCGCGCCTCGCTCAACGCCGAACTCGAGAAGATCGAGAAGCCCGCGGGCATCAGCAACCCGAAGGACTTCCGCAACGAGATCGTCAACTTCGTGCTGCGCGCGCGCGCCGGCAACCAGGGCAAGAACCCCAACTGGACCAGCTACGAGAAGCTGCGCACGGTGATCGAGAAGAAGATGTTCTCGAACACCGAGGAGCTGCTGCCCGTCATCAGCTTCAATGCCAAGTCCAGCGCCGACGAGCAGAAGAAGCACGAGGACTTCGTCAACCGCATGGTGCAAAAGGGCTACACGCCCAAGCAGGTGCGCCTGCTGTGCGAGTGGTACCTGCGCGTGCGCAAGAGCTCGTGAACCGCATGGTCTGAACCCAGCGGCCCACAGCGCATACGACACAAGGACGGATTCATGCCCCCCCTGCAGCAGATCATCGATCGACGCCTGTCGGGCAAGAACAAGTCCATCGGCAACCGCGAGCGTTTCCTGCGCCGCTACCGCGAACAGATCCGCGACGCGGTGCGCAAGGCCGTGTCCGGCCGGGGCATCCGCAACCTCGAGCAGGGCGAGGACATCATCCTGCCCAAACGCGACGTCTCCGAGCCGGTCTTCGGCCACGCCCAGGGCGGCGACCGCGAGTACGTGCACCCAGGCAACCGCGAATACGTCAAGGGCGACCGCATCGAGCGGCCGCAAAGCGGCGGCTCGGGTGGGGGCGGCGGCTCGCAGGCGAGCGACTCCGGCGAGGGCGAGGACGACTTCGTCTTCCACCTCACCAAGGAAGAGTTCATGCAGGTCTTCTTCGAGGACCTCGCCCTGCCGCACCTCATCCGCACCCAGCTCGCCGAAGTGCCCGAGTGGAAGAGCCATCGCGCCGGCTTCACCAGCGACGGCACACCCAACAACCTGCACGTGGTGCGCTCGATGCGCGGCGCGCTGGCCCGGCGCATCGCCCTGGGCGGCGACACCCGCAAGGAAATCCGTCAGCTCGAGGCCCACCTCGTGCACCTCAGGTCGCACCCGCACGCCGGTGAAGCGCTGATCGACAAGGAGATCCGCGAGACCGAGGCGCGCATCGAGGAGCTGCGCAGCAAGGCCCGCCACATCCCCTACCTCGACCCCATCGACCTGCGCTACCGCAACCGGGTGAAGGTGCCGGTGCCCAGCGCCAAGGCAGTCATGTTCTGCCTCATGGACGTCTCCGGCTCGATGGACGAGCAGCGCAAGGACATGTCCAAGCGCTTCTTCATGCTGCTCTACCTCTTCCTGACGCGGCACTACGACAAGATCGACCTGGTCTTCATCCGCCATCACACGCAGGCCGCCGAAGTCACCGAAGACGAGTTCTTCCACGCCACCGAAACCGGCGGCACGGTGGTGTCCAGCGCCTTGCACCTGATGCACGACATCGTCCGCGCGCGCTATCCCAGCGGCGAATGGAACATCTACGGCGCCCAGGCCAGCGACGGCGACAACTGGCACCACGACAGCGGCCGCTGCCGCCAGATCCTCGACGAGCAGATCCTGCCGCTGGTGCGCTACTACGCCTACGTGCAGGTGGCCGAGGCCGAGCAGAACCTCTGGGAGGAATACACCCAGCTGCTCGACCCCCACCCCAACTTCGCGATGCGCAAGGTGTCCGACGCGGCCGACATCTACCCGGTCTTCCGCGATCTGTTCAAGAAGGAAGGGGCCCCTGCATGAACGCCACCCCCACCCATGAACGCCGGGCCCAGTTGCCCAGCCCGGCCGACTGGACCTTCGAGCTGATCGAGCAGTACCACACCGAGATCGCGCGCGTCGCCCACCAGACCTACAGGCTCGACACCTACCCCAACCAGCTCGAGATCATCACCGCCGAGCAGATGATGGACGCCTATGCCTCGGTGGGCATGCCCGTCATCTACCGCCACTGGTCGTATGGCAAGCAGTTCATCGCCACCGAGAAGAACTACCGTCGTGGCCACATGGGGCTGGCCTACGAGATCGTCATCAACTCCGACCCCTGCATCGCCTACCTGATGGAAGAGAACACCATGGCCATGCAGGCCCTGGTGATCGCCCATGCCGCCTACGGCCACAACAGCTTCTTCAAGGGCAACTACCTCTTCCGCATGTGGACGGACGCCTCGTCCATCATCGACTACCTCGTCTACGCGAAGAACTACATCGCCGAATGCGAGGAGCGCCATGGCGTCGAGGCGGTCGAGGACCTGCTCGACTCCTGCCATGCGCTGATGAACCACGGCGTGGACCGCTACCGCCGCCCCCAGAAGCTCTCGCTGTCGCAGGAACAGGCCCGTCGCGAAGAACGCGAGCACTACCTGCAGCAGCAGGTCAACGACCTGTGGCGCACGCTGCCCCGGCGCAGCGACCGCGGCGCGGAGGAAGAGGCCGCCCGCCGCTTCCCGAGCGAGCCGCAGGAGAACCTGCTCTACTTCATCGAAAAGAACGCCCCGCTGCTGGAGCCCTGGCAACGCGAGGTCGTGCGCATCGTGCGCAAGATTGCCCAGTACTTCTACCCGCAGCGCCAGACCCAGGTGATGAACGAGGGCTGGGCCACCTTCTGGCACTACACCCTGCTCAACACGATGTATGACGAAGGCCTGCTGGCCGACGGCTTCATGATGGAGTGGCTGCAGTCGCACACCAATGTGGTGTTCCAGCCCCCGGTGGGCCACCGCGCCTACAGCGGCATCAACCCCTATGCCCTGGGCTTCGCGATGTTCACCGACCTCAAGCGCATCTGCGAACAGCCCACCGAGGAAGACCGCCGTTGGTTCCCTGCCATCGCCGGCACGCCCTGGCTGGAAACGCTCCATTACGCGATGCGCAACTTCAAGGACGAGAGCTTCATAGGCCAGTTCCTCAGCCCCAAGGTGATGCGCGACTTCCGCCTCTTCGCCATCCGTGACGAGGAAGACGAACCCGAACTTGAAGTCGCCGCCATCCACGACGACGGCGGCTACAAGGCCCTGCGCGAGTCGCTCTCGCGCCAGTACGACCTCAACCACCGCGAACCCAACATCCAGGTGTGGAGCGTCAACCTGCGCGGCGACCGATCGCTCACGCTGCGGCACACCCAGCACCACAACCGCCCGCTGCACGACGGCGCCCAGGAAGTGCTCAAGCACGTCGCCCGCCTGTGGGGCTTCGACGTGCACCTGGACAGCGTCAACGACCAGGGCCAGGTCACCAAGCAGTGGACGGCGATGGCGCCGAAGCACTGAGCCCCCGGATCGTGCGGGCGGACCGCCTTGCGGTCCCGGCCGCTGCGGCGTACCCTGCCGAGGCACGCTGCGCCGCCAATGAACCCCTCGCTCGAACCGATCACCTCGGCCATCTACGATGCCGCCCTGGACACGGCCGCCTGGCCGGCGGTGATGCGTGGCATGCGCGAGCGTTTCCGCACCGCGGCCGAAACCTTCTACATCCTCGACTTCCACACCCGGGCGGTGCGCGAGGGCTGCCTGTCGGGCATTGCGCCGCGGTGGTTCGACTGCTTTGCCGAACACTACTTCTCGGCCGACAACCCCTGGCATCGCCTGTCGCCCATGCTGCACCGCCCCGGCGTGATCCGCACCAACGAGCGTCTGGAAGCCTTCACGGGCGACGCCGGCATCCTTTACCGCTCGCAGTACTACAACGAGTGGATGGCGCCGCAGGGCCTGCGCTACAGCCTGGGCAACACGCTCACCACCGACCGCAGCGCCATCGCCAACATCACCTTGCTGCGCAGCCGCGACGAACCCACCTTCGATGCCGATGACCTGGCCGACTTCGAACGCCTGAGCGCCCACTTCTCGCGGGCGCTGCAACTTCACCAGCGCCTGGAGGGCCTGAGTCTGCAAAGGGCGCAGCTCGCCGGCATGCTCGACCGCCTGCACGAGGCGCTCATCCTGGTCGATGCGCACGGGCGCCTCGTTCACGCCAACCGATCGGCCCACCACCTTCTCGACCAGCGCGACGCCCTGGCATTGCGCATGGGCCGGCTGGCCTGCCCTCACCCGGCCGACCAGCAACGCCTGCAGGCCCTGGTCGACGGCCTGCGCCGACACGGCGACGGCTTCGATCCACCCCCGGCCTTCCCGCTGCGGCGTCGATCCGATGGCCTCGTGCTGACCGTGGGCGCCACCGTCCTGCGCCTGCCGATGGCCTCGTCCTGCACGACACAGGTCTTCCTTCTGCTGAGCCTCACCGCGCCGGCCCACCCGCCCCGCCTCGCGGCCGACGTCCTGCGCGAACGCCATGGTCTGACCCCCGCCGAGGTGCGCCTGGCCCAGGCCCTGGTCGACGGCCACCCCCTGCGCGAGGCGGCCCACCGGCTGTCGATCACCTACGGCACCGCCCGGGAGCGGCTCAAGCACATCTTCCAGAAGACCGGCACGTGCCGCCAGGCCGAACTGGTCGCGCGGCTGGTCAGCGAGTCGGCAGCCCGGCCGAACTGACCCCTCATTCGGGGGCGTCTACCCCCTCCCATCTGGGAGGTCCGGCGCACCTGCGCATTCCATAGCCTTCAAGGCATCGCGGCTCCCCCCACGAGCTGCCCCCGCCGTGGAGGCCCTTGCCATGCACTTCCCCCTCGTGTCGATACCCCGATGGGCTTCGCCTGTCCTGACCCTTTCCCTGGCCGCCTGCGGTGGCGGCTCGTCCGATGGCCCCGCATCGCCAACCGGCCCCGGCGAAGCACGCCTGTACATCGGCTACTACGCCGAAGACCCGGCCAACAACCCGGAGGACCCGACCATTGGCGCGCTCATGTTCCGCGTGCCCGGCGCGGACGGCCCCTTCGCTGGCCAGATGCCGTTCAGCTTCGTGGGCTGCAGCGCCGGCATCGACACCGGATCGATCCAGGGCGGGCGCAGCGGCAGCCAGCTCGATGCCCAGTGGTCCGGCGTGATGGATGGCACCGTCCCCGTGGGCGGCAGCTTCAGTGCCAGCTACGACGACGCCACCGACAGCTACGCCGGAAGCTACGTCAACGCGGGCGGCAAGGTGGCCGTGAGCAATGGCCCCTGCCAGTACCACATCGCCGCCGGCGGCAGCCTGCGCGTGTGGGGCAGCACCACGCGCCAGCCGTCCAGCTTCGCGGCCGCCGCCACATCGAGCCCCACCCCCACCTTCACCTGGTCGGGCCTGCCCTCAGGCACGCTTGCCACGGTGCGGGTGTTCGACGCGGCCTGCGTGGAAGTCGAGCCCGGCGATACCACCTGCTTCGTCGGCGAATCGGTTCCCACCGCCACCGGCTCCATCACCTACCCAGGCGCATTTCCCGGGGCGACCTCCCTGCAGGCCGGCACGCAATACCTGGTGCTCATCACCGCACAGCACCCCACCACAGGCGCTTTCGTCGGGTTCAGCAGCCTGCGCTTCACGCCCGCAACGGCAGGTGGCGGCGGTGGCAGTGGCGGCACGCCGGACCCCGACCCCGGCACCGGCGTGGGCGAACTCACGATCGGCAACCTGTCCGGCGTCACCCGCTTTGCGCCGGGCGGCCCGGCCAGCGTGCTGCACAGCACCGAGGCCCCCACCTGCATCGGCAGCGGCGCCCTCAGCGTGTGCTCCAGCCTGTGGACCACACAGTGGTCTGAGCCAGGAGGCACGCCGGGTGCGATCAATGCCACGCTCTTCGTGCAGGTCACCTCCAGCAGCACCACCCGCCCGGGGCCCGCTCCGGGCAGCCAGCTCGACATGGTCACCATCCAGTTCTACGACGCCCGCAACCCCACCCTCTACCGCTTCCAGTGCGGTACAACGCCCACCACACCGTGCGGCCCGCTGCCGGGGGGGCTGAGCCTCGACCTTGACACGCGCACCGTCAGCTTCCAGGACACGGTGCTTCCGGTCTTCGGCGCCGGCACCGGCACCGGCAGCATCACGCTCACGGGCAGCCTGGGTTACTGAGCGGTGAACGCCATGTCCTTCATGCCCATCCGGCGCTGTTGGTACGGGCCCCTCCTGTCCATCGCTGCCGTCCTTGCGTTGGCCAGCTGCTCACCGGCCAGCGTCGAAGAACGCCTGCGCGCCGAAGCGAAGCAACTCGAAGCCCACAACCTCAACCACCTGTCTGGCATGCCCACTGTCCAGGTGGTGCTGTCGCGCATTGGCGATCCCAGCCCCTTCACCGCCCTGGGCCGACAGTGCCAGGCCCTCACAAAACTGCATGAACTGCTCGACGACCCACTCTTCGTGCCGCAAGCGCTTCGGCCGCTGCCGCCAGCCGCACAAGCCCTGCGTGCAGACTACGAACGCACCATCCAGCAGACGCTCTTTTCGCAATTCACCCAGGCGCGCAAGGCGGGTGCCGGCGGCAACCCGCGGCAGCTATGGCATCAGGCCTGCAAAGGAGAGGGCGCCTGGGCCAGCCTTCGCCTGAAGGACAGCGAATGGCTCGCTCTGATGGCACCGCCGGCACGCGAGCTCGCCCAGCGGCATGCGGCCTGGTACGAGAAGTCCGTCCCGGCCCTGCGCGATGCGCGCCGCCAGGCCCGCCAGCAACGCGAGTTCACCGAACGCATGACCGTGACGTCCATCGGCGCGGTCATTCTGGCTCTGGGCGTGTTCGTGCTGGTCAAGGCCATCGGCACGGTGAGGCGGCTGCGGCGCTACGAGTTCGAGCACCGCACCGATGGTGGTGTCGTGCAGTTCGAAACTTTCGACGCGGCCGAGCGCCATCGCAAGCGCGAGTACCTCGCCACGCACATCCTCTACCCCATCGGGGTGGTCCTCACCCTGGCCGGCCTGGTCACCCTGTTTGCCCGCATGTTCGGGTGATCGCTCCAAGCTCCCACACCCAGGCCGGCGGCGCATTGCGCCACACCACGGTGCGCTTGCGCCACACCAGGCTGTCGCCCAACTGCAGGTCGAAGGGGGCGCGCGGCTGGTAGGTGTACTGGATCAGCCGGCGCTCGGGCTGCGCCCGCAGGAAGTGCTCGATCGCCCGGCTGGTGCCGTCCCGCCAGCGCGGCGGCAGCGAGCGGAAAGGCAGCGAAGACACCACCACCACCGGCTCCTCGCCTTCGGGCCAGGCTTCGAGCACCTCGTGCGCCGGCGCCTGCAGCACCGTCATGCCCGCAAAGCGCTCGCGCAACCGATCGGCCAGCTCGGGCTGCAACTCCACGACGGTGGTGGGTGTGTGCGGATGACGCTCACACAGGGCTTCGGTGATGGCCCCGGTACCCGCGCCCAGTTCGATGATGCGCTGGGCCCCTTCGGCCCCTTCGGCCATGGCCTGCGCCAGATGGCGCGAAGACGGCCAGATCGCGCCGACCATGGTCGGTCGCGCAAAGGCCAGCATCATGAAGGCAGTGGCAGTTCGCATGGTATCGGCCCGACCCTCGGCTGTACGACCCGGCCAATGTAGGGCCTGTCAGCCCTGGCCGCAAGGGCCCCGAAACGAAGCCTTACCAGCGGAAGATCTTGCCCGGGTTCATGATGTTCTTCGGATCCAGCGCATGCTTGAGCGAACGCATCAGCGCCACGGCGCCGTCGCCCGCCTCCTCGCGCAGGAAATCCATCTTGTGCAGACCGATGCCGTGCTCGCCGGTGCAGGTGCCTTCCAGGCGCAGCGCGCGCGACACGAGCTGGTGGTTCAGACGCTCGGCCAGCTCGCGCTCCTCGGGCTGGGCGGGGTCGATCAGGTAGCCCACGTGGAAGTTGCCGTCGCCCACATGGCCCACGATGAAATAGGGCAAGCCGGCCTCGTCGGCCTCGGCCACGGTGTCCAGCAGGCACTCGGCCAGGCGCGAGATCGGCACGCAGGTGTCGGTGGTCACCGCGCGGCAGCCCGGCTTCATCTGCAGCGCCGCGAAATAGGCGTGGTGGCGCGCCGTCCACAGCTTCGTGCGTTCCTCGGGGGTGGTGGCCCACTGGAAGTCTTCGCCGCCCTGGTCGCTGGCAATCTCCTGGACCACCTGGGCCTGCTCCTGCACGCCAGCCGGGCTGCCGTGAAATTCCATCAGCAGCATCGGGCCCTCGCGCAGCGTGAGCTTGTCATGGCGGTTCACCGCGCGCACGGCGTTGGCGTCGAGCAGTTCGCAACGTGCGATGGGCACGCCCATCTGGATGATCTGGATGGTCGTGTTCACCGCCGCAGCCAGCGAGGGGAAGGAACACACCGCAGCCGACACCGCCTCGGGTTGCGGGTACAGGCGCAGCGTGATCTCGGTCATCACACCCAGCGTGCCTTCACTGCCCACGAAGAGCCTTGTCAGGTCGTAGCCCGCACTCGACTTGCGCGCGCGCGTGCCAGTGTGCACCACCTCGCCCGAGGCCGTCACCACCGTCAGGCCCAGCACGTTCTCGCGCATCGTGCCGTAGCGCACCGCGTTCGTGCCCGAGGCCCGCGTGGCGCTCATGCCGCCGAGCGAGGCATCGGCCCCGGGGTCGATCGGGAAGAAGAGGCCCGTGTGGCGGATCTCGTTGTTCAGCTGCGTGCGCGTCACACCCGCCTGCACCGTCACGGTCAGGTCCTCGGCATTCACCGCCAGCACGCGATTCATGCGCGACAGGTCGAGGCTCACCCCACCCTGCACTGCCAGCAGATGGCCTTCCAGCGAGGAGCCCACGCCATAGGGGATCACCGGCACGGCGTGCGCGTCGGCCAGCTTCACCACCTCGGCCACCTCGTCGGTGCTTTCGGCAAACACCACCACGTCGGGCGGCGGCACGTCGAAGGGCGACTCGTCACGGCCGTGCTGCTCACGCACCGCCTGGGCCGTCGAGCACCGGTCGCCAAACCGCGCCTTCAGCGCCTCGATCATCGCCGCCGGCACCGGCCGGGGCTCGTAGGTGGGCAGCACGTGGCCGGGCAGCGGTGCGTTCATGGCCTGTCTCCATCGGGGTCTTGGAATCAGTCCATTCTAGGAGTCGCCCCTAAACTGTGGCTGAAAGGAGCAAGCACGCCATGGGCAACCGACTCACACAGATCGCCACGCGCACCGGCGACGATGGCACCACCGGGCTGGGCGACGGCAGTCGCGTGGCCAAGGACCACCTGCGGGTGCAGGCCATGGGCGACGTGGACGAACTCAATTCGCACCTCGGCGTGCTGCTGGCCGAGCCGCTGCCGCCGCCCGTGCGCGAGCTGCTGGTGGGCATCCAGCACGAGCTGTTCAACCTGGGTGGCGAGCTGTCGATGCCCGGCCACGCCCTGCTGAAGGACGCCGCCGTGCTGGCACTGGACGAGGCGCTGGCCGAGCACAACGCCGCCCTGCCCCGGCTCAAGGAGTTCATCCTGCCCGCCGGCACCCGCGCGGCCAGCCTGGCCCATGTGTGCCGCACGGTGGCGCGCCGCGCCGAACGCGCCGTGGTGGCGCTGGCCGCGCACGAGCCGGTGAATGCGGCACCGCGGCAATACCTCAACCGCCTGTCCGACCTGATGTTCGTACTGGCCCGCGTGCTCAACCGCGCCCGGCTCGACGGCCTGGGCGGCGATGACGTCTACTGGCGCAGCGAGCGCCTGAAGCGCGACGAAGCGGGCCGCTAGCTCACCTGCAGCGCCACCACGTCCACCGTGACGCGCTCGCGGCCGGTGGCGCCCAGCGCCGCGCGGGCAAAGGCCTGGGCCCAGCCGGCCTGCTGAAACTGCGCCGGCCCCACCGCCTGGGCGATGGACAACAGCTTGTCGACGATCAGCACCTTGCCGCTGGCGCGCAGGGGCTCGCACTCATGCGCCACGAACTCGGCGTCGAGCCACTGGCGGGCCTCGTCATGGCTCATCGGGCCCGCGTCCGGCACCACGCGGGCTTCTTCGCCGGACCCGAACTTCACCACCACTTCACTGCGCATCGCGGTCTCCTGGTCAGCCAAGCCCCCATCATAAAAAAAGAACCCGCCGACACCCCAGGGGATGTGGCGGGCGGATCCCACCGGGGTGGGTCTGCTGAGGGAAAACGCGGCCGCCAAGTGCGGCATGCGCCCATTTCACTCCCAAGCCCTCGCCCAGGCCAGCACTCTTGCCAGCCTTTACCTTGCTTACAACTGGACGCGCGTCAGGCGGGCACCACGATGTCGCGCCGGGTGAGCCAGCGCACCGGCGCGCCCGCGGGGGCCGGCTGCAGACGCATCTCGACCTCGGCCCGGTCGGCCGCGCTGAGGCGGCGGAAGAGGAAGTCGCGCTCGTTGGCCTCGTCACCGGCCACGAACCACTGCGACACCCGATCGCCGAAGCTCGGGTGCAGGACCTTCAGGTGGATGTGGGGCGCACGGCCCGGGTAGACCACCGGGCGGATGCTGCGGAAGCGGAAGGCCCCCTGCGCATCGCTGACCGTGGCGCCGAAGCCCTGGAAGCCGGCATCCACCCGGGGCCCGGCGCCCCGTGGATGGTGGTAGCTGCCATGGGCATCGCACTGCCAGATCTCGATCGCAGCGCCATCGATGAGGCGCCCGTTCACGTCCACCACCACGCCGCCGATGTCCAGCCATTCACCCTGCGCGGCGGCGGCCTGGCCGCTCACGCGGGTCAGGTCGGCGTCGTCGTCCAGCGGGCGGCGCACCGGATAGAACGGCCCCTCGGTCATGGGCGGCAACACCCGGCGCGACGAGGCCAGGGCCGGCCAGGCCAGCCAGGCGGCGGCCAGGCCGAGGCCGGCCGCCAGATGGCGCCGACGCTGCGGCAGGGAAAGACGGGACGAGGGCATGACAGGCTCCAGCGGACACTTCCGCTTGGGCCGCCGCGACACCGCGGAAGTTCCCCGCTCAGCCTCGACGCGTCTTGACGGCGTCCGACAGCACCTGCAACACCTGCAGCGAATCGTCCCAGCCCAGGCAGGCATCGGTGATGCTCCTGCCGTATTCAAGCTTGGACGGGTCGTCCTTGCCGGCGTTGAACTTCTGGTTGCCCGCCTGCAGATGGCTTTCCACCATCACACCGAAGATGCGCTTGGAGCCGCCGCCCACCTGGGTGGCGATGTCGCGTGCGACGTCGAGCTGGCGCTCGTGCTGCTTGCTGGAGTTGGCATGCGAGCAGTCCACCATCAGCGTGGCTGGCAGCTTGGCCGCCTCCAGGTCCTTGCAGGCGGCTTCCACATGGGCCGCGTCGTAGTTGGGGGTCTTGCCGCCACGCAGGATGACGTGGCAGTCCTTGTTGCCCTTGGTCTCGACGATGGCCACCTGGCCGTTCTTGTGCACCGACAGGAAGTGGTGCGCCCGGCTGGCCGCCTGGATGGCGTCGGTGGCGATGCGGATGTTGCCGTCGGTGCCGTTCTTGAAGCCGATGGGCGCCGACAGGCCCGAGGCCAGCTCGCGGTGCACCTGGCTTTCGGTGGTGCGCGCACCGATGGCCCCCCAGCTGATCAGGTCGCCGATGTACTGCGGCGAGATCACATCGAGGAACTCGCTGCCCGCGGGCATGCCCAGGCGGTTGATCTCCACCAGCAGCTGGCGCGCGATGCGCAGGCCTTCGTCGATGCGGAAGCTCTCGTCGAGGTAGGGGTCGTTGATCAGGCCCTTCCAGCCCACGGTGGTGCGGGGCTTCTCGAAGTACACCCGCATCACGATCTCCAGCGTGTCGGCGTACTTCTCGCGCTGCACCAGCAGGCGGCGGGCGTAGTCGACTGCGGCAGCCGGGTCGTGGATGGAACAGGGGCCGATCACCACGAGCAGGCGGTCGTCCTTGTGTTCCATGATGCGGCGGATGCGGCGGCGCGTCTCGCCCACCAGGGCTTCGACGGGCGTGCCGCGGATGGGGAAGAAGCGGATCAGGTGCTCCGGCGGCGGCAGCGGCGTCACGTCCTTGATCCTCTCGTCATCGGTTTGCGAGGTGCGGTCGACGGGCGCATACCAACCCTCGATGGCGGTGGCGGACTTGGCATTCATGAAATGAGTTCTCCTTGCTCGATCAAGTGGTGGTTGCCGGTGTGCCTGCCGCCGCGGTCCCTGGCCAAAAAAAAACCGCCGGAGTCTTCCGGCGGTTTTCTGGGATTCGGTTGCGGGCTGCAGTTACGCGCTGACCTCTCCTCCGCCGGTGCGGTGCGAGAACCAAAAGTAGGCAAAAAAGTAGGTCGTAGCGCGAGCCATGGGGCTAATGTAGCACGGCTTTGCGACAGCGCGTCAAGGCCCGGCGTGGCCGGCGCACCACGTCACAGCAGGATGTCGGGGTCCTCGGGACGGCGGTCCGGCTCGGCGTCTCCGGCACGCAAGCCCCGGGTGATGGCCGACCACCAGCCCGGCCGGCGCGCCGGCGGGTCGAGCGCCGGGTCGGGCGGGCGCAGCACCTCCAGCTCGCCCAGCATGCGGGTGGCCACGTCCAGGAACTCGCGGCGCAGCAGGGGTTCGTCCACCTCGCGCGCCGAAGCGTCGATCCACACGTCCAGCATCCACTGCACCTCGGTGAAGGTCACGGCGTAGTGGCGCAGCGATTCGGGCAGCACGCTGTGGCGGCCGAGCAGGGCGCGGCGTTCGCGTTCCAGGCGCTCGCGCATGTCCAGCTGCAGCCGCGTGCGCACCGGCGGGCTGGCCGTGCGCACCTGGCGCACGAACTTCATCAGGTCGTTGTTGACGCGCTCCGCCCGCTCGATCAGCTCGGGGTCGGGCGGCGGGCGCGGCGACTCATCAGGCGGGTGGGAATCGGAGGCGGACATGGCAACCCGGCCGAGAGAGCGGCGCCGGGCCTGCCAGCGTAGTGCGTGCGGCGCCCCCGATCAAGCCTGCCGGGCGGCCACCCGCCGGCAGCGTGCAAAAGCTCTCAGCAACTCTTCACGCGCCCGGTCAGGCCGTGCCACCCACCGTCAGGCCGTCGATGCGCAGGGTCGGCTGGCCCACCCCCACCGGCACGCTCTGGCCTTCCTTGCCGCAGGTGCCCACGCCGGTGTCCAGGCGCATGTCGTTGCCGATCAGGCTCACGCGCGTGAGCGCATCGGGGCCGTTGCCGATCAGCGTGGCACCTTTCACCGGGTACTGGATGCGGCCGTTCTCGACCCAGTAGGCCTCGCTGGCCGAAAAGACGAACTTGCCGCTGGTGATGTCCACCTGGCCGCCGCCGAAGTTCACGGCGTACAGGCCCTTGCCCATCGAGGCCACGATCTCCTCGGGCGACTTGTCGCCGCCGAGCATGTAGGTGTTGGTCATGCGCGGCATCGGCACGTGCGCGTAGCTTTCACGCCGGCCGTTGCCCGTGGGCGTCACCTTCATCAGGCGGGCGTTCAGGCTGTCCTGGATGTAGCCGCGCAGGATGCCGTCCTCGATCAGCACGTTGCGCTGCGTGACATGGCCTTCGTCGTCGATGTTGAGCGAGCCGCGCCGGTCGGGCAGCGTGCCGTCGTCGAGCACCGTCACGCCCTTGGCCGCCACGCGCTCGCCGATGCGGCCCGAAAACGCGCTCGAGCCCTTGCGGTTGAAGTCGCCTTCCAGGCCGTGGCCGATGGCCTCGTGCAGCAGCACGCCGGGCCAGCCCGGGCCCAGCACCACGGTCATCTCGCCCGCCGGTGCGGGGCGCGATTCGAGGTTCGTGAGCGCGGCCTTCACCGCATCGTCCACATAGCTTTCGATCACGCCATCGTGGAAGTAGCCCAGGCCGAAGCGCCCGCCGCCGCCGCCCGAGCCCACCTCGCGGCGGCCGTTCTGTTCGGCGATCACGGTCACGCTCAGGCGCACCAGCGGGCGCACGTCGGCGGCCAGGGTGCCGTCGGCACGCGCCACCAGCACCACGTCGTACTCCCCCGCCAGCCCCGCCATCACCTGCACGATGCGCGGGTCGCGCGCACGCGCCAGGCGCTCCACCTTCTCCAGCAGTTCCACCTTGCGGGTGCTGTCCAGCGTGGCGATCGGGTCCATCGGCGCGTACAGCGTGCGGCTGCCCGCCACCTGCGGGTGGTCGACCTTCACGCGGCGGCTCTGGCCGGCCGCGGCAATGGTGCGCACGGTGCGCGCTGCATCCAGCAGCGCCGCCTCGGAGATGTCGTCGGAATAGGCAAAGGCCGTCTTTTCGCCCGAGACCGCCCGCACGCCCACGCCCTGGTCGATGCTGAAGCTGCCCGACTTGACGATGCCCTCCTCCAGGCTCCAGCCTTCGCTGCGCGTGTACTGGAAGTAGAGGTCGGCGTCGTCGATGCGGTGTTCGCCGATGGTGCGCAAGGCCCGGGCCAGGGCGCTCTCGTCGAGGCCGAAGGGTTCCAGCAGCAGAGAGCGGGCAACCGCCAGACGTTCGAGGGTGGGTTCGCGCGAGATCATGGATTCATTGTAGGCAGCGCACGCGGCGGCATGCGGGGATCAGGGTTACCGCCCGTCGGACAGCACGAGGCGCCCCCGCCCACCCTGCTTGGCCCGGTAGAGCGCCTCGTCGGCCCGGGCGATGACGGACTCCAGCGAGCCGCCTTCGGCGCCCAGGCCCGCCGCGCCGGCGCTGAAGTTCACCGGGAACCCGAGGGCCCCTTGCGTCTCGCCCAACCAGGCGCGCAGGCGCGCATCCACCGAAGCCGCCGTGTCCAGGCCGCCGTCGTAGAGCACGGCGACGAACTCCTCCCCGCCGTAGCGGCCCAGCACATCCCCTTCCCGCAAGGTGCTGTGAAGTGCTGCGGCGAAGTGAGCAATCACACGATCCCCGATCGGGTGGCCGTTCTCGTCGTTGATGCGCTTGAAATGGTCGATGTCGAACATCATGACCGTGAGGGGTGCACCATGGCGGCGGGCCAGCTGGACCAGCCGCTCGCCCTGCTCCATCAGCGCGCGGCGGTTGAGCAGGCCGGTCAGCGGGTCCTGGGTGGCCAGTCGGGCGAGCTGGGCTTCGGCCTCGTCGCGGTGGGCCATCAGGAAGGCCAGGGTGCCGATACCCAGGCAGGCGCCATTGACCATCAGGCCCACCACGTTCAGCCAGTGCGGCGACTCGAAGGACGGATAGTCGGCGGGCGCCCAGATCACCAGGGCCGCGCGAGCCAGCACCAAGGGGGCCGAGGCCAGCAGACCGGCCGCCGCCAGCCAGCGCCACCGGCTGCGGCCCGGGCTGCCGGAGCCAGCGCGCAGCAGCAAGGCGCCCAGGCCGGCCATCTGCAGGCCCAGCGTGAAGTTGATCACCACGATGCGTGCAGCGAAGTGCTCGAACACCCACCAGTGAACCACCCCCGACAGCAGCGGCGGCCCCCACACCCAGACCCGCGAGACGCTGCCGCCCAGGTAGTGCTGCGCCGCCACGAGCATGGCGCTGACGCTGCCCACCAGGGAGGCTGCGCCCAGCGTGGCCAGCTCCCGCGGCCACCCCTGGTAGGACGCCATCAGCAGGGCCCAGCCCAGCGACTGCAGCAGCAGCGCCACCGTCCAGGCCCGCAGGCCCCGGCCGGCCCGCGTCCAGCCCACGCCCACCAGCAAGGCCACGATGGTGAGGCTCACCGTGAGCCACATCGAGAAGAACAGGGTGCGCGGATCGAGCGTCATGGACGGAGGGTGTCAGCCGCCAGGGCCTTCAGGTAGGCCAGCCCCTCGACGGCCCGGCTGCCATACCAGCTCAGCATCTCGCCGTCGACGAGGAGGACCCGCACGCCCGCAAGCCGTGCCCGCACTTCTTCACGATGACGGCCACTGAAGCGGTAGGGCTCGCTGGACAGCAGCACCAGGTCCACGCCGGCGTCCCGCGCCTCGCTCCACTCGAACACCGGGTAACGCGCCGCGCCATGAGATCCCCCCGCCACCTCCGGCCAGGTCTGCCAGTGCACGCGGGCGAGCAGCCGCGAGATGTAGGTGTCACGCGCCACCGTCATCCAGGGCTCGCGCCAGATGACGTAGAGCACCCGGCGCTCGGGCCAGGGGCCGGAGCTGTCCAAGGACACCAGCGCATCGCGAAGCCGGCCGGACAGGCCTTCAGCCCGCTCCCGTACGCCCGGCAGGTGACCGAAGGCCTGGGACATCTGCTCGTACAGCGCCAGGTTGTCCTCGGGCGCGCAGGGGTGCGTGACGATCACCTCCGGGACGAACTCGCGCAGCGCCTGCACCGTGGGCCACTCGTTCTCATCGACGTTCACCACGACATGCGTGGGGGCCAGCGCGCGCAGCGCCTCGAGCTTCACGTCCTTGGTGCCGCCCACCTTGGGCACGGCCGCCACCGCCTCGCGGGGGTGGATGCAGAAACCCGTGCGCGCCACCACCCAGGGGCCCAGGCCCAGCGCGAACAGCAGCTCGGTGACCGAGGGCACCAGGCTGGCGATGCGGGGAACGTCGGGGGCGGACAGGGGCATGCCCTGATCTTGCCTCAAGCGCGCCCCACCCCGTCACGCACCAAAGGGGGGAACGCCGGTATCCCCGGAAAAACCCGCCCCGGGAAAACAACACTTTTTCACACCTGGGCCTCCCATTCGCAGGCCGCTCGCCCATAATGACCAAGTCTCTGTGTGGATGCGGCGCCTAGGCGTGAGTGGTTCTCGACGGGTAGAAGCTCCAACTGACTGATGAGCGATTGAAAGGAGCTCTCTCGATGGGCAACAAGCTTTATGTGGGCAACCTCGCCTATTCCGTGCGTGACGAAGACCTGAACGAGGCCTTCGGCCAGTTCGGTGCCGTCACGTCGGCGAAGGTCATGATGGACCGCGACACCGGCCGCTCCAAGGGCTTCGGCTTTGTGGAGATGGGCTCGGATGCCGAGGCCCAATCGGCCATCAACGGCATGAACGGCCAGGCCCTGGCCGGCCGCGCGATCGTCGTCAACGAAGCCCGTCCGCGTGAACCGCGTCCGGGTGGCTTTGGCGGCGGTGGTGGCGGCGGCCGCGGCTTCGGCGGCGGTGGTGGGGGCGGTGGCGGCGGCCGCGGGGGTTACGGCGGCGGCGGCGGTGGCCGTGGCGGCTACGGTGGTGGCGGTGGTGGCTATGGCGGCGGTGGCCGCGGCGGCTACTGAACTCCAGCACCTCACACACAAGGCGGCGAAGCTTCGGCTTCGCCGTTTTGCTTTGTGGGGGCGCTCAGAACTTGTGCGGGCGCAGCACCTGCACGTCGGCAAAGAACATGGTCAGCCCGAAATGCGTTGCGTACTTCGACAGCACGTGCTCGGCGATCTGGTCGGCCACGGCGGTCTCGCAGATCACCTTCATCTCGATCGTGCGGTCGGCCTCCCAGGCACCTTCGCGCACGCCCATGCTGCCCTCGCCACGCACGTCGTAGACGGTGTAGCCATGCGCGCCCAGGCGCTTCACGTCGGCCACGAGCTGTTTCTCCAGCGCCGCCTCGGCAATGATCACCAGCAGCATGCGGGGGTGTTTGGTCAGGGCCATGCTCAGCCTCCGGTCAGGGCCTGGGCCATCGCGATGTACAGCGGAATGCCCACGAGGATGTTGAAGGGAAAGCTCACGCCCAGCGCCGCCGTGATCGACAGACCCGCATTGGCTTCAGGCACCGCAATGCGCATGGCCGTGGGCGCCGCGATGTAGCTGGCACTGGCCGCCAGCGTGGCCAGCAGCGCCACCCCACCGGTGGACAGGCCCAGCATCAAGCCCACGCCCGCGCCGGCCAGCGACAGCACCGGCGGCACGATCAGGCCCACGCCGATCACCACGAAGCCGAAGCGCCTCACCTCGGCCAGGCGGCCGCCGGCCACCAGGCCCAGCTCCAACAGGAAGAGCGCCAGCACGCCCTTGAAGGGCTCGACGAACACGGCCTGGATGGGGGCCGTGCCCGCCTCGCCGGCGATGGCGCCGATGAGCAGGCCGCCCACCAGCAGCAGCACGCTCTTGCCAAAGGCCACCTCATGGGCCAGCGTGGCCCATTTCACCTCACGCAGGCGCGACAGCCGTGCCAGCAGGATGCCCGCGATGATGCCTGGCGCCTCCATCACCGCCACCCACAGCGAGGCATGGCTTTCGAAAGGGATGCCCTCGCGCGTGAGCGCCGCGCTGGCCACGGCAAAGGTCACCACGCTCACCGAACCGTAGTGGGCCGCGACCGACGCCGCATCCGGCCCGCTCAGGCGCAGCCCCCGCAACACCGGGTAGAGCACGAAGGGAATCACTAGGCCCAGCGCCATGGTGGCGCCGATCTGCGGCAGCAGCGCCACCAGCGGCTGCTTCGACAGCTCGATGCCGCCCTTCAGGCCGATGGCCAGCAGCAGGTAGATGGACAGCGTCTCGTACAGCGCCTCGGGCAGGCGCAGGTCCGAACGCACCAGGCGGGCGAAGACGCCCAGCAGGAAGAAGAAGACAACGACGTCGATCATGATCGGCCGCGATGGTGCCACAAGCCCGGTCAGCCGGGGCGTGTCATCGCCAGCGGGTCGATCCAGCGGTCGTAGTCTTCCGGGCTCACGAAGCCGCTTTCGATCGCGGCCTCGCGCAGCGTCAGCCCATGCGCATGGGCGGCCTTGGCGATCTGCGCGGCGCGGTCGTAGCCGATGTGGCGGTTGAGCGCCGTCACCAGCATCAGGTTGCGCTCCAGGTGCTCGTCGATCACCGCCTCGTTGGGCGCCAGGCCCTGGGCGCAGTGGTGGTCGAAGCTCTCGCAGGCATCGGCCAGCAAGGCGATGCTTTCCAGCACGTTGTGCACCATCACCGGCTTGTACACATTGAGCTGGAAGTTGCCCTGCGTGCCCGCGAAGGCCACGGCCGCGTCGTTGCCGAAGACCTGCACGCACACCATCGTGAGCGCCTCGCACTGCGTGGGGTTCACCTTGCCCGGCATGATGGACGAACCCGGCTCGTTTTCGGGGATGCGCAACTCGCCAATGCCACAGCGCGGCCCGCTGGCCAGCCAGCGCACGTCGTTGGCCATCTTCATCAGGCCGCCGGCCAGGGTGCGCAGCGCCGCCGAGCACTGCACCAGCGCGTCGTGCGCGGCCAGCGCGAAGAACTTGTCGGGGGCGCTGCGGAAGGGGTGGCCGGTGAGCTGTTCCAGGTGCCAGGCCGTGCGTTCGCCGAACTGCGGGTGGGCGTTGAGCCCCGTGCCGACCGCCGTGCCGCCGATGGCCAGGTCATACAGCCCGCCCAGCGACTGCCGCACCGAGCGCAGGCCAAAGTCGAGCTGCGACACCCAGGCACCGATCTCCTGCCCCAGCGTGATGGGCGTGGCGTCCTGCAGGTGGGTGCGGCCGGTCTTCACCAGGTGCTCATAGGCCGTCGCCTTCACGTCCAGCGTGTGGCGCAGCGCCTCCACCGCGGGGAAGAGGCGCTCGTGGAGCTGCTCCACCACGGCGATGTGCATGGCGGTGGGAAAGGTGTCGTTAGACGACTGCCCCCGGTTGACGTGGTCGTTCGGGTGCACCGGCTGCTTGCTGCCCAGCACGCCGCCGGCACGCTCGATGGCGCGGTTGGCGATCACCTCGTTGGCATTCATGTTCGACTGCGTGCCCGAACCCGTCTGGAACACCACGAGCGGGAAGTGCTCGTCGAGCCGCCCCTCGGCCACCTCCTCGGCCGCCGGCGCGATCAGCGAGACCAGTTGCAGCGGCAATTCACCCAGGTCGCCATTGGCCCGCACCGCCGCGAGCTTGAGCAGCCCCAGCGCGCGGATGACGGGCCGCGTCCACACGAAGCGCGGCACGCCAATCGCAAAGTGCTGCACCGAGCGCTGCGTCTGCGCGCCCCAGTAGCGATCGGCCGGCACCTCGATGGGCCCCATGGAATCGGTTTCGATGCGGGTGGGCATGTGCGTCTCCCGGCCACCGCGCAGGGGATGGCCCAGGGCCAACGATAGCGCCGAAACGGCGCTCCTCACTCCCCTCTTCGCTTCTTCCGCTCCCGTCCCGCAAAGACCCGGTCGAAC
>CAZKGD010000029.1:0-37037 GCA_964552215.1 uncultured Caldimonas sp.
TCCCGCCGTAGTTCAATGGATAGAACGAGCGCCTCCTAAGCGCTAGATGTGGGTTCGATTCCCGCCGGGGGGGCCAGTCATGCGCCTGGTTCAGGCCTCGGCACCGGGCTTGCGCCGGCCTGCGGACAGCCCGCCCCGGGCCCACCACTCTCCTTCGAACTGGCCCTGCAGCCACTCGATGAACTGCGTCACCTTGGCTGGCACCATGCGCGGCGACGGGTAGACGGCGTGGATCTCCTGCTGGGGCAGTTGCCACCCCTCCAGCACAGTCTTCAGCGCCCCGGTCCGCACGGACTCGTGGGCCACATAGCGCGGCAGCGCCGCCACGCCGAAGCCCTCGCGGGCAGCGGCCAGCAGCATCGACAGGTTGTTCGATCGCAGATTGCCACCGACTTCGACCGATACCGCCTGGCCACGCGCACCGGTGAAATGCCAGCGCGCATCGCCCTGCACCGTGCTGTAGACCAGCGCACGGTGCTGACGCAGGTCGCGGGGCACCCTGGGCACGCCATGCTCCTCGAGGTACGCGGGCGAGGCCACCACCACCCAAGGGTTAAGACCGAGGTAGCGCGCGCCCAGCGTGGAGTCGGCCAGGCGACCCATGCGCAAGGCCACGTCCACGCCCATCTCCACCAGGTCCACATAGCGATCGTCGCAGCTCAGATCGATGTGGAGTTGCGGGTTCATGCGCATGAACTGCATCACCAACGGCGCCAGCACGCGCCGCCCGAAAGCCACCGAGGTGTTGATGCGCAAGGCGCCCTGCACCTGCGTCTGCAGCAGGGTGGCCACCGATTCGGCTTCCTCGATGTGGTGGGCGATGAGCTTGCACTTCTCGTAGTAGAGCAGCCCGATCTCCGTGGGCGTGACGCCATGGGTCGAGCGGTGCAGCAGCCGGGCACCGAGCTGGGCCTCCATGCGCCGCACCTGCTTGGTCGCAGCCGGTTGGCCGATGCCCAGTTCGGCCGCGGCCTTGCTGAACGAGCCGAGATCGACCACACGCACGAAGAGCCGGATGGCTTGCAGACGTTCCATGCACGCTATTCCACCATGGAATAAGCGAAATGCGCCAGCGCCGTCTTCCGGGACGGAGCCGCGAAGGCCAACATCGACGCCAGTTGCAAGCCCCTTCGGTCACAGGAGATCGACATGCCCAAGATGAAAGCGGCGATGGCCGCCGTGCTGGTGATGGAAAAGGAAGGCGTTACGCAGGCCTTCGGCGTGCCCGGCGCCGCCATCAACCCCTTGTATGCCCAGCTGCGCGAGCGCGGCACCATCGGGCACATCCTCGCGCGCCATGTGGAAGGCGCCTCGCACATGGCCGAGGGCTACACCCGCGCCGCCCCGGGCAACATCGGGGTGTGCATCGGCACTTCGGGCCCGGCCGGCACCGACATGATCACCGGCCTGTATTCGGCCCAGGCCGATTCCATCCCCATCCTGTGCATCACCGGCCAGGCGCCGCGGGCCCGCCTGCACAAGGAAGACTTCCAGGCCGTGGACATTGCCTCCATCGCGCGGCCCGTCACCAAGTGGGCCGCCACGGTGCTGGAGCCCGCCCAGGTGCCGCGCGCCTTCCAGCAGGCCTTCCACCTGATGCGCTCGGGCCGGCCCGGGCCGGTGCTGATCGACCTGCCCTTCGACGTGATGCAGGCCGAGATCGAGTTCGACATCGACACCTACGAACCGCTGCCCGTCTACAAGCCTGCCGCCACGCGCCGGCAGATCGAGAAGGCCCTGGAGATGCTGGCCGGCGCCGAGCGCCCGCTGATCGTGGCCGGCGGCGGCATCATCAATGCCGACGCCTCGGACCTGCTGGTGGCCTTTGCCGAACTCACCGGCATCCCGGTGATCCCCACGCTGATGGGCTGGGGCAGCATCCCGGACGACCACCCGCTGATGGCCGGCATGTGCGGCCTGCAGACCAGCCATCGCTACGGCAACGCCAACCTGCTGGCCAGCGACTTCGTGCTAGGCATCGGCAACCGCTGGGCCAACCGCCACACCGGCTCGCCCGAGGTCTACTGCAAGGGACGCCGCTTCATCCACGTGGACATCGAGCCCACCCAGATCGGTCGCGTCTTTGCGCCCGACTACGGCATCGTCTCCGACGCCGGGGCCGCGCTTGCGCTTTTCGTGGACCTTGCGCGCGAGTGGCAGGCCGCTGGCCGCCTGAAGGACCGCTCGGCCTGGGCGGCTGAATGCCAGGCCCGCAAGGCCTCGCTGGACTATCTGCGCAAGACGAACTTCGACACCGTGCCGATGAAGCCCCAGCGCGTGTACCAGTGCATGAACAACGCCTTCGGCAAGGACGTGACTTACGTCTCCACCATCGGCCTGAGCCAGATCGCCGGCGCGCAGTTCCTGCACGTCTACGGCCCACGCCAGTGGATCAACTGCGGCCAGGCCGGGCCGCTGGGCTGGACCGTGCCGGCCGCCCTGGGCGTGCGGGCCGCCGACCCCAAGCGCCCCATCGTGGCCCTGTCGGGCGACTACGACTTCCAGTTCATGATCGAGGAGCTGGCCGTGGGCGCGCAGTTCAAGCTGCCCTACCTCCACATCCTGGTCAACAACAGCTACCTGGGGTTGATCCGCCAGGCGCAGCGCGGGTTCGACATGGACTACTGCGTGCAGCTCGGCTTCGAGAACATCAATGCGCCGGCCGGCGAGGCTGCCGCCCAAGGCTACGGGGTGGACCACGTCAAGGTGGTCGAGGGCCTGGGCTGCAAGGCACTGCGCGTGCACCGCGCCGAGGAGCTCGCCCCCGCCATCCGGCAGGCGCAGGACTGGATGACACAGCACCAGGTGCCGGTGGTCATCGAGGTGATCCTCGAACGCGTCACCAACATCGCCATGGGCACCGAGATCGACAACATCGTCGAGTTCGAGGACCTGGCCGCGGACAAGGCCGACGTGCCCACCGCCGTGGCCCTGCTGGATTGAAGGAGAGACCGACATGCCCCGTTTCGCGGCCAACCTCAGCATGCTCTTCACCGAGCATGCCTTCCTCGACCGCTTCGAAGCCGCTGCCCGCGCGGGCTTCCGCGCGGTGGAGTTCCTCTTCCCTTATGCCCATGAGGCGCAGGCGATCCGCGCGAGACTGCAGGCCCACCGCCTGGAGCTGGTGCTGCACAACCTGCCCGCAGGCGACTGGGACGCCGGCGAACGCGGCATCGCCTGCCACCCCGACCGCGTGGCCGAGTTCCGCGACGGCGTGGAACGCGCACTGGACTACGCCCGCGTGCTGGGCGTGCGCCAGCTCAACTGCCTGGCGGGCAAGGCCCCGGCCGGCGTGGACGAGGCGGTGCTGCACCGCACCCTGGTGGACAACCTGCGCCACGCCGCCAACCGGCTGCGCACCGCCGGGCTGCGCCTGCTCGTCGAGCCCATCAACACCTACGACATCCCCGGCTTCTACCTGAACCGCACCTCACAGGCGCTGGCCCTGATCGACGAGGTCGGCGCGGACAACCTCCACCTCCAATACGACCTCTACCACGCCCAGCGCACCGAAGGGGAGCTGGCCGCCACGCTGCAGCGCCACCTGCCGCGCATCGCGCACATCCAGGTGGCCGACAACCCCGGCCGCCACGAGCCCGGCACCGGCGAGATCGCCTACGGCTTCCTCTTCGAACACCTCGACCGCATCGGCTATGACGGCTGGGTGGGCTGCGAATACAAGCCTGCTGCCACCACCGAGGCCGGCCTGGGCTGGATGACCGCCCTCGCCCGCTGAACCCTCGACGTTTCCCCCTTCTTCGACCCAGGAGCACCACATGACTTCCCATCCCCTGCGCATCGGCTTCATCGGCCTGGGCATCATGGGCACGCCCATGGCCGGCCACCTCATCAAGGCCGGACACCAGCTGTTCGTCTACACCCACGGCAAGATGCCGGCCGAGATCGCCGCCAGCTCGGCCACCCAGTGCCTGAGCGCGCGCGGGGTGGCCGAGCGCGCCGACATCATCATCACGATGGTGCCCGACACCCCCAACGTGGCCGACGTGCTCTTTGCCGAGCAGGGCGTGGCCATGGGCCTGAGTCCGGGCAAGATCGTCGTGGACATGTCCTCGATCTCGCCGGTGGAGACCAAGGACTTCGCCCGCCGCATCGAGGCCCTGGGCGGCGAGTATCTCGACGCACCGGTCTCCGGCGGCGACGTGGGCGCGCGCAATGCCACGCTGTCCATCATGGTGGGCGGCAAGCCCGAGGTCTTCGAGCGCGTGCGGCCGGTGTTCGAGGTGCTGGGCAAGAACATCACGCTCGTGGGCGGGCATGGCGACGGCCAGACCTGCAAGGTGGCCAACCAGATCGTGGTGGCGCTCACCATCCATGCCGTGGCCGAGGGCTTGCTGTTTGCGGCGCGCGCCGGTGCCGATCCGGCCAAGGTGCGACAGGCCCTGATGGGCGGGCTGGCCACCTCGCGCATCCTGGAGGTGCACGGCGAACGCATGATCAAGCGCAGCTTCGACCCGGGCTTCCGCATCGCCCTGCACCAGAAGGACCTGAACCTCGCGTTGAGCGCAGCGAAGTCGCTGGGCCTTGCCCTGCCGGCCACGGCCGCGGCCCAGCAGCTCTTCAGCGCCTGCGTGGCCCACGGCGGCGCGGGCTGGGACCATTCGGCCCTGGTGCGTGCGCTGGAGCAGCTCAACCACTTCGAGATCGGCGGCCAGACCGGCTGACGCCTCCCCTTCGATGAGGCCCCGATGTCCGTTGCCCCGCCCCATCCCCTGCTGCGGCGCCTGTTCGACGCCGCCATTGCCTCGGCCCAGCCCGCGCTGTGCGTGCCGCCCCACCTGCCTGCACCCGGTTCGCTGGGGGGCGGACGCCTGATCGTCGTGGGGGCCGGCAAGGCCTCGGCCGCGATGGCCCAGTCCGTCGAACGCCACTGGGGCGACGCGCTGTCGGGCCTGGTCGTCACGCGCTACGGCCACGCCGTGCCCTGCGAGCGCATCGAGATCGTCGAGGCCGCCCACCCGGTGCCCGACGCGGCGGGCCTGGCGGCCGCGCAGCGCATGCTGCGACGGGTGCACGGCCTGAGCGAGGACGACCTCGTGCTGTGCCTGATCTCCGGCGGCGGTTCGGCCCTGCTGCCCCTGCCGCTGCCGGGCCTGACGCTGGCCGATGAGCAGGCCGTCCACCGCGCGCTGCTGGCCAGCGGCGCCAGCATCGGCGAGATGAACTGCGTGCGCCGGCACCTGTCGGCCATCAAGGGCGGGCGGCTCGCCGCCGCCTGCCACCCCGCCCGGGTGCTCACCCTCTTGCTGTCGGACGTGCCGGGCGACCATCCCATCGACATCGCCTCCGGCCCCACCGTGGCCGACCCCACCACCTGCGAGGACGCGCTGGCCATCGTGCGCCGCCACGGCATCGCGCTGCCGCCGGCCGTGCGCGAGGTGCTGGAAAGCGGCGCCGGCGAATCGATCAAACCCGGCGACCCGCGCCTGGCGCGTGCGCAGACCCGTCTCGTGGCCGCACCGCAGCAGGCCCTGGAAGCCGCCGCCGCCGTGGCCCGGAAGGCCGGCTATGCGGTGCACATCCTGGGCGATGCCCTCGAGGGTGAGGCCCGCGACGTCGGCAAGGTGCTGGGCGGCATCGCACGGCAGGTGGCCGAGCGCGGCCAGCCCTTCACCGCACCGTGCGTGCTGCTGTCCGGTGGCGAGACCACCGTGACGGTGCGCGGCGACGGACGCGGCGGCCGCAACGTCGAATGCCTGCTTTCGCTGGCCCTGGCCGTGCAGGCTCATCCGCGCATCCATGCGCTGATGGCCGACACCGACGGCGTGGACGGCCTGGAGGAGATCGCCGGCGCGACCCTCGGCCCGGACACGCTGGCGCGCGCCTGGGCTGCCGGCCTGCGGCCGGCCGATCACCTGGCCCGCAACGACGGCCACGGCTTCTTCGAGGCGCTGGGCGACGAGCTCCGCACCGGCCCCACGCTCACCAACGTCAACGACTTCCGCGCCATCGTCATCGAGGCAGCGGACCGAGGCCTCCCATGACCCTGCATCGCACGCGACGCGCCAAGATCGTCGCCACCCTGGGGCCGGCCAGCGCCGAGGCCGACACCATCGCACGGCTCTTCGAGGCCGGCGCTGATGTCTTTCGCCTGAACTTCAGCCATGGCGAGCCGGCCGACCATGCGACACGCGTGGCCGTGCTGCGCTCGCTGGAGGCGCGCAGCGGCCGCCCGATCGGCATCCTGGCCGACCTGCAGGGCCCCAAGCTGCGTGTGGGCCGCTTCGAGGCCGGCGCCGTCACCCTCGAGCCGGGCCAGGCCTTCCGCTTCGACCTCGACCCTGCCCCGGGAGATGCCCGCCGCGCAAGCCTGCCCCATCCGGAGATCTTCGCCGCGCTGGTGGAGGGCACCGAGCTGCTGCTGGACGACGGCAAGCTGCGCCTGGTGGTGCAGCGCTGCGACACCCGCTCGGCCGACACGCGCGTGGTGGTGGGCGGCCGCCTGTCCGACCGCAAGGGCGTGAACGTGCCCAACGTGGTGCTGCCGATCTCGGCCCTCACCCCCAAGGACCGGCGGGATCTGGACACCGCGCTGTCGCTGGGCGTGGACTGGATCGCGCTGTCCTTCGTGCAGCGGCCCGAGGACGTGCACGAGGCGCGCTCGCTCATCGGCGGGCGTGCCGGCATCATCGCCAAGCTGGAGAAGCCCGCGGCCATCGAGCGGCTCGACGAGATCATCGCGGCGGCCGATGCGGTGATGGTCGCGCGTGGCGATCTGGGCGTGGAACTGCCGGCCGAGCGCGTGCCGGCGCTGCAAAAGCGCATCGTGCGCGGCTGCCGCCGTCTGGGCAAGCCGGTGATCGTTGCCACGCAGATGCTGGAGTCGATGATCGAGCAGCCCGTGCCCACCCGCGCCGAGGCCTCGGACGTGGCTACCGCGATCTACGACGGCGCCGATGCGGTGATGCTGTCGGCCGAGTCGGCCGCGGGCCGGCACCCGGTGGCCGCGGTCGCGATGATGGACCGCATCATCGCGGGCACGGAGTCCGATCCGCTGTACCGGCAGCTCCTGGAGGCTGCGCACAGCCCAGCAGGGGCCGGCCAGGCGGACACGGCGCAGGCCGTGTGCTGCGCCATGCGCCGCGCCGCCGGCCTCGTGCGGGCCGCCGCCATCGTCTGCCACACCAGCTCAGGCCACACCAGCCTGCGCGCCGCACGGGAACGCCCGGACGCACCCATCCTGAGCCTCACGCCCAGCCGCGCGGCAGCACGACGGCTCACCCTGGCCTGGGGCGTGCACTCGGTCCACCTCGACGACGTGCCACAGGCCTCGCAGATGACCGAGCTGGCCTGCGAATGGGCCCGCCGCGAAGGCCTGGCCCGCTGCGGCGAGCCGCTGGTGATGGTCGCCGGCCTGCCCTTCGGCGAAAGCGGCAGCACCAACCTGCTGCGCATCGCGACCGCCTGAGCCGAACGGCCGCCGATCATTCCAGCACGGCTCCCGCCTCGAACCACCGCCTGATGAGCGCACGCTCCTCCTCGGTGATCTGTGTCGCGTTGTTCATGGGCATGAGCCGCAGCACCACGGTCTGCTGGTAGACGGCCTGGGCGTGCTGCCGGACCAGCTCGGGCGTGTGCAGCGCCACGTTCTTGCTTGCCAGCGCAGCGTTGTGGCACATCGCGCAGCGCTGCTCGATGACCTGCTGCACCTGGCCGAAACGCACCGGCTCCGCGGCGGGCACCTGCGCAGCGTGAGCCACGGGCGGCGGAGCCTGCCACACCACCAACCCAAGCAGCAGCAGCGTACCCGCCACCGCATGCTCCCAGGGCGTACGCCGGCCTTGCACATGCGCCTTGTGGCGGGCCACGAAGCTGTGACGGATGAGCGCGCCGGCAAGCATCAGGCCCACCAGCACGATCCAGTTGTGCTCCCCCTGGTAGAGCCAGCCATAGTGGTTGGAGAGCATCGCCACGATCACGGGCAGCGTGAAATAGGTGTTGTGCACGCTGCGCTGCTTGCCGCGCCGCCCGTGCACCGGGTCCGGCGCCTCGCCTGCACGCAGCGCCGCCACCACCTTGCGCTGGCCGGGAATGATCCAGAAGAACACATTGGCGCTCATCGCCGTGGCGAGCATCGCACCGACGAGGAGGAAGGCCGCGCGCCCGGCAAACAGCTGGCAGGCCAGCCAGGAGGAGAACACCACGAACCCCGCCACCAACGCTCCGACGATGAGGTCGCCATGGCGGCGTTGTCCCAGCGTACGGCAGATGGCGTCGTAGACCAGCCAGAACCCCGCCAGGAAGCCCAGCGCCGCGACCACCGCCGCGGTGGGCGACCAGTCATGCACGTTTCTGTCGATCAGGAAGGTGTTGGGGTTGAAGAGGTAGAGCAGCGCGAACAGCGCGAAGCCCGTCAGCCACGTCGAGTAGCTTTCCCAGTACGACCAGTGCAGATTGCGTGGCAGAGGCAGCCACTTCGGTGCCACCAGATACTTGTTGGAATGGTAGAAGCCCCCTCCGTGCACCGCCCACATCTCGCCGTCCACCCCCTTGGCCTTGAGGTCGTCGTGCGTGGGCGCACTCAGGCTGTTGTCCAGCATCACGAAGTAGAACGACGCGCCGATCCAGGCGATCGCGGTGATCACATGGGCCCAGCGCAACAGCAGGCTGACCCAGTCGAGAAGGTAGGTGTCCATCGATTCCTCGCAGGCAGGTGTGCACAGCCTCGGGCTGTGCCGGCACCTCACCACGGCGGGCTCTGTGAGGACGACAACGTCGCGACCGACACCCCCTCAGGGGTTGGCCATACGGGCTCCGCGGCGACGTGGCTGAAGTGTATACAAAACAGCGTACAGAAAGCCAGGGAATTTCCCTAGACCGGCCCCGCTCAGGAACCGCGGTAGGTGCCGTAAGACCAGGGGCTCACGAGCAGGGGCACGTGGTAGCGCCCCGCCGCATCGGCGATCCCGAAATCAATGGGCACCACGTCGATGAAGGCCGGCTCGGGCAGGGTCACGCCCTTGGCGCGGAAATAGTCAGCCACCTCGAAGCTCAGCCGGTAGCGGCCCGCGGCCATGGAGGCCGCATCGAGCAGCGGACCACCGTCATTGCGGCCGTCGTGGTTGAGCGTGAAGGTCTTCAGGGTCTGCGCGCCGCGATCGGTGATGCGCTGCAGCGTGACCTTCATGCCGGCAGCCGGGCAGCCATGCATGGTGTCGAGAACGTGGGTGCTCAGATGGCCCATGAGTGTCTCCAGGAACGGGGTGGATGGGAACAGACGGGGACTGGCTTGCGCCTTCGCGTTTTTTGTATACACTTTAGCACACACTTTCGCAATCCCACCCTGCCTGCGACACCCGAGCCTTGCGATGAACCCACCGTCCCCCCGCTACCCCCGCGACCTGCACGGCCATGGCCGCACACCGCCCCATCCCCACTGGCCCGGCCGCGCACGCGTGGCGGTGCAGTTCGTGCTCAACTACGAGGAGGGCGGCGAGAACTCGGTGCTGCACGGCGACGCCGGCAGCGAGCAGTTCCTGTCCGAGATGTTCAACCCTCCCGCCTTCCCGGCCCGGCACCTGAGCATGGAGGGCATCTACGAGTACGGTTCGCGCGTGGGCGTGTGGCGCATCCTGCGTGAGTTCGAGCGGCGGGGCCTGCCGCTCACCGTCTTCGGCGTGGGCATGGCCATGCAGCGCTGCCCCGAGGTGAGCGCCGCCTTCAAGGAACTCGGGCACGAAGTGGCCTGCCACGGATGGCGCTGGATCCACTACCAGAACGTGGATGAGGCCACCGAGCGCGAGCACATGCAACTGGGGATGCAGGCCATCGAGCGCCTGCTGGGCGAGCGGCCGCTGGGCTGGTATACCGGCCGCGACAGCCCGAACACGCGGCGCCTGGTGGCCGATTTCGGCGGCTTCGAGTACGACAGCGACTACTACGGCGACGACCTGCCCTTCTGGCTGCAGGTGCGCCGTACCGACGGCTCGCTGGCGCCGCACCTGGTGGTGCCCTACACGCTGGACTGCAACGACATGCGCTTTGCGCTGCCCCAGGGCTTCAGCCATGGCGACGAGTTCTTCGAGTACCTGCGCGATGCCTTCGACGTGCACTATGCCGAGGGCGAAGACCGCCCGGCCATGATGAGCATCGGCATGCACTGCCGGCTGCTGGGCCGACCCGGGCGCATGCGTTCGCTGCAGCGCTTCCTCGACCACATCGAGAAGCACGACCGGGTGTGGGTGACGCGGCGCATCGACATCGCACGCCACTGGAAGGCCACGCACCCCTTCGACCCTGCCACCGCCTTCCTGTGGGAGTGAGCGCCATGCCCCTGACCCTGGACCAACTCAACGCGGCCAGCCCGGCCGGATTCGTCGCGCTGCTGGACGGCACCTACGAGCACTCGCCCTGGATCGCCGAACGCGCGGCCGCGCGGCGGCCTTTCGCCACGCTGGCCCAGCTCAAGCGCGCGCTGGCCGAGGTGGTGCGCGAGGCCGGCCGGGACGCCCAGCTCCAGCTCATCCGCGCCCACCCCGAACTGGCCGGCAAGGCCATGGTGGCCCGCACCCTCACGGCCGAATCGACGAATGAGCAGGGCCAGGCGGGCCTGACGCAGTGCACGCCCGAGGAGTTCGAGACCCTGCAGCGGCTGAACGCCGACTACAACACCAAGTTCGGCTTTCCCTTCATCCTGGCCGTGCGCGGCCCGCGCGGCACCGGCCTGGGCAAGGCCGAGATCATCGCCACCTTCGCGCGACGTCTCGACAACCCGCCCGACGTCGAACTCGCCGAGGCCCTGCGCCATATCCACCGCATCGCCGAGATCCGCCTGAACGACAAGTTCGGCATCGAGCCGGCACTCGGCCACCTCGTGTGGGACTGGGCCGAACGCCTGGCCGAGCACAGCGAACCGGGCTATGCCGAGCGCGGCGAGCTCACCGTGACCTACCTCACCGACGCGCATCGCGCCTGCGCCCAGCGGCTGGCGCACTGGATGAAGGCCGACTGCGGCTTCGACGAGGTGGAGATCGATGCCGTGGGCAACGTGGTCGCTCGCTATCACCCCGCGCCGGG
Source organism: uncultured Caldimonas sp. (assembly GCA_964552215.1). Classification (GTDB taxonomy): domain Bacteria; phylum Pseudomonadota; class Gammaproteobacteria; order Burkholderiales; family Burkholderiaceae_C; genus Caldimonas. The sequence continues at coordinate 11,035 of CAZKGD010000029.1, forward strand.
CACTGCCACGAAGTACCTGCTGACGGGCAGCCACTACGACACCGTGCGCAACGGCGGCAAGTACGACGGCCGGCTGGGCATCTTCGTGCCGATGGCCTGCGTGCGCGAGCTCTCGCGCCAGGGCCGGAGACTGCCTTACGGCCTGGAGGTCGTGGCCTTCTCCGAAGAGGAGGGCCAGCGCTACAAGGCCGTCTTCCTGGGCTCGGGCGCGCTGGTGGGCCAGTTCGACATGCGCTGGCTCGACCAGGCCGATGCCGACGGCATCACGATGCGCGAGGCCATGAAGCACGCCGGCCTGTGCATCGACGACATCCCCAAGCTACGGCGCGACCCCGAGCGCTATCTCGGCTTCGTGGAAGTCCACATCGAGCAAGGCCCGGTGCTCAACGAGCTCGACCTGCCGCTGGGCGTGGTCACCTCGATCAACGGCGGCGTGCGCTACGTGGGCGAGATCCTCGGCATGGCCAGCCACGCCGGCACCACCCCGATGGTCATGCGCCGTGACGCCGCCACCGCCGTGGCCGAGCTGGCTCTTTTCCTCGAAGAGCGCGCGGCCGCCGTGCCCGACCTGGTGGGCACCATGGGCATCCTGGAAGTGCCCAACGGCTCGATCAACGTGGTGCCGGGGCGCTGCCGCTTCAGCCTGGACATCCGCGCCACCACCGACCCGGTGCGCGACGACTGCGCCGCCGAAGTGCTGGCTGAGCTCGAACGCATCTGCCAGCGCCGAGGCCTGCGCTACCGCATCGAGCAGACCATGCGCGCCGCGGCCGCCCCCTCGGATCCCGCCTGGCAGCGGCGTTGGGAGCAGGCCGTGCAGGCCCTGGGCCTGCCGGTGCACCGCATGCCCAGCGGGGCCGGCCACGACGCGATGAAGCTGCACGAGATCCTGCCCCAGGCCATGCTCTTCCTGCGCGGTCAGAACGCCGGCATCAGCCACAACCCGCTCGAATCCATCACCAGCGACGACGCCGACCTGTGCGTGCGCGCCTTCCAGCACCTGCTCGACCACCTCTGCGCGGAACTCTCATGACCTCTCCTGCCCTCTACCAGGCCCTGGACGCCTGGATCGACGCCCATTTCGACGAGCAGGTGCGCTTCCTGCAGGAACTGGTGCGCGTGCCCACCGACACCCCGCCGGGCAACAACGCGCCGCATGCCGAACGCACGGCCGAGCTGCTCGCCGGCTTCGGCCTTCCGGCCGAGAAGCACCCGGTGCCCGCCGACGAGGTGCACGCCTACGGTCTGCAGTCGCTCACCAACCTGATCGTGCGCCGCCGCTATGGCGAAGGGCCCACCGTGGCACTGAACGCCCACGGCGACGTCGTCCCGCCCGGCGAGGGCTGGACACACGACCCCTACGGCGGCGAGATCGTCGATGGCCGCCTCTACGGACGCGCCGCCGCCGTCAGCAAAAGCGACTTCAGCACCTACACCTTCGCGGTGCGCGCGCTGGAATCGCTGGGCCGGCCGCTCCAGGGCGGCGTCGAGCTGATCTTCACCTACGACGAGGAGTTCGGCGGTGAACTCGGCCCGGGCTGGCTGCTGCGCCAGGGGCTGACGCGCCCCGACTACCTGCTGGCCGCCGGCTTCAGCTACCAGGTGGTCACGGCCCACAACGGCTGCCTGCAGATGGAGGTGACCGTGCACGGCGTGATGGCCCATGCCGCCATCCCCGACACCGGCGTCGATGCACTGCAGGGTGCCGTGCGCATCCTCCACGCGCTGTACGCCCAGAACGAGCGCTACAAGGCCGTGCGCTCGCAGGTGCCGGGCATCAACCACCCCTACCTCAACGTCGGCCGCATCGAAGGCGGCACCAACACCAATGTCGTGCCCGGCAAGGTCGTGCTGCGACTCGACCGGCGCATGATCCCCGAGGAGAACCCGGCCGAGGTCGAGGCCGACATCCGCCGCGTCATCACCGAGGCGGCGGCCGGCTCGCCCGGCATCACGGTCGACATCAAGCGCCTGCTGCTGGCCGAAGCCTGGAAGCCCGACACCCGCAATGCGCCGCTCGTGCAGGCCCTGCAGGCCCATGGGGAAGCTGTCTTCGGCGAGCCCATCCCCACCTCGGGCACGCCGCTGTACACCGATGTGCGCCTGTTCGGCGCCCAGGGCATCCCGGCGGCCATCTACGGCGCGGGCCCGCGCACCGTGCGCGAGAGCAACGCCAAGCGCGCCGACGAGCACATCGTGCTGGAGGACCTGCGCCGAGCCACCCAGGTGGTGGCGCGCACGCTGGTCGACCTGCTGGGCTGATCCCGGCCGGCTTCCTCCAAGGGCCCTTCGGGGCCCTTTTTTCTTGGCTCTTCCCGGACCCCCGGGTAAGTCCCAAGACGGAAGTGGATCTCGCACTCTATATTTGTATACAAAACACGCATTCAATCTATCCACCCAGGAGTTCCCATGCGCATCCGGGTCATCAACTCCAACACCACGGCCGGCATGACGGCCACCATCGGCCGCGCCGCACGCCGCGTGGCCGCCCCCGGCACCGAGATCGAAGCCGTGCAGCCCGACAGCGGGCCGGTGTCCATCGAAAGCCATTTCGACGAGGCCGTCGCCGCCGTGGGCGTGGCCGAACAGGTACTGGCCGGCGAAAAGCGCGGCACCGACGCCTACGTGATTGCCTGCTTTGGTGACCCCGGTCTGCTGGCCGCGCGTGAACTCACCCGTGCGCCGGTCATCGGCATCGCCGAGGCGGCCTTCCACCTGGCCACGCTGGTGGCCACGCGCTTTTCGGTGGTGACCACGCTGGCGCGCACGGGGATCATCGCCGAGCACCTGCTGATGCAGTACGGCTTTGCCCACCACTGCCGCCGCGTGCGCGCAGCCGAGATCCCGGTGCTCGACCTGGAGCACGACCCGCACACGGCCCTGGAGCGCATCGTCGAGGAAAGCCGCCGCGCCAGGGCCGAGGACGGCATCGGCGCCATCGTGCTGGGCTGCGGGGGCATGGCCGACCTGGCCGACACGATCTCCGAGGCCGTGGGCCTGCCCGTTGTCGAAGGCGTGACCGCAGCGGTCAAGCTGGCCGAATCGCTCGCGCATCTGCGCCTGCACACCAGCAAGCACGGCGACCTCGACTTCCCCCGCCCGAAGGCCTTCACAGGCCGGTTCGAGCACTTCAGCGCCTGAGAGCGCAACATGCACCCCTAGAGGAGACAAACGATGAGCAGCACGCACGACAAGGCCGCCGGCGAGGAATCGCTGGCACCACAAGACACCCGGATCATGGACCGCTGGTCCTACCTGCTCGCCTGGCTGGGCGGCTGCGTGTCCATCGGCACCTTCGCCATGGGCTCCAGCCTGGTGGGCACCTTGAACCTGCTGCAGGCCGCCGTGGCGATCGCCATTGGCTGCTTCGTCATCGGCGTGGCCCTCGCCATCAATGGCGCGGCGGGCCACAAGTACGGCATCCCCTTCATGGTGCAGGCGCGCTCGGCCTTCGGCTTTGCCGGCACCCGCCTGCCCGGCCTCGTGCGTGCCGTGCCCGCCGTCGTGTGGTACGGCTTCCAGAGCTGGGTCGGTGCCGGCGCACTCAACGCCGTGTCGGCCACGCTCTTCGGCTTCGACAACCTCGTCTTCTACTTCATCGCCTTCCAGTTCCTCCAGATCGCCTTGTCCGTGTACGGCTTCAAGGGCATCAAGTGGCTCGAGAACGTGGGCAGCGTGTTCATCCTGGCTTCGCTCGTCTACATGTTCTATGCGGTGATCGCCAAGTTCGGCGGGGAAATCGACGAGAAGATCACCAGCATCGAAGGCACCTGGGGCCTGCCGTTCTGGGGGGCGACGATGCTCTTCCTGGGCATCTACAGCACGATGATGCTCAACGTCAGCGACTATTCCCGCGAACTGCACAAGAACGTCAAGCCCGGGCTGCTCACCACGATCTACTCGATGTCCATCCTGCCGGCCACGCTCTTCATGGGATTGATCGGCCTGATGGTTTCGGGCGCCACCGGCGTGGCCGACCCGATCCAGGTGTTCTCCAGCGCCGTGGACAACAAGCCCCTGCTCGTCATCACGCTGCTGTTCATCGCCTTCGCCCAGGTCACCACCAACGTGCTGAACAATGTGGTGCCGCCGGCCTATGTGCTGATGGACCTGTTCAAGATTTCCTTCCGCAAGTCGGCCGTTCTGGTCGGACTGCTGGCCTTCTGCACCTTCCCGTGGGTGCTGGTGCGTGACGAGTCGGCCACCGGCCTGCAGGTCTTCGTGCAGACCTACTCGGCTTTCCTCGGCCCGATCTTCGCGATCCTGGTGGTGGACTACTACATCCTGCGCGGCCGCAAGCTCGACCTGGCAAAACTCTACGACGTCCAAGGCGCCTACCGCGGCGTGAACTGGGGTGGCGTCGTGGCGACCCTTGTCGGTGCGCTCGTGGCCCTGAGCTTCCCGGCCGTGAGCTGGTACGCCAGCCTCCTGCCCGCAGGCCTCACCTACTACGTGCTGATGCATCATTGGGCGCCCTGCCGCCGCTTCCTCGACGGAGCCCCTGCCGAGCGCTCCAAGCCCCTGGCCCGCCCCAGCAGCGTGCGCTCCTAGAATGGGGCCATGCCCCGCAAAGCCACGACTCTTCCGGTGAACGCCCCTTCGACCCAGGCCGCCGGCGCCGCCGATCCCGGCGAGCGCGGGCCCTCGGTCGAGCACATCGCCCAGGACATTGCCGCGGCCATCGTCGAGAAGCGCATCCCGCCCGGCACCTGGCTGCGCGAGGAAGCCCTGGGACGCGTCTATGCCGTGAGCCGCACCAAGATCCGCGCCGCCCTGCTGATGCTGGCCAAGGACAAGCTGGTCGAGACCATCCCCGACAAGGGCACCTTCGTGAGCCAGCCCAGCGTGGAAGAGGCGCGCGAGGTCTTCTCGGTTCGCCGGCTGCTGGAAAGCGAAATCGTGCGTCTGTTCGTGGCCCGCGCCACGCCTGCCGACTATGAGCGGCTGCGCCAGCACATCCATGTGGAGCGATCGACACTGCACACCCCCGCCACCGGCGCGGTGCGCGAGCGGCTGCTTGGCGACTTCCACGTCGCCCTGGCCGAAGCCACCGGCCACAAGGTGCTCACCGACATCGTCACCGAGCTCGTGGCCCGCAGTTCGCTCATCGCCATGCTCTATCAGAGCAGCAACGACCCGCACTGCTCGACCGACGAGCACGAACAGTTCCTCAATCTGTGCGAACGAGGCGACACCGGAGCGGCCGTGGCCTACATGGTCGAGCACCTGAACCGGGTGGAATCCAGCCTGGACCTCGACCAGAACCGCCCGGACCGCCACCTGGACCTCGTCAAGGCCTTGATGATGTAGCGGTGCGGCGCCCTCCTCACTCCCGCGCGCGGAAGGCCTGCGCGTAGCGGAAGACCATCGCCCCGCGTGATCGCACGCCCAGCTTGCAGTAGATCGTCTTCAAGTAGGAGCGCACGGTGAACTCACTGATCTGCAGGCGGTCGGCCACCTGTTTGGTGAGCAGGCCCATGCAGATGAGCTGCACGATCTGCAGTTCCCGGTTGGTGAGCAGGTCATGCACATGCCCCGGCACGGCACCGGGCTCGGCATTGCCCAGCGACCCAGGGAGGTGCTGCGCCGGCACAAGCGCGTAGCGCTGGCCATCCAGCTCGAAGTGCACCAGTTCCCCTGGCACGTACTCCAGGCGCGGCCGCGCCTCGCGGCGTGATGCGGTGTGGCGTGGAACCACGCCCGTCACGCGCATCAGCACACACGCACGGCCATCGATCTCCACCGGCCCCACCTGCACCGGTTGCGCCGACGAAGCGGCTCCCTCGCTGCCGGGCACCAACCCAGGCTCGATCGTGATCATCGGGACTGTCCCTTCTTGTCGCGCGCGCAGGCAAGCCCCCACCTGCGAGCACATGTCGCCCCTCAGCGTCTGACTGGATACGACACCCTCTCGGGTGCAGGCGCGGGTGGTCTGCGCACGCCGTCGCCCGGGTGGCCACGGCACACAAAGCTTCTTGCAGGCCGTGTTGATGTTTTCGTTCCGAACGGGCTCGCCGTCAAGCTCGGATCGGGGGTGATGGGCTCGCCCGTTTGGGGGGCCTCAAAACGGTCGCTGCATTTGCACGGATGCGCCTGCGCGCGCCCCGCTGCGCTGAAGCCAAGACGCGATTGAGACGCGCCCGGGCCCTTCCTAGAGTTCCCTCACGGCGGATCCCGGACGGAACCGGGCTGCCGCAGCCAGATGGAGGCGCGGATGGACTCCCCCTTTGACAGCGATCTGACGGACGATGCCGAGGCCGCCGAGGCCTTCGCCTCGCCGGCGACGGGCCCTGCGGGCTTCGACACCGGCTCGGGCGACTCCTTCGACAGCTTCGACGCCCTGGGCGATGCGGACTTTGACGCCGCGAACGCCGACGCCGGCGAACTCGGTGATGGTTTCGAGGACGCAGGCGATGCCCAGGCGGATGACATGGCCGTCTGGAACGCCTTCGAAGAAGAAGTGGCCGATGGGCTCGATGCCGCCGACGAAGACGAGTTCCTCGGCCGCCTGCTCGGCGGGCTCGGTCGCGCGGCAGGGGTCGTGGGGCGCGGCATGGGGCAGGCTCAGCGCGTGGCCGCCCAGGCAGGATCCCTTGCACAGGGCGCCGGTCGCCTGGCAGGGCGCGTCCGCCAGGCCGCTCAGGCAGCCACCCCGGCCGCTCAGGCGGCCGCCCGGCTCGCCCAGGTGCTGGGTGCCCCGGGGCTGGCCCAGGGGCTGCACCAGGCCGGCCGCCTGGGACAGAGCGTGGGTGGAGCGGCCCGCCATGCACAGGGCCTGTCCCAGGCCTTCGGCAACACCGCCCAGGGCGCGCACGGCCTGTTCGGCCAGTTGGCCCAATTGCTGGGTCAGGCGGGCAGTGCGGCCGACGCCTTCGACGAAGCCGCCGACCTCTACCTCGAGGACGGCGTCGACGAGGCCCTGCCGGCGCTGGTGGGCCTTGCGGCCCGAGCCGCAGCCCGAGGACTTGGCCTGCGCAATGTGGCCCAGTTGTCTGCAGCCGGGCGCCGCGCCCTGGTGCGCGGCGTGGCGTCGGCCGCACGCGAACTCACACGCCACGCCGGGCCCCAGGCGGTGCGGGCGCTGCCCAGGCTGGCGCGTTCCGCCGCACGCGTGGCCCAGCGCCGCGCACCGACTCCCGCTCAGGCCGTGCAAACCGTGCGACAGGCCCTTCCCGCCGCCGCCCGCCGCATGGCGGGCAACCCCCGGGTTCTGCGACAGGTGGCCCGACAGACGCGCACCCGTCCTGCCCCGCTGGCGCGCCCCACCAGCCTGGGTCGCGGCCTGTCCGACGCCCCCCTGGCGCAACCGCGCCAGTTCCGTTTCCACGGGCCGGTGACGCTCACGATCACCCCCCAAATGACCCCGCGCTGAAAGGAGCGAACCATGGACCGTTTTGACTCGGATGTGATGGACGACCTGATGGCCGATGCGGCCGAAGGACCGGCCACCGTGGGCGCCTTCGATGAGTACGACGAGTACGACGAAGGCGATGAGTACGATGAATATGACGAAGGCGACGAAGGCGACGACGAGTTCCTCGGCCGCCTGGTGGGCGGCCTCTTCGGCGGCGGAGGTCGCCGCGGCGGACGTGCCGGCGGTGGTGGTGGCCTGGGAGGCCTGCTGGGTGGCCTCCTGGGCGCCGACGAGTTCGATGAGTACGACGAGTTTGACGAGGGCGATGCCTACGACGAATTCGACGCCGGAGACGAGTTCGAGGACGATGAGATGGACGCGATGGAAGACCTCGTGGCCGACGCGATGGATGCCGGCGACGGCGACGAGTTCTTCCGTCGCCTCGCCGGCATTGCACGATCGGTGGGTCGAGGCATTGGCCAGGTCGCCCGTACCGTCGGGCCGATCGCCAGCATGATCCCCATTCCCCAGGCGCAGCTGATCGGTCGCATTGCCAACGTGGCCGGCCGGCTCATGGCCGATGGCGCCGACGAATTCGAGGCCTTCGACGAGATGATCGATGGGCTCGATGAAGACGGCATCGACGCCGCCGCGCCGGTGCTGGCCGGGATGCTGGTGCGGCGTGCCCTGCCAGCCGTGGCCCGCGCTGCAGCCCCGGTGCGCCGCGCGGCTGTGCGCAGCGTGGCGCGCGCAGTCCGCACCGCCGTGCGCCGCCAGGGTGCCCCCGCCGCGCGGGCCGTGGCGCGTGCCGTGCGTGCCACCCGCAGGGTGGTGGCACGCCAGCGCGTGCCCGCCCGCACCGCCGTGCGGGTGGTCGCGCGTGCGGCACAGCAGGTGGCGCGCCGGCCCCAGGCCGTGCGCCGCCTGGCCCGTCCCCTCGTGCCGGCTGCACGTCGCGCCACGCCCCCCGGACAGGCCGCACGCGTGGTGGCGCGCGTGGTGGCCCCGGTGGCCCGCCGCGTGGCCGCCACCTTGCCCGCCCCCACCGCAGGCGCCGGCGTGCGCGCACGGCCCGCTCCCGCACGCCGCACGCTGGCCCCGGTGTGTCCGGCCTGCGCCGCAGCACGTCGCATCCGCCTGCGCGGCCCCGTGACCATCACCATCCGCGGCCGCTGATTCCGTCCGCGACGCCGCCACCATCGCCCACGAGGACCTGGCCATGGACCTGCGCCGCTTCCTGCGAGCCAAGATCAACGGCTTGTCGGCGCGCCTGAGCCGCCTGGCGCGGGTGGACAACGCCTTCGTCGGCCTGCGGCCCCAGGACATGCCGTATGCGCCCTCGCCCCGGCATTTCGACGCCGCCAACGAGCGGCTCGGCCGGGTCGAGCACAGCATCCGCCGCCGCTTCGACCACGTGCTGCACGGCTGGGAGCAGCGGCCGCCGCAGCGCGTGCTCATCGACATCGCCCTGGTCGAGCGCGAGCTCGACCGTGCGCGGCGCCTCTTCGGCATGTTCTATGAGGTCTTCGCCCAGCGCGGCACCAGTTTCGGCCCCTCGCTGGCCGCGCACGACGTGATCGCCGAGGACTGCTACCAGGCCGTGCGCCAGGCCGCGCCACGCATCTTCGAGGGCCCGCTGCTCAAGCCCGTGTGCTACATGGAGCACGGCTATTCGCCGGCCACCATGCGCCGCGGCGTGCAGCTCAGCCGCCTGCTGGGCGAGGCCAACCCCTTTCCGCTGATCCGCATTCCCTGGGACCGCGACCAGCCCTGGCAGTCGGTCTTCCTGCATGAAGTGGCGCACAACCTGCAGGCCGACCTCGGCATCTGGCAGGAAAACCGCCAGGCGGTACTGCGCCGCGTGATGGGCTCGACGCGCGACCCCTTCCTGGCCACCGTCTACGGGCGCTGGCACAAGGAGATCTTTGCCGACCTGGCCGCCATCTTGCTGGGTGGGCCGGCCGCCGCCTGGGGCATGGCCGACTTCCTGGCCCATCCCCAGCCGCGGACCCTCACCTACCGCCCCGGCGGCGCCCACCCCACGGCCTACCTGCGCGTGTACCTGCTGGCCGAGATGATGCGGCGCATGGGCTTCACGGCTGAAGGCACGCGGCTGCTGCGCGTGTGGCAGGGCCTGTACCGGCCGCAGGCGGGGCACCGCATCCCCGCGCCGCTGATGCGCAGCGCCCCGCGCCTCGTGCCCCTGGTGGTGGACGAGATCGCCTTCCAGACGCGGCGCAACCTGGCCCAGCGTGCATTGGCCGACATCATCCCCTTCCGCCGCGAGGACGAGGACGCGATCCGCGAGGGCGCCCGCGCGCTGGCCGCCGGCCGTGCGCCCGATCTGCCCCCACGCCATCTTGTCAGCGCGGCCCACTACGCGCTGGCCCGCGGACGGGTCGCGCCTCAGCGCCTGGCGCGCGCGCTGGTGGATCAGCTCAATGAACCGGGTGCACGCTCCGGCACGTCCGCCCCGGCCCCGCCCTCCCTGAGGCTGGCTGCATGAGCCTGCTGGACGAACACCATCACCCATGAGGTAGCGACCATGAGCACTCCCCAACGCAATGCCCCGGCGCCCGCAAGCCGCGCCGCCACGATCGACAACCTGATCCGCCGCGAACTCAAGGTAGGCGACCCGCGGGATCCCCAGCAGGTGGCCAGGGCGCTCACGGAGCGCTACCAGGGCGAGTCGCGCACCCAGGCCATCGCCAGCGAGGCCCAGGGCCTGCCCTTCCTGCACACACCGATTGCGAGACCGCTCTCGGCGCCGGCACCGGTGGCCACCGACGTCGATCTGCGCCAGGCGCGCGACGACGTGGCCATCGACCTGGATCACCTGCTGCGTGACAACCTCACCAAGGACATGCGGCCTGAACTGGAGGGCTGGCAAAGCGTCATCGAGCGCTCCACCGACGAAGGCATCGCTGCGGCGCGCCATGGGCTGGACCCTCACCACCGCGACACCGCTTTCGCAATGCGTCGCCAACTCGGGGAGTACGCGCGCCTGGCCCGCCTCATCGGGGCGCTGACGCCCGCCCTGAACCAGAGCTTTCGCAACCTGGCGACCAGCCTGGACGAGGTGTGCTCGGTGATCCTCGTGCTCATGGGCGAATCGATGGCCAACCTCGGCTTTTCCGGCGGGCGCTTCCTTCTGCAGACGCCCTACAGCGAGCTGCAGGCCCGACGAGATGCGGTACTCCAGGCGCTGCGGCAGCTCGACGGCGTGGCCGCCATGCCCTCCAGCACCTGGCCGCGGGGCCTGCGGGCCTATCGCCAGCTCAGCACCGTGCTGGAAGCGCGGGGACAGGGCGATCTGCGCTCGCTGCTCAACGAGGCCGAACTCAGCCGCACCCTGGACGAGCTGGTCCAGCTCGCCAGCGGAGGCACGCCGCACGGCCTGCGGGCGATCGGGGCCACCGCCTGGGCGCCGCTGAACCGGCTGCAGCGCTTCGTGCAGACCACGTTGCGCCAGGTGGCCCCCCTGTCGCACGAGCTCGCCACCCTGCATGAGGCCCTGCTGCTCTTCCTCGACGGCTTTATCCCCGCCGGCGGCTTCCGCCTGCTGCGGGTGGCGCGACCCACCGTGCTGAGCTACGGGCTGTACGGCGCATCCTCCGTGACAGCGGCGGAGCGCCGGCTGATCGAGATGGTCAACCGGCGCGGCGCACTGGCCCGGTCGCTGGACTGCCTCACGGCGTGCAACTGCGATCCGGACACCGTGCTCGCCCAGGTGGTGCTGGACAAGATCCTGCACGACATCGATCGCGCCATCGACTACTACTGCGCGGGCGACGCCGACCTGGGCCTGCCCGAGACGCGGGCCGCCGCCTTCAGCCACCTCATCGATGCTGCACTGCCCGGGCTGTGGCCCTGGCACTGGGAGGACCCGGCCGGTGTGGTTCACATCATTGCGGCACCCGATCATCTCGCCGCCGTGCCCGCCGACGCGGTGGCGCAGCTCGAGGCGCTGCGCAGCCTGTTGCGCCCGGTGGCCGCAGGGCCCTACCCTGCCGCGCAATGGTGGGACACCCCCCAGGCCACCTACGACCACGCCCTGGCGAACAACCTGGACTGGCTGGGCGGCGGCCCGACCGCACTGCGCTTTGCCCAGGTGCTGCATGACGAGTTGTGCCTGCAACGGGAGAACGATGCGCAATGGCGACCCGTGGTGGAGCAAATGGCCAGCGCCTGCGTGGGCATCGACCATGTGTTCCTCGATGCACCACCCAGCGCCCGCCCCGGCTGCCTGCCCACGCTGGTCGACCGCTCGCTGGCCGAGATCGAGCACCTCAGCGGCGGCGCCGTCGAGATGCACTGCACGGCCGAAGACCCGCCCATGCCGGCGCACTTCGAGGACACCCTGGGCCAGTTGCTCGGAAGGATCTGAGGCCCCATCCCAAGTCAAGGAGCATGATCATGCGCATCAACAAGAGAGCCCCCTGGGGCCACCGCCCGGCGGCAGACGCGCCGCTCCTCCCTGCCCCCCACTCGCTGCGGGCCCTGGTGGGCGAGAGCAACCTGCGTCCCGACCTGGGCATCCTGCAGGAGATACTGGACGAAAACCTTCCCGCCGTGGCCCGTCAGCTACAAGACGTGGCACACGAACTGAACGGCCAGACGGCAGTCCTCGCGGAGGTGCGCAACACGCTGGCCCAGCTCAAGCAGGACGACAGCCTGGAGCCTCCCGACGACTTCGCCTTCCGCCTTCTGGCCCGGCTGGTGCCCGTGCGAGCCATCCTCTGCGACCTGCAGCACGACAAGCCGGGGGCCGCCAACGAGCAACTGCGCAAGGAGTTCGACGCGAAGGCCACGCAGGAACTCCTGCGGCGACTGAAGCGGGAGCACCCCCAGTGGCTGGAGGACTTCAAGGACCAGTTCGCGCCCCTGCAGGACGGCTCACGGCCCATGGACCCGGAAAGACGCGAGCGCCTGGTGAACCTGATGGCCCTGGAATGGCAGCTCGCCGCCCTTCCAGGCGACGACCCTGCCGCCCAGGCGCAGCCCTGATCGCCAAGGCACGACACCCGGATGACAGGAGCACACCATGAACTTCCAGACCACCGAAACCATCCAGCGCCTTTGGGAGCGCTTCCTGCGCGAGCAGCTCGAAGCCCTGCCGGCAGACGCACGTGAAGCGGCTGCCACGCAGTTCGAGGAACGCTTCGGCGACCTGCTGCGCGCCGCCGGCGGCCCCACCTCGGGCACCGGCTTCCTCGACCTCATCGGCTTCGGCGCCAACGGGCCGGTCGATTTCGAGTCGGTGCAGTACCCCTATGTGCAGCCCGATTTCGACGACGCCGTGGTGCCCAGCCAGCTGCATGCCGCGGCCGAGCTCTACTACCTCTACCAGCATGAGCGCATGAAGATCTTCGAGGTGGTCGAGACCCTGCTGCGCCTGTTCCGCCTGGGCAAGATGCGCATCCAGCGCGGCCCCGGTGCGCGCGGCCTGTACCTGCTGGAAAAATGGAAGCCCCTGCGCTACTCCAAGCAGGACCGCATGGTCGCCTACCGCCGTGCCTTCAACTACGGCACGGCCCAGGCACCGGCCGGCGCCGTGGTCAACCGCAACTTCCATCGCCAGCTCGTGGGCTTCATGGTGGCCGTGGGCCAGTACTTCCGCGACCTGATGATCGGTGAGGTCATCCGCGGCGGCCAGCTCATCGACCAGCGGCCCTTCGGCAGCGTGGGCACCATCCAGCGCATTGGCCTCGACCTTCGCTATGCGCTCGATCGCTCCACCTACGGCAACATCTTTGCGCTGGCGATGGAAACGGGCCACTACCTGCTGCAGGTGCTCAAGCTGCTCGACTCGCCCGACATCAAGAAGGCCTTCGACGCCAACACCAAGTGGGACGTGGTCGAGATCGTCTCCAACCGCTACCTGGGTGGTGTGGCCGAGCCCTCGCAGCGCGCCAAGATGGCCGAGAGCGGCCGGCGCGTGCTGCAGTTCGTCGCCGACAACGACTTCAAGACGGCCACCGACCCCATCCTCTTCCAGAGCGTGGTGCGGCCCATGGGCGCCCATGCCGAGGCCTGGATCGCCGCCTACCGCATGACCCCTGAAGGCCGCAGCTTCCCCGGCGTGACGCCGGCGCTGCAAAGCGTGCTCGGGCTGCCCCAGGCGGCATGAGCCCACGGATCGTCGCAGGGAGGCTGCCATGGACCTGGCGTCCGAGATCCTCGACGAAGCGCTGCGCGGCCGGGATGCCTTCGGCCCCTTGCCGTCGGACCTGCAGGCCCAGTCCGTGCGCTGGGCGCAGGAGCACGGCATCCAGCAGGTCTACCGGCAGCTGCGCCGCTGGTTCGGGCCCGCCACGCCCGTGCAGATCGAACGCCAGCGTCAAAGCAGCGGCATCGTCCTGGGCCCGCAGCGCCCCGACCTGCAATTTCCCAACCCGGCGCGCCGCGGCCGACAGACCCACATCGAGGTCGACACCGACCGGCGGCGCATGCAGCGCCACATCCACGCCCGCGCCCCCGGCATGCGCAGCGTGTTCCTGCTGGTCGATCCGCGCACCGGGGCGCTGGTCGAGAAGCACATCTACCCGGCGGGCGGGCAGCCGCAAGTCCGCCGGGCACGCCCGGGCCGCGGCCTCACGCTCACCCGTCGCGACGTCTTCGATGCCTACGATGCATGAACCGCCATGGCTGCCAGCGACCTGCGCGTCACCGTCGAACAGCCCAAGCTGCGCTGTGTGCTGCATCCCGCGCTTGCGCTCGCCCATCCCTGGGGGCCCCGCCTGGCGGCCGGCCTGACGCGGGTGTTCGAGACCTGGCTCACACGGTCCTTCTGGCAAGTGCTCGACGCCAGTGAATGGCTGACCCGCTGTAGAAGCACCGGCGCCCCGGTGCCTGATGCCGGGGCGCTGTGCGAATGGATCGCACTGCGCGACAGCACCGACGCCGGCTCGTGGACCCTCCGATGGGTGGGCGACAACCTGTCGGAATCCCAGACCCGCGGCCTCGACGGCGACGGCCTGCTGGAGCGCTTCGAGTGGCTGGCCGAAGCCCTGAACGCCCGGGCCGACACGCCTCCGCGTTCGCGCGACTGGTGCCTCGCCGACGACCCGATGCACGCAGCGCTGGATGCCGTGGCGTTGTCGGCCGCCCTCGAGGGCGCTCTCATCCTTTGCGCCATGCCCTCGGGCGCAGCCCGACCCGGGCCGGCGCAGGCCGCGCAGGCGCTGGGCCTTCCTGTCGAGGAACGCGCGCTGGCCGACGAGACCACCCTCTACGCGGCCGAACGCCTGGTCCTGCGGCAATCCCTGGCGAGTGCCGGCCTCGCGCCGCTGCTCGCCTCGCTGCCCCCGCTCGCGGTCGTCCACGCCCTCATCCTGCCCGACACGGGAACGGAAGACGGGGCCTTGGCAGCAGGGGATCCATGGTCGCGCGCCTGTGTGCACTGGTACCCCCTGTGAGCCCCCCAATGAACCGTGCACGCGCGATGACCCCGCCCCGCATCAACCGCAACGAGCTCGTGGCCGTCAGCGTCTCGGGCCAGATCGCCCATCCGGTGGCACGCGCCGCGCCCTACCGCATCGGCTACGACGGCGTCCCGCGCGTGCTGCCGGGCACCGGCGGCATCGTGCTCAACCAACGCATCGGCGATCCCTGCATCGGCCTGGCAGGCGACCACATCGAGCCCGGCGTGGCGCTGCACAACAACGGCCGCGAGGTGGTGGGCCCACGCGACGGGCCGAACAACGCGCTGATCACCTACGCCTGTGTGGGCAACCTGGCCCGCGTGATCGGCGGCCCGTGTGACGGCCAGATGGGCCTTGTCACCGGCAAGCACGGCGGCATCAACCACGTGCTCGTGGACTTCCCCACCGAGGTGCTGTTGCGCCTGCGCATCGGCGACCGTGTCCAGATCGTCTCGCACGGCCTGGGCCTGCGCCTGATGCAGCACCCGCGCATCGAGGTGCTCAACTGTTCGCCGCGCCTGCTGGCACGCTGGGGTCTCGAGGAACGCGATGGCCGGCTGCACGTCCCGGTGACCCACTTCGTGCCTGCCCGCCTGATGGGCTCGGGCCTGGGTCGCAACACCGCCTGGCGGGGCGACTACGACATCCAGCTCAGCGACCGTGCAGCCCGGGAGCACCACCGCCTGGGCAGCCTGCGATTCGGAGACATGGTGGCCATCACCGACGCCGACACGCGCCGCGGGCCGTCACATCGCAGTGGACGCATCACCATCGGTGTGATCGTGCATGGCGACAGCACCGTCAGCGGTCACGGGCCCGGTGTCACGCCACTGCTGACCGGCCCTGCGACGCTGCTGCGCCCGCGCCACGCCCCGCAGGCCAACCTTGCCGAGATCTTCGGCATCCGTCGCGCCGCGCCGCCGCAGGTGCGACCTACCTTGCCAGAGCGCGACCGGCGTGCACGCTGTGTGGCGCGCAGCCTACCCCCCACGCTGGCATTCGAGCCTTAGGAACTCGGTGGCAGGGGTAGTGGCTGGCGGCTCGTCTGGCGAATCAGGGCCTCGAACGCCTCGGCCGGCATCGGCCGTCCCAGGTAGTAGCCCTGGGCTTCGTGACAGCCATGCTCGCGCAGGAAGTCGAACTGCTCTCGGGTCTCGACGCCCTCAGCCACGAGGCCCACCTGCAACGTGTGAGCCATGGCGATGAGAGCCGCCGTCAGGCGCGTGTCGCTCACCGAGCCCGGCACCGCGCTCAGGAAGGATCGGTCGATCTTGAACTTGTCCACCGGCAGGTCGCGCAGGTAGGCCAGGCTGGAGTAGCCGATGCCGAAGTCGTCGATCGCGATCGCGATGCCCAGCGCCCTCAGACGTGCCAGCACTGTCGCGGTGGACAGCGTGTCGCGCACGATGGCGTTCTCCGTGATTTCCAGCTCCAGGCGTGACGCTGGAAGCGCCGCCGCCTCCAGGGCCCGCGAGACGGTGCTCAGGAGGTCATCTGCCTCGAGCTGGCGCGGCGAGAGGTTCACCGCCACACGCAGCCGCTCGCCGGTGGCATCTTCCCAGCGGCGCAGCTGCATGCAGGCCTCGCGCAGCACCCAGGCACCGATGGGCACGATCAGCCCGGTGTCCTCGGCCAGCAGCACGAACTCGCCCGGCGGCACCAGGCCATGGCCCGGGCGCTGCCAGCGCAGCAACGCCTCGGCGCCCACCAACCCTCCGCTCGCGCAATCGAACTGCGGCTGGTAATACACCTGCATCTCGCCGCGATCGATGGCTTCGTGCAGGTCGTTCTCCATGCGCAGGCGATCGGCCGAATCGCGCGTCATGCTCTCGTCGTAGAGCTTGAAATTGTTCCGCCCGGCGGCCTTGGCGTGGTACATCGCCGCATCGGCCGCGCGCATCAGCGTGGCCGGGTCGTTACCGGCCTCGGGGAAGGTGGCCACGCCGATCGATGGCGTCACGCGCAGCATGTGCGGGCCCACCTGCATCGGATCTCCCAGGGCGGCGATCATCTTGCGTGCCACGAGCTCGCAGTCGCCCACGTGCGAGACCTTGGGCAAGAGCACGACGAACTCGTCACCTCCCATGCGTGCCACCGTGTCCGAGGCGCGCACCGTCGCATGCAACCTCTCGGACACGATCTTCAGGATGCCATCGCCCACATGGTGGCCAAGCGAATCGTTGATGTTCTTGAAGCGGTCCAGGTCGATGAACATCAACGCCACGCAGTCGTTCTCGCGGCGCGCCCGCGTGAGGGCCGCACTCAGTCGCTCCTGCAGGAGCACACGATTGGGCAGGCCGGTCAGCGCATCGTGATGCGCCATGTGGCGGATGTGCTCCTCGGCGCGCTTGCGTTCGGTCACGTCGTAGGAGATGCCCAGGTAGCCGGCCGGCTCGCCGGTCTCAGTGCTCAGCGTGGTCATCACCAGAATCACCGGCGTGCGCCGACCGTCCTTGCGGATGCAGGTCCACTCGCGTTCGTCCGGACGGCCACGGCGCGCCCGGGCCATGAAGACTTCCACGCTGGCCGGTACCGGCTCTGCGAACTCCGCGCTCAACTGGGCGGCACGCAACGCGATCTCCTGGGCGTCGTGATACAGCGCCGGCGTGGCCCGGCCCACCAGTTCGTCCGCGCTGTAGCCCAGCAGCATCTCGGCCGCCGGATTCATGGCCTGGATCACGCCGCGCAGGTCCAGCGCGACGATGGCGAAGGGGGCGCTGTCGTAGATCGTGCGGCGCAGGGCATCGGCCCGACGCAGCTGGCGCTGCGATTCCTCGATGGCCAGTTCCGTGGCGCGGCGCTCGCTGACGTCACGCAGCATCGCCACACAGTGCGGCTGGCCGTCGAGCTTCACCTCGCTCACCGCCAGCTCGAGCGGAAAGAGCAGCCCGTCGCGCCGCAGACCGGTCACCTCGCGCCCCGGCCCCGGGGTCCAGGCCAACGCAATGCCGGCGCCTTCCCGAGCGGTGTCCGAAGGAGGCAGCAGCTCGTTCACACCCGTGCCGCGCAGTTCGGCCTCGCTCGCACCGAACATGCGGGCCGCCGCGGCATTCACGTCCACGATGCGTCCGGCCGGATCGAAGGTGACGATGCCATCGACCGTGCCGTCGATCACGTTGCGCAGCCTCGCCTCGCTCTCCTGGGCCTGACGGCTGAGCTGGCGGGCCAGCGCCGTGGCCCGGGTGTAGCGACCCGCGAACACCCTCAGGGCCATCCACAGCACGATGCTTCCGGCCAGACCGCCCAGCAGCACCGACAGCGGGTAGGCCTGGCCATAGTGGTCCATCGGGCGGCGCGTGACCACCACCTCCCACATCCGCCCCCCCACGGCCTTCACGTTGGTGCGCTGGTCTTCGACACGAACGCCTTCGGGCAACTGGTAGGGATAGGGCCAGACCTCACTGCCCTCCAGCACCACCGAGCGAGCCTCCACCGGCTGGCCGGCGCGGTAGCCTTCGTCGCCGATGTCGGTGATCCGCACGTGGTAGCGGCTGGCATCGTGGTCGACCAGCGCATAGCGCAACAGATCGGCCGCCCGCAGCACGATGCTCACCTGGCCGGTGTGATCTTCGGGATCCCGCCCTTCCGCCCCCTCGCCAGGGCTGCTGAACAAGGCGGCCCGCACGAGAAAGCCTCTCGTGGGAGTGGCCCCTTGCAGCAGGTTCAGCGGCGGCGACAGCGCCGGGCGTCCGGTGTCGCGGGCGCGCTCGAGCGCGCCGCGCCGCACCGGATCGGCGGCCTGGTCATGGCCGAAGGCAGCCTCGTTGCCCTCCATCGGCTCGTTGTAGAGCACCGGGAAGTACTCGTCCCGCTCGCCGGGCGGATGGATATGGAAACCCGGGTAGCCCTCGGGCCGCAGGCTCCTGTCGGCACGCACCGTCGCCTCGAAGCGCTCGCGGTCGGCGGCCGCCACACGTGGGGCGTACTGGGCGGCCTGCAGGGCCGGGTAGCGGTCCAGGGCGCGCAAGGAGCGGAAGTGTTCATGGAACTCTCGCCGGCTCACCTCTTGGCTGGCCTCGAACAGGGCCGCCAGGCTGCCGGCGAGGTCCATGTAGCGTTCCAGCGACTCCACGATGCGAGCCACCTTCTCGCTGGCCACGGCGTCGAAACGCCGTTCCTGCTCCTCGCGCAGGGCATCGGCGCTGTGGTGCCAGCCATAGACGCTGGCCGCCAGCCCCAGCACCAGCACCACGTCGGCCAGGCGACGATAGAAGACCGGACGTTCGGGCGGATGGGGCAAGGGAAGTTCCATCGAAGGGTTCTTGCGACGTGGCCGTGCATGCTACCGTGCCGAAGCCCCGGGCGACGCAGTGCTTCCCCCCTGCTCTGCGGGACGCCAGCGCTTCAGCGGCCCGCACGCAGGGCCCGCGACAGCAGGACCACCGGCACCAGGCCGACCAGCACGATGGCCAGGGAGGGCAGCGCAGCCTCCCCCAGACGCTCATCCTTGGCCATCTGGTAGGCCACCACCGCCAGCGTGTCGCTGTTGAAAGGGCGCAACACATAAGTGGCCGGCAGTTCCTTCATCACGTCGACAAAGACCAGCAGGGCCGCCGCCAGCGTCGAGCGCCGCAGCAGCGGCAGGTGCACCCGCCCCAGCAGCCGCCAGCGCGACACCCCAAGCAGGCGCGCCGACTCGTCGAAGCTCGCCGGGATGCGGGCATAGCCCGACTCCACCGACTGCAGGGCCACGGCCGAGAAGCGCACCAGGTAGGCGTAGAGCAGGCCCAGCAACGTCCCCGTCATCAGCGCCGTGGCCCCGGTGCCGGGCCACTGGGCCTGGATCCAACCGGTGGGCAGCAGGATGCCCACCGCGATCACCGCTCCCGGCACCGCATAGCCCAGGGACACCACGCGCGCGGCCAGCCTGAGCCCAGGCCCTGGCTGCTGGGCGCGCAGCGCGAAGGCCAGGGCCAGGGCCAGGGCCACTGCCAGCGCAGACGCCAGGGCAGCCAGCTTGAAACTCGTCCAGGCCCACTGCGCAAAGCGGCCCCACGGAATGCCGAACTCCGCATGCTGCGCCTCCTGCCAGAGCAACTGACCGAGGACCGCGACCGGCAGCACGAAACCCAGCGCCACCGGCAGGGCGCACAGCAGCCACATACCGGCTGCCGGCGCCCCTCTCAGCACGATCGGACGGGCCTCCTGCGCCTGGGCCGAGCCCGGCCGCGTGAGCGCAAAGCGCAGGCGGCGCTGGGCGCGGTGCTCCATCCACAGCAAGCCACCCACCACCACCAGCAGCAAGGTCGCCAGCTGCGCCGCAGCCACCCGGTCGTCCATGGACAGCCAGGCCCGGTAGATCCCCGTGGTGAAGGTGTTCAGACCGAAATACGAGCCCACGCCGAAGTCGGCCAGCGTCTCCATCAGGGCCAAGGCCACCCCGGCCGCCAGGGCAGGACGCGCCAGCGGCAGGGCCACGGTACGGATGCGCCGGCCCACACCCGCACCCAGCAGGCGCGCTGCCTCCATCAGCTGCACCCCCCGCTCGGCCAGCGCCGCCCGTGTGAGCAGGTAGACATAGGGGTAGAGACAGAAGACGAAGAGCCCCACGGCCCCCCAGAGGCTGCGCACATCCGGCAACAGCCGCGCCGTGGACCCGCTCCACGCCCGCCAGGCGCTTTCCAGCGGGCCGCTGTATTGCAGGAAGTCGGTGTAGGCGTAAGCCAGTACGTAGGCCGGCATGGCCAGCGGCAGCAGCAAGGCCCATTCGAACACGCGCCGTCCGGGGAAGTCGAAAAGCGTGACGGCCGCAGCGGTGAGCCCGCCCACCAGCGCAACGCCCAGCGCCACGCACAACGACAGCCACAGGGAGGTCCAGGTGTAGCCCGGCAGCACGGTCGCGGCCTGATGCTGCAGCACGGCCAGGCTGGCCGCATCGAAACTGAACCAGGACGCAAAGATGGACAGCACCGGCAAGGCCAGCACCAGGGTTGCGAGAGTCAGCAGTCGCATGGCAGGGCAAGGCAGGCCGGCGCGCCTCGCCCAGGGACAAGGGCGGCGGCGGATCCTGACATGCGTCAGGCCGGAATGCGAAAGGAAATCATTTGTTGTTGCAGGCCCTATGATAGAAGCATCGCCCTCCCGTCCCTGGCCGAAACGATGTTTCTTGAGATCCAGCAGCTTTGCGTGCGTTACCCCGGCGCACCGGCCCCCCACCCCGCGGTGCACGACGTGAGCCTGGCGCTGCGCCAGGGGGAAATCGGCGCCTTGATCGGGCCCTCGGGCTGCGGCAAGACGTCGATGCTGCGCGCCATCGCAGGGCTGGAGCGGGCGGCTGCCGGGCGTATCGCGATCGGCAGCGAAGTGCTGGCCAGCAGCGAACCCGGCCGCCCGGCGGTCCACCAGCCGCCAGAGCAGCGGCGCATCGGCATGGTCTTCCAGGACTACGCACTGTTCCCACACCTGAGCGTGGGCGAGAACGTGGCCTTCGGGATCGCGCACCAACCCCGGCATCAGCGCGAGGCCCGCGTGACCGAGATGCTGGACCTCGTCGGCCTGGAGTCAGTGGCTGCGCGCTATCCGCACCAGCTTTCCGGGGGGCAGCAGCAGCGCATCGCACTGGCCCGTGCGCTCGCCCCCGCCCCGCGTCTGCTGCTGCTGGACGAACCTTTCTCCAATCTGGATGTCGACCTGCGCGAACGCCTGGCCCAGGAGGTGCGCGGCATCCTCAAGCGCTCAGGCACCACCGCCTTGCTGGTCACCCACGACCAGATGGAGGCCTTTGCCCTGGCCGACCTGATCGGCGTGATGCACCAGGGCCGCCTGGAGCAGTGGGACAGCGCCTACCAGCTCTACCACCGCCCGGCCACCCGTTTTGTGGCCGACTTCATCGGCCATGGGGTCTTCACCCCCGCGCGCATCGTCGAACAGCCCGGCGGACCGGTGGTGCGCACCGCCCTGGGCGACCTCGTCGACATCGAGGAATGCCCCCTGCCGGGCGCCTACCCAGGCGGCGAGTGCGACGTGCTGCTGCGCGCCGATGACATCGTCCACGACGACGACGCGCCGGTGAAGGCCCGCATCGAGCGCAAGGCCTTCCGGGGGTCGGAATTCCTCTACACCCTTCGGCTGGCCAGCGGTGAACAGGTGCTCGCCCACGTACCCTCCCACCATGACCACGCCGTGGGCGACTGGGTGGGCATCCGGCCGGAAGTAGACCATGTCGTGACTTTTCCACGCCTTGCCTAGGGAATCTCCAGGGCACCACGTCTGCAACTTTCCTGCCCCTGCAGGCCTCGAAGCGTTCAAGCTCACCCTATACTGAGCCTTGGTGCTGTCTGCCTGCAGCCGGCGCCGTTTCGCCGGAAAGGATCACGCACGTCATGGGTGCCAACTTCAAGATCGCAGGCTGGGTGGCCATCGGGGCCCTGGCCGGTGCCCTCACCACCTTGCAGCTGCAGGCCACGGCCCGCAACACGCTCGCGCCGCTCCCGCTGGAGGAGATGCAGCAGCTGGCGGCCGTCTTCGGCATGATCAAGTCCGACTATGTCGAGCCGGTGGACGAGAAAAAGCTGATCACCGACGCGATCAGCGGCATGGTGTCGGGCCTCGACCCGCACTCGCAGTACTTTGACCGCAAGAGCTTCCGCGAATTCCGCGAGGGCACCAGCGGACGCTTCGTCGGCGTGGGCATCGAGATCGGGATGGAAGACGGTCTGGTGCGGGTGGTCTCCCCGATCGAAGGCTCGCCGGCCTTCCGCGCCGGGATCAAGACCGGCGACCTCATCACCCGCATCGACGACACGCCCGTCAAGGGCATGAGCATCGACCAGGCCGTCAAGCGCATCCGTGGCGAGCCCAACACCAAGATCATCCTCACCATCTTCCGCAAGAGCGAAAGCCGCACCTTCCCGGTGACGATCACGCGCGAGGAAATCCGTGTGCAGAGCGTGCGCGGGCGGGTGGTCGAACCCGGCTACGCCTGGCTGCGCATCAGCCAGTTCCAGGATCGCACGATCGACGACTTCGCCCGCAAGCTCGATGAGCTGTTCAAGGCCGAGCCCAACATGAAGGGTCTGGTGCTCGACCTGCGCAACGATCCAGGCGGCCTGCTGGAAGGCGCCGTGGCCGTGTCGGCCGCCTTCCTGCCCCGCGACGCCATCGTGGTCACCACCAACGGCCAGATCCCCGAGTCCAAGGCCACCTTCAAGGCCAGCCCCGAGTACTACATCCGCCGGGGCGGAAACGACCCGCTGCGCCGCCTGCCCGAGGCGGTGAAGACAGTGCCGCTGGTGGTGCTCGTCAACGAGGGGTCGGCCTCGGCGAGCGAGATCGTGGCTGGCGCGCTGCAGGACCACAAGCGCGCCGTCATCATGGGCTCGCAGACCTTCGGCAAAGGCTCGGTGCAGACCGTGCGCCAGCTCACGGCCGAAACGGCTCTGAAGATCACCACGGCGCGCTACTACACCCCGGCCGGGCGCTCCATCCAGGCCACCGGCATCGTGCCCGATCTGATGCTGGACGAAACCGCCGAGGGCAATGTCTTCGGGGCTTTGCGCACCCGGGAAGCCGACCTGACGCGTCACCTCGAGAACGGCAACGCCGACAAGGATCCGGCGCGCACCAGGGCCCGCGAAGAGGCGCTCAAGCGTCTCGAAGAGGAAGCGGCCCGGCAACAGCAGGGCCAGGCGCCGGCACGCACCCTGCCCGAGTTCGGCAGCGCGGAGGACTTCCAGCTGCAGCAGGCGCTCAACCGCCTGAAGGGCCAGCCGGTGGTGGTGTCCAAGACCCTCACCGAGCGCAAGCCGGAGGAGTCCAAGGCCAACTGAGCCCGCGACCGCCCAGCTCAGACGCCCGCCTCGTGCGGGCGTTTTCGTCTTATCCTGCGCCCATGAACGACGAACAGCTCCTGCGCTACAGCCGACACATCCTGCTCGAGGAACTCGGCGTGGACGGCCAGCAGCGCCTCCTCGACGCTCACGCGCTGGTCATCGGTGCCGGCGGCCTGGGCTCGCCCGTGGCCTACTACCTCGGCACCGCTGGTGTGGGCCGCCTCACCGTGGTCGATCACGACACCGTGGACCTCACCAATCTGCAACGCCAGATCATCCACGACCTCTCGCGCGTGGGCCAGCCCAAGGCCACATCGGCGGCGCGCAGCATCGCGGCCATCAACCCCGAGGTGCAGGTGCGGGCCCTGTGCGAACGCGCCGACGAAGCGCGCCTTCTGGAGCTGGTCGCCACCGCCGACGTGGTGCTCGACTGCTCCGACAATTTCGCCACCCGCCAGGCGCTGAACCGTGCGTGCGTGACCCATGGCCGCCCGCTCGTGGCCGGTGCCGCCATCCGCTTCGATGGGCAGATCTCCGTGTACGACCCGCGCGATGCCGCCTCGCCCTGCTATGCCTGCGTCTTCCCGCCCGAGCAGGCCTTCGAGGAAGTCCGCTGCGCCACGATGGGTGTGTTCGCACCGCTGGTGGGCATCATCGGCAGCATGCAGGCAGCCGAAGCCCTGAAGCTGCTGGCAGGTGTGGGCAGCTCGCTGGCGGGCCGGCTGCAGATGCTCGATGCACGCCACATGGAGTGGACCGAGATCCGCATCGCCCGCCACGCCGACTGCCCGGTGTGCCGCACGCGGCCCCAGGGGTCATTGCCGGCCGCCGCACCCGGCGTCCGCTAAGCTGGACAACCCTTTTCCCTCACCACAAGAAGAGCCCGGCATGGACGACAAGCGTCAGGAACTCACGGCCCGCAACTTCCCCACCGCCCAGGACGATGCCGCAGCCGCGGCCGCCTTGCCCCGCTATGGCGGCCCCAACAGCGCCTACCGCCTGGCCTTCACCGACGAGGACTTCCTGCTGCGCGAGGAGTTGCGCCCGGTGCGCATGCAACTCGAACTGCTCAAGCCCGAGATGGTGCAGGCCCAGCATGGCATCGAATCCACCATCGTGATCTTCGGCAGCGCGCGCATCCCGCCGGCCGACGTGGCACAGCAGGCCCTGGACCACGCACAGCGCAGCGGTGATGCGCAGGCCACGGCCCGCGCGCAGTCGCAGCTGCGCATGTCGCGCTACTACGAAGAGGCGCGCCGCTTTGCAGCCCTGGTCACCGAGGCCTCCAGACGCCTGGACCCACCGATCTACGTGGTCACGGGCGGTGGGCCCGGGATCATGGAAGCGGGCAACCGGGGGGCCCATGAGGTGGGTGGCAAGAGCATCGGCCTGAACATCGTGCTGCCGCACGAACAGGAGCCCAACCCCTACATCACGCCCGAGCTGTGCTTCCTGTTCCACTATTTCGGGCTGCGCAAGATGCACTTCCTGATGCGTTCGATCGCACTGGTGTGCTTCCCCGGCGGCTTCGGCACCATGGACGAGCTCTTCGAAGTGCTGACGCTCGTGCAGACACGCAAGAGCCGCAAGCGCCCGGTGCTGCTGTTCGGCAAGGACTTCTGGACCCGCCTGATCAACTTCGACGTGCTGGTGGAAGAGGGCATGATCTCGCCCGAGGACGTGCATCTCTTCCAGTACGTGGAGACCGCCGAGGAAGCCTGGGCGGCGATCGCCGAGGCCTATGCCCTCGACGCTCCGGCCAGCATCAGCGGCACCTTTGCCGACGACATCTGAGGTGACCGCGATGAGCACCACCGCCCGTGTCAGCCTGATCGGCGCGCCCACCGATGTCGGCGCCGGTGTCCGCGGCGCCTCGATGGGCCCGGAGGCCCTGCGCGTGGCCCAGTTGCAGCCCGTGCTGGAAGCCCAGGGCTGCGAGGTGATCGATCGAGGCAACCTCTCGGGCCCGCCCAATCCCTGGCAACCCCCTGTCGACGGCTATCGCCACCTCGATGAAGTCGTGGCCTGGAATCAGGCCGTTCACGAGGCGGTGCATGGCGAACTGCAGCACGGTCGCATGCCGCTGCTGCTGGGCGGCGACCACTGCCTGGGCATCGGCTCGATCAGCGCGGTGGCGCGGCATTGCCGCGAGGCGGGCAAGAAGCTGCGCGTGCTGTGGCTCGACGCTCATGCCGACTTCAACACCAACACGCTCACCCCCACCGGCAACGTGCACGGGATGCCGGTGGCAGTGCTGTGCGGTCACGGACCGCAGGCCCTCACGCATCTCGGAGGCCATCACCCGGCGATCAAGCCCCAGATGGTGCGCCAGATCGGCATCCGCAGCGTGGATGCCGGCGAAAAGCGCCTCGTGCATGCCGAGAACCTCGAAGTCTTCGACATGCGCTACATCGACGAGATGGGCATGCGCCACACCATGGAGATGGCCCTGGC
>CAZKGD010000030.1:0-33048 GCA_964552215.1 uncultured Caldimonas sp.
AACCCACATCTAGCGCTTAGGAGGCGCTCGTTCTATCCATTGAACTACGGCGGGACGCCGGCGCGCATTCTCCCATGAACGCGCGCCGCGTTCACCAGCGCCACGTCCAGATGAAATCGAGCGTGTTCTCCTGGACGCCCGACTGGGCGCGCACCGTGAACCGCTGGGCCACGCGGTAGATGAGCTGCCAGTTCCCGCTCGTGGCATTGAGCGAGCGCTCGTAGCCGACGTACCAGCGGCGCGAGAGCTGCTTGCCCACGCTGACGATGGTCTCGGCCACGCCGGCGCTGTCTTCCTGGCGCACCGACAGTTCATCCAGGCCGATGAGGCTGGTGAAATCGCCGGCCGGCGAATCACCCTCGCCCGACACCAGGGCCAGAACGGCGCGCTGCAGCAAGGCGGCTTCGGCCCGCGCCAGCTGCCCGCTGCCGCGGCCCAGCACCAGCCAGGACAGCTTGTCGGTCTCGCTCATCTCGGGTTCCGAGAACAGCCGCACGCGCGGGTTCTCGGCGGTGCCTGTGATGGCCACGCCCACCCGGATGTCGGTGTTGGGCCGGGTGGCCTCGATGTCCAGGCGTGGGTTGCCCGGGTCCCCCACGAAGCTGATCACGCCCTTCTCGATGGTGAGCTTCTGGCCATAGGCCGCATAGATGCCGTCCACGGCCCGGATGTCGCCGTTGAGCGTGGGGCGGCCGCCGGGGGTGGTCAGCCGCAGCACGCCGGCCAGGCGGGTGTCGAGCCCGCGCCCGCGCAGGCGCAGCTGCTCGCCCGCATCGAGCTGCAGGTTCACGGCCACGGCCCGGCGCTGGGACGCAGCGCGCCGAGGGGCTTCGTCCGAGGGGACCGCGGTGCGCCGCACCACGACGTCGTCCGACAGCGACGGCGCGTCGGAGCGGGAAATGTCGATCAGGCCCTCGTCGATGCGGAAGCTGCCATTGGCCTGTACACGCTCGGCCTCCAGCACGACATTCGCGTCGCCGCTGAGGGTGATGCGCCGGTCGATGCGGGTGAGCAGCGCGAAGCGTTCGGCCTGCAGCCTCAGCTCGGCCCGGGGGGCCGCGCCGAAGGTGGCGCCGCCGGCCAGGCGCACCTCGCCTTCGCCCCCGCGCGCGCGCAGGGTCTCGATGCGGGCGGTCTGGCCCTGCAGCACCAGGTGGGCTTCACCATCCTGGAGGTGGATCCCCTGCAGCAGGTTGCGAGCCACCACCTCCCGGGCGCGCACCTCGCCGGTGTATTCGGGCGCTCCCAGCCGTCCGCCGAGTTCGGCGCGCACCTGCATCTGTCCGCCCAGGCGCCAGCCCGCGGGCACCCAGGCGGCCCAGGCGCCGAGGTTGTCGACGTCGGCCTGCAACCGTCCGCGCAGCGGGGCCATGGGCCCGGGCACCCAGTCCTGCGGCGATGCCTGGGCGGTCTGTTCACCGCGCACCCGGCCCAGGTTGGCGCCCACCATGTCCTGGGTGAAGCGCCACAGGCCGTCGCGGGCCTGCAGCGCCAGCCGCAGTTCGGTGAGCTGGAGTCGCTCCACCTGGCCGGCTTCTTCCACCTCCAGGTCGCCGCGCACCCGGGCGATCTCCAGGTCGGCCTGGAAACTCGGCGCCGAACGCAGGCGCAGGCTTGCGCCTACCTCCAGATTGCCCTTCCATCCGAAGTCGGGCTGGAATTCGCGCAGCAGGGGCGCCACCGGCAGCGGGTCCAGCCAGGCGTGGGCCTGCAGCACGGCCGGCTGGCGAGGACCGGCGGCCTGATAGAGCCATTCGTCCCAGCGCAGGATGGCCTGCTGGCGTCCGGCACGCAGCCGCGCCTGGCCGGCGCCCATCGACAGCCGCTGCAGCGCGCCTTCGCCGCGCTCCCAGCGCAGCGGCACATCGGCCAGCTGCACCCAGGCTTCCTGTCCGGGCGCGGCGGGCCCAAGCACGAACTGGCGCAGCTGGGCCTGCCAGCCCGTCCAGCGTCCCGGCGGCGCCGACTCCGCACGTGTCCCTTCCGCCCGGCCGTCCAGCTCGAGCAGCAGTTGAACCGCGCGTGCGGCAGTCTGTGCGGGAGCGGGGCTGCCCGTTGCCGGGGCGGCCCAGGGCAGCACCACGGCAGAGCGTCCCTCGACCTTCAGGCGGTGGGACTGCATGCTGCCGTCCAGCCGGACCGAGGTGGTGTCGATGCGCCGCTCACGCAGCTGCAGGCCTTGCAGGTCCAGGCTCAGGTCCTGGGCAGCGTCCGCCCAGGGACTGAGCGTCCATTGGCCCTGCACCGCGCCGAGCCGCCAGTCCCCCCAGCGCAGCCGCTCGCCGTCCAGTCGGCCTCGCAGCAGACGGGGCAGG
Organism: uncultured Caldimonas sp.; assembly: GCA_964552215.1. Taxonomy (GTDB): domain Bacteria; phylum Pseudomonadota; class Gammaproteobacteria; order Burkholderiales; family Burkholderiaceae_C; genus Caldimonas. Next base: position 2,316 of record CAZKGD010000030.1, read on the forward strand.
CCGCTGGCCGCATCGGCCCATTCGATGCGGCCCTCGCCCTGCAGACGGCCTTCGATCGGCGTTTCGATCCCGAAGACCCGCAGCACCGGCGCCAGGCGTTCGAGTTGGGCGGCCTCGAGCTCGAGGGACAGCGACGGTTCGGTGGAGCGGCTGTTGGCCACGGGCAGGTCGCCTCGCCATCCCAGGCGATTGCCGGCCAGTTCCAGCACACCTTCGGTGGTGGGCGGCACCGCACCCTCCCGGCCCCGCCAGCGGGCCTCGCCGCGCAACGGTTGACCGGCGGCCAGGCTGTCGTCGATGCCCAGCCGGGCCTGGCCCTGCCAACGTGAACTCCAGGCGAGTGCGGACTCGCGGGGCAGGCGAGGGGGCAGGGCCACCCGGGCACTGGCTTGTCCCTGGAGCCGGTGCCCGGAGGGCGCTGCAGCAAAGCCCAGCCCTGGCCACCAGGCCTGCGGGTCGACGTCCTGCCAGCCCGCCTCCAGGGCCAGACGCTGCGCCTGCCCCGGCGCATGGTCGAGCTCACCTTTCAGTTGCAGCTGGCCCGTGCCGGCCCGCGCAAGGAAGGACTGCACCTCGCTGCGCCTGGCCGAGAAGGCCCCGGAGAACTCGACCGCCACCTCGCGCGGGCCGCGGGCGTTGGCCGCTTGCTGGCCGCTCAGGCGCGCCTGGACCTGGACCGCACGAGGTTCGCTGCCGGCCACCGAGGCGAGGGTGATGGGGCCGTTCAGCCGCAGGGCCGGCGCCCGGCTGTCGAGTCCGGAGGGGTCGAGCGGGCTCAGGCTGAGCGACACTCGCCATTCCGCCGGGGTCCAGCGGCCGTCCCCCCGCATCCGGCCTGCCTCCCGCCGGGCGCTGCCCAGCGAGAGATCGAACGCTTCCAGCACCACCCCGTCGCCGGGTTCGAGGCTCACGCTGCGGGCGCGCAGTTCGGCTCGTCGCAGCGGCAGCCGCCCGGCATCCCAGCGGTCCGCGAGAGCATTGTCCAGCTGCAGATTCAGCTCGATGGGTTGCGGGCCGGACGCGCTCGCGCCGCGCAGTTCGGCGCGTGCCGAGCCGCTGAGCGCGGTCGATGGCGCCGCCGAGGCCAGGGCCGACAGATCCAGCGCTTCGAAGCGGGCTTCCAGGGAGGTCAGAGGCCAGGGCGCGAACGGCGAGAGCGTGGCACGGGCCTGCAGCGACTGTCCGGCCGCCTCCAGAGAGGCCTGCACCGGCAATTGCGCCAGGGGCCCCTGGGCCTGCACCCGGGCGGACCAGTGGGGGCCGGCGGCCGGAGACTGAGGGATGCGCTGGGCCAGCTCGAAGGAGGCATCGACCACCAGGTCTTCCTGCGTCTCCACCGACGCCGCCCCCAGAAGCTGCAGCCGGTCCCACACAAGCGACAAGGCCTCGATCCGATGCACCCGTCCCTGGTCCGCCCCCAGCGACACCCGGGCCCGCAGGTCGAGCAACGGGGCGACCGACCCTCCGAGCTGGACCTCACCGACGCGCAGGTCGTCAAGCCCCCACTGGAACGGCAAGGCCAGGTCGTTCGGGGCGCGGCGCGGCCCCGCGGTCTCCTGGCCGGGTGGCAGCTGCAGCACCAGCCGATCGATCTCGAGCGATGCCAGATGCACACCCAGCCACGCCCCCGGCGCGTCCGGGCGGAACCAGCGCCATCCCCGCCAGGCCAGGCCGTCCACGGTCACGCCGTCATCGGGCCGCCCGGGGCTGGCGAGGTCCAGATGCACCCGGCGGGCAGAAAAGTCCCCGAGCAGGGGCCCGCGAGGCTCCACCACCGTCAGGCCCGGCACCCAGCGCAGGATCAGGGCCGTACCCTGTTCGGTCGTGAGTGCCGCCGCGACGGCCCCAATCAACATGGCCACGGCCAGCAGCGGCAGCAGGAACACCGTGAGCCACGACAAGACGCCCGGCCAGGCGCGCCGGCGCGGTGCGGGGGCTTCGGGAGTGCCGTCCTGCGGCGGCGGTCGGTCAGGCGCGTCCATGGCTCAGTAAGCGATTCCCACGCTCAGGTGGAGGCGCCAGCGATTCGTTTCCTCGCCGTATGCAGCGTCGATCTTCAGCGGTCCCACAGGGCTGCGCCAGCGGACGCCCAGGCCAGCGCCGATCTTGGTGGCGTAGTCCTGCCAGGTGTTGGTGGCGTCGCCCGCGTCCACGAACACGGCCCACCACCATTGCTGCAGGCTGCGGGTGCCGAAGGGCCGGGCGAGCTCGATGCTGCCCGTGGCCAGCACCTTGCCGCCGACCGTGGTGCCGCCTTGCTGGGGGCCGATGGAACGATAAGGGTAGCCGCGCACCGATTCGTCGCCGCCGGCGCGAAAGAGCAGGGTGTCGGGTACCGACACGTTGTTGCGCGTGAACACCTCGGCAGCTTCCAGCCTCGCGCTGCCGTACCAGCCACCGAGCGGGACATAGGCGCTCAGCCGGCCATAGACACGACTGAAGGGACCGTCGCCAGTGTCGCTGCGGGCATGCCCGGCTCCCACCTGTGCGGATGCAGCCAGACCTCGCGTGGGCAGCAGGATGTTGTCCACGTTGCGCCACACCCATTCGTAATTGGCGGTGAGGGCGCTGGCGCGCTGGCGTCCCAGGTCGGTGGTGACGATGGCCGTGGTGTACTCGCCGTAGTAGAGCCGGTCGATGCGCTCGGTGTCCTGGGTGCGGCCCGCGCGCACCCGGTAGCTGTCGGTCGGGGCGCTGCTGGCGCTGTCGAAGCGCTCGCCGGCAAAGGCGAGCAGGTTGCGGTACTGGTCCGACTTGGGATGCGAGGTGAGTTCCGACTTCAGCGAGCGCTGATCGCGGCCAAGTTCGAGCTTGTTCTTCGACACCCAGTTGAAACCGAAGGGCCGCCGGTGCACATGCTCGATGGTGCCGCGCAGGCGGGCGACATCGCTGTAGCCCACGCCCAGTGTGAGGTCCTGCAGCGGCAGTTCGCGCACGGTGATGGCCACAGGCGCCGCCTCGGCCGTGGCTGGGTCCGGATCGACGATCACGGCGGCCGACTCGAACAAGCCGCTGCGCTGCAGGCGCTCCTGGAGGTCGAGCACCTGCTTCTCGGTGTAGCGCTGGCCCGGCTGGAAGGTCAGCAGGTTGCTGACGGCCTCCTCACGGTGAAGTGACAGGCCCTCAATCGTTGTCGGCCCGAAGCGGAACAGCGGGCCGCTGTCGGCCACGGCGAACAGGCGCACGGTGTTGCGCGGCGCGTCCACCTCGGCGGCCGTGCCGCTCCAGGCGGCGGCCGGGTAACCATCGGTGCGCAGTCGGCCGAGCAGTTCGGACTTCTCGCTGTTCCACCATCCCTGCGAGAAGGGCCGCCCCTCTCGCAGGCGCCAGCCTGCCTGGATCTCGGCAAGCAACTGGCGGTCCCGGGTGTCGCCTTGCTCGGCGCGTTCCACGATGTCGCCCTGCACCTCCACCGTGGCGCGGCTCACGCGCGTGCGCTCACCCGGATCCACCTGCAGAGTGATCGTCGGGGGCGAGCCCTCATCGGTCGTGATGCGGATCTCGGGGTTGAAGTAGCCCCGGGTTTCGAGCAGCGAGCGGGCCTGGGCCGGCGTGGCCGCCACGAGCCGGCGGATCTCGGCCTCGGTCACGTCGGCCAGCGCCGGATCGGTGCGGAACCGAGCCAGGTCCAGATAGGTGGTCAGCAGATCGTCCAGGTCGTCCGGTGCCGTGACGCGCAGCAGGTAGGGAACGCGTGGCACGGCCGTCTCGGCAGCGGCAGGCCCGGGCAACTCCTCGGCCCGGCCGCTGCCGGGCCAAGATGCCGCCAGGGCGGCCAGCAGCGTCCAGACAAGCCTGGGATGCAGCGCGCGCGGGCCGGCCGTCATTTGCTCAGCAGACGCATGGCCCCTTCCAGCCCGGACAGCGTGAGCGGAAACATGCGCTGGTTCATGATCTGCTGGATGATCGCGATCGACTGGCGGTAGCCCCACACGCCCTGCGGCTCGGGGTTGATCCAGGCGTACTTGGGGAAGGCATGCGTGAGGCGCTGCAGCCATTCGGCGCCAGGCTCCTCGTTGTTGTATTCCACACTGCCGCCGGGTTGCAGGATCTCGTAGGGGCTCATCGTGGCGTCACCCACGAAGACGAGCTTGTAATCCTTGTTGTACTTGCGGATCACATCCCAGGTCGGAAACTTCTCGCTGTAGCGGCGACGGTTGTTCTTCCACATGTAGTCATAGACGCAGTTGTGGAAGTAATAGAACTCCAGGTGCTTGAATTCAGACTTCGCTGCGCTGAAAAGTTCCTCGACACGGTGGATGTGCTCGTCCATCGTGCCGCCCACGTCCATCAGCAGGAGCACCTTCACCTGGTTGTGGCGCTCGGGCACCATCTTGATGTCCAGCCAGCCCGCATTGGCCGCGGTGGAGCGAATGGTGTCGTCCAGGTCGAGCTCCAGCTCCGACCCCTCGCGAGCGAAGCGGCGCAGTCGGCGCAGGGCGACCTTGATGTTGCGCGTGCCCAGCTCCAGCGTGTCGTCGTAGTCCTTGTACTGGCGCTGGTCCCACACCTTCACCGCGCTCTTGTTGCGCCCCTTCTCCTGGCCGATGCGGATGCCTTCGGGGTTGTAGCCATAGGCGCCGTAGGGTGACGTGCCGCCGGTGCCGATGAAGCGGTTGCCGCCCTCGTGGCGTTCCTTCTGCTTCTCGAAGAGCTCCTGCAGGCGCTTCATCAGCTCGTCCCAGCCGAGCTTCTCGATCTGTGCCCTCTCTTGCGGCGACAGCTCCAGCTCCAGGCGCTTTTGCAGCCATTCGAGCGGGATCTCCTTCGAAAAATCGGTGAGCAGTTCCACGCCCTTGAAATAGGCGCCGAAGGCCCGGTCGAACTTGTCGAAATGGGCCTCGTCCTTCACCAGGGCCGTGCGCGCCAGGTAGTAGAACTTGTCCACGGTGGGGCCGGCATCGTCGTCGATGACGCCGCTCCTGATGGCTTCAAGCAGCATCAGGAATTCCTTGATCGACACCGGCAGCTTGGCGGCGCGCAGGGTGAAGAAAAAGTCGATCAGCATGGGATGCCTCGCAGGCGTGGCAGGTTCAGCGCGGCCGTTCGAGTTGCCACTGCAGATGCGTGCGCACCGTCGGCCATTCGGGGGCCGTGATGCTGTAGACGCAGGTGTCGCGCAGGCTGCCGTCCGGGGTGCGCTGGTGATGGCGCAGGATGCCGTCGAGCTTGGCGCCCAGGCGCTCGATGCCGCGGCGGCTGGCCTGGTTGAGGAAGTGAGTGCGGAACTCGACTGCGATGCACTGCAGCGTCTCGAACGCGTGGGTGAGCAGCAGCAGCTTGGCCTCGGTGTTCAAGGCCGTGCGCTGCACGCGCCGCGCATACCAGGTGGCGCCGATCTCCACCCGGCGGTGCACGTTGTCGATGTGGAGGTAGTTGGTCATGCCAGCCAGCCGGCCCGTCGCGCGCTCACGCACGGCAAAGGGCAGCCAGGCACCCGACTCGCGCAGCGTCAGGCGGCGCTCGATCTCGCCCGCCATCTGCTCGGGGGAAGGGATGGTCGTGTACCAGAGCCTCCACAGCTCGCCGTCACGCACGGCGTCGGCCAGGCCGTCGGCATGCTCGGGCGCCAGCGGCTCGAGCACCACGTGGGTGCCGGTGAGCGTGACGGGCTGGGCGAGGGAGGTCATGGCCTCAGCGGTTGTGCCGCTGCATGAAGACCAGCTTCTCGAAGAGCGAGAGATCCTGCTCGTTCTTCAGCAAGGCCCCCACCAGCGGCGGGATGGCAACCTTGTCGTCCTTGCTCTGCAGCGCCTCTGCGGGCATGTCCTCGGCCACCAGCAGCTTGAGCCAGTCCAGCAGCTCGGAGGTGCTGGGCTTTTTCTTCAGCCCCGGCAGGTTGCGCACGTCGTAGAAATTCTTCAGCGCCGCCGACAGCAGCTCCTTCTTCAGGCCCGGGAAGTGCACCCCCACGATGTCCTTCATCGTGTCGGCATCCGGGAACTTGATGTAGTGGAAGAAGCAGCGCCGCAGGAAAGCGTCGGGCAATTCCTTCTCGTTGTTCGAGGTGATGAACACCAGCGGACGGTGCCTGGCGCGCACCATCTGCCGCGTCTCGTAAACGTAGAACTCCATGCGGTCGAGTTCACGCAGCAGGTCGTTGGGGAATTCGATGTCGGCCTTGTCGATCTCGTCGATCAGCAGGGCCACGGGCTGTTCGGCCTCGAAGGCTTGCCAGAGCACGCCCTTGACGATGTAGTTGTGGATGTCCTTCACCCGCTCGTCGCCCAGCTGGCTGTCGCGCAGGCGGCTCACCGCGTCGTACTCGTACAGGCCCTGCTGCGCCTTGGTGGTGGACTTCACATGCCACTGCAACAGCGGCATGCCCAGCGAGTTCGCCACCTCTTCGGCTAGCATGGTCTTGCCGGTGCCCGGCTCGCCCTTCACCAGCAGGGGTCGCTTCAGGGTGATGGCAGCATTCACCGCCAGGCGCAGGTCGTCGGTGGCGACGTAGTTCTCGGAGCCCAGGAACTTCATGGAAGGTGTGCCAACTCAAGCATGGATGGGTATCGGTCCAGTATAAGCCGGCCCGCTATAATCATTGGTTGATCCCAAACATTGACCCGAGACCCCGAGACTCGACGCGCCCCATGAAGAAAGTCAAATCCACGATGACCGCGCTGGCCGCAGTGGCCGGTTTGAGCGCCTTCTTTGCGGGCGCGGCCGTTGCCCAGGACGTCAAGGCCGGCGAAGGCAAAGTGGCCATGTGCATCGGCTGCCACGGCATCCCCGGCTACCAGGCCAGCTTCCCCGAGATCCACAAGGTCCCGATGATCTCCGGCCAGAATGCGAAGTTCATCGTGGCGTCGCTGGAGGCCTACAAGAAGGGCGACCGCAAGCACCCGACGATGCGCGGCATCGCCGAGACGCTGTCCGAGCAGGACATGGCCGACATCGCCGCCTTCTACGAGCAGCAGGTGCCGCCGGCCAACGTGCCGGAGACCCCGGCCCGCCAGCCGCGTGCCGAGGTGGCCTCGCTGCTGGAGAAGGGCGGCTGCGTCGCCTGCCACGGCGCCAACTTCAACAAGCCCATTGATGGCAGCTACCCGAAGATCGCCGGCCAGCATGCCGACTACCTCTATGTGGCCCTGCGTGCCTACAAGGTCGAGGGCAATCCCATCATCGGTCGCAACAACGCCATCATGGCCGGCCAGGTCAAGCAGTTCACCGACGCCGAGCTGAAGGCCATGTCCAACTACATCGCCTCGCTGCCCGGCGACCTGCGCGTGGTGCCGCAATCGCGCTTCCGCAGCAGCGCTGCGCGCTGATCGCGCAAGGCGCATGGAAAGGCCGCTGGTTCCAGCGGCCTTTTTCTTTGGGCTCAGCGAAAGCGTGTGTCGGGCACGTGGCAGTGCGCAGGGGCTGCCTCGGCGGCGAGGTCGTCCAGGATGGGGCAGTCGGGCCGGTCGTCGCCATGGCAGTGGGTGGCCAGTTGCTCCAACGTGCGCTTCATGGCCTGCATCTCCTCGATGCGCCGCTGCAGGTCGGCCGCGTGCTCCAGCGCGACGCGCTTGACCTCGCTGCTGGCACGCTGGCGATTGCGCCACAGCTGCAGCAGCGTGCGGATTTCCTCGATGCCAAAGCCCAGATCGCGCGAACGGCGGATGAAGCGCAGGGTGTGCACGGCGGTGGTGTCATATTGCCGGTAGCCGGACTCGGTGCGGGCGATCTTGGGCAGCAACCCCAGGCTTTCGTAGTGGCGGATCATCTTGGCGCTCACCCCCGAGGCGTGCGCGGCCTGGCCGATGTTCATGACGAGCTCCTCGCCGAAGGTTTCCAGCGCTTGAGCAGCAGCGCATTGCTGACCACGCTCACGCTGGACAGCGCCATGGCCGCACCGGCAATCACCGGGCTCAGCAGTCCCAGGGCCGCCAGAGGCAGGCCCACCACGTTGTAGATGAAGGCCCAGAAGAGGTTCTGGCGGATCTTGCGGGTGGTGCGGCGCGACACCTCGATGGCATCGGCCACCAGGCGCGGGTCGCCGCGCATCAGGGTGATGCCGGCGGCATGCATGGCCACGTCGGTGCCGGTGCCCATGGCCAGGCCCACGTCGGCGGCAGCCAGGGCCGGGGCATCGTTCAGCCCATCGCCCACCATGGCCACGTGGCGCGCCCGCGCGCCCTCGCCGGGCGCCTTGAGTTCAGCGATGACCCGCGCCTTGTCCTCGGGCAGCACCTCGGCACGCACGTCACTCATGCCCAGCGCGGCCGCGGCGGCCAGCGCACTGCCACGGTTGTCCCCGCTGACCAGCACGGTACGGATGCCCTGGGCGTGCAGCCGGCCGATGGCTTCGCGCGCCTGGGGCTTGAGGTGGTCGCCAAAGGCCAGCAGGCCCAGCAGGCGCGGCGCCGGGGCGGTTTCAGCCAGCCAGGACACGGTGCGGCCCTGGGTCTGCAAGGCCTGGGCGGGGCCCGCCAGGGGCGCGGGGTCCAGGCCCAGCTCCTGCAGACCGCGGGCGTTGGCCAGCACCAGATCGCGTCCGTCCACGCGGCCTGCCACGCCCCGGCCCGGCAGGGCGCGCACGCCTTCGGCGGCCGACGTGGCCAGCGCGCGCTGCGTGGCGGCTTCGAGCACGGCGTGGGCCAGCGGATGTTCGCTGCCGGACTGCAGCGCCGCGGCCCAGGCCAGCAGCGTGTCGTCGTCGAGGCCAGGCACGGCCTGCATCGCCACGAGGGCCGGCCGGCCCTCGGTGAGCGTGCCCGTCTTGTCGAAAGCGACCGTGTCGATGCCGTGCGCCACCTCCAGGGCCTCCGCGTCCTTGATGAGGATGCCGTGGCGCGCGGCGATGCCCGTGCCCACCATCAGTGCGGCCGGCGTGGCCAGCCCCAGGGCACAGGGGCAGGCGATCACCAGCACCGACACGGCATTGATCGTGGCAGAGGACCAGTCGCCCGTGGTGAGGCCCCAGCCGAGCACGGTGACGAGCGCCAGCCCCACCACCACCGGGACGAAGACCGCGCTGACCTGATCGACCAGGCGCTGGATCGGCGCCTTGTGGCCCTGGGCCGATTCCACGAGGCGCACGATGCGTGCCAGCGCGGTTTCGGCGCCCACGGCCACGGTGCGCAGCACCACGCGGCCCTCGGCATTGATCGACCCGCCGGTGACGCGCTCGCCCGGCCCCTTGGTGACCGGCAGGCTCTCGCCGGTCAGCAGCGATTCGTCGACATGGCTGTGGCCTTCGAGCACTTCGCCGTCCACCGGCACCCGTTCGCCGGGGCGCACCACCACGATATCGCCCACCACCACCTCGGCCAGAGGCAACTCCAGCTCCTCGTCGCCGCGGCGCACGCGGGCGGTCTCCGGGGCCAGCGCCTGCAATGCACGGATGGCCTCGGTGGTCTGGCGCTTGGCGCGCGCTTCCAGCCATTTGCCCAGCAGCACGAGCGTGATCACGACTGCAGCCGACTCGAAATACAGGTGCGGCATGCCGCTGTCGTCGGTGAACATCAGGTACACGCTCAGCCCGTAGGCCGCGCTGGTGCCCAGCGCCACCAGCAGGTCCATGTTGCCGGTGCCGGCGCGCAGGGCCTTCCAGGCCGCGCGATAGAAGCGCGCCCCGAGCCAGAACTGCACCGGCGTCGCCAGGGCCCATTGCAGCCAGCCATTGAGCATCCAGTGCTGTCCGAACAGGTCACCCACCATCGGTCCGGCCAGCGGCAGCGACAGCAGGGCCGCCAGCACCACCGCCTGGCCTTCGCCCAGGCCGCGCCGTGGCGCGGAGGCTGGGGCCGCATGGGCCTCGGGCAGGTGGCCCGTGTAGCCGGCATCCCGCACGGCGCCCAGCAGGGCGGCGTCGCTGACGCTCTGCAAGGCCGTGACAGTGGCCGTTTCGGTGGCCAGGTTGACGCTGGCCTCCATCACGCCCGGCACCCGCTTGAGGGCTTTCTCGACCCGCCTCACGCAACTGGCACAGGTCATGCCTTCGATGCGCAACTGCCGCTCGCGCCGTGGCACGTCGTAGCCAGCGGCCCGGACCGTGCTCACGAGGTCAGGCAGCGGGCACTGCGCCTGCACGGTGGCCGATTCGGTGGCGAGATTGACGCTGGCACTTTCCACGCCGGGCAGGCGCTTCAGGGCCCGTTCGACCCGGCCCACGCAGGAGGCGCAGGTCATGCCGTCGATCGGCAAGGTATAGGTGGTCATGGCAAGGCTTGGAGAAGTGAACAATGACGTCAGCGTAGACCTTCACCTGATGGCAAGGTCAAGCGCGAATTTCGGGCTTGACCTTGCCATGATGGCAAAGTCTAAAGTGAAGCCATTTCCACCACCGACAAGGCCTTGCCATGATCGAACTGACCCTGAAGGACATGACCTGCGGCCATTGCGTGCGCACCGTCACGCAGACCGTGCAGAAGCTGGACCCGCAGGCACACATCGAGATCGACCTGCCTCACCAGCGGGTGAAGATCGAGACGCAGCAGCCGCCCGAGGCCGTGCGCCAGGCGCTGGCCGAGGAAGGCTACCCGGCGAGCTGACCTGGCGAGCTGAAGGGACTCAGCGCGTGGCGCGCCGGCGCACGCAGTCGATGTAGGCCTCGCCATCGGGCGGCAGGCCGCTGCGCTGTGAGGCCCAGATCATCTGGCCGAGGCATTCCATCACCTCGTGATGGGCCTCGTGCAGCGAGCCCAGGCGGCGCGACAGCAGTTCGGTGGCCTGGCGGATGCCGCGCGGCTGGTCCACGCCGGTCTGCTCGCTGATCGACAGGTGCATGGCCAGATGCAGGAAGGGGTTGGTGCGGCCTTCTTCCACCTCGAAGCTGGCCGCCACTGCGGCCTCGGCGTCGGCCAGGTCGCCGTGGTATTCAGGATGCTGGCTGATCCAGTCCGAGGCGATGGCTTCCAGGGGCGTCAGCGGTTCGCCGGCACGTTCCTTGCGGAAGGTCTCGCAGAAGAATCGCCGCACATCGTGTTGGGTCGGGGCAAACATCCGACAATTCTGCTCCTTTGCTGTTGACTGGAAAAGAACACCATGCAGATCACCACCGAACAGCTGTTCGACCACGCCCGCACCCACAACGTCTGGCTCGACCGGCCGGTGTCCGAGGACACCCTGCGCCAGCTCTACGACATGATGAAGTTCGGCCCCACCTCGGCCAACTGCAGCCCGCTGCGCATCCAGTTCGTCACCAGCGCGCAGGGCAAGGCGCGCCTCGTGCCGCTGATGGACGCCGGCAACCAGGCCAAGACGGCCAAGGCACCGGTCGTCGCCATCCTGGGCATGGATCTGGCCTTCTACGAGCACATGGGCGAGCTGTTCCCGCACAACCCCGGTGCGCGGGGGTGGTTCGAAGGCCAGCCCGCCAAGATCGAGGCCACGGCCTTCCGCAACTCCAGCCTGCAGGGCGGCTATTTCATCCTGGCGGCGCGGGCCCTGGGCCTGGACTGCGGGCCGATGAGCGGCTTCGATGCCGCCAAGGTGGATGCCGAGTTCTGGGCCGGCACCCAGGTGAAGACCAACTTCATCTGCAACCTGGGCCATGGCGACGCCAGCCAGCTCTTCCCCCGCAGCCCCCGGTTGAGCTTCGAGCAGGCCTGCCGCGTTGTCTGAGCCCGCGCGAGCCGGTATGACTCTGGGGAGGCCCCATGTGGGCTGAGTGGTCGCGCTGGCTCGTCACCGACCCCTGGTTCTATGCCGCGGCCATTCCGGCTGTGCTGCTGATGGGGCTGTCCAAGAGCGGCTTCGGCTCGGGCTTCGGCTCGCTGGCCGTGCCCATCATGGCGCTGACCATCTCAGTGCCTCAGGCCGCGGCCATCATGCTGCCCCTGCTGGCGGTGATGGATGTCCTGGGCGTCACCGCCTACCGGCGCCACGTCGATCTGAAGCTCATTCGCCTGCTGTTGCCTGCGGGCCTGGTGGGCACGGTGGTGGGCACCCTGCTGTTCGGTGTGCTCTCGCCCGCGACGGTGGCGGCCGTGGTGGGGGCGCTCACGCTCACCTTCCTGGCGCAGCGCCTGTTCTTCCCGCCGCGCGCCGATGCCCCGCCGCCGCCGCTGTGGCTGGGACGGCTGCTGGCCGTGGCCTCGGGGTTCACGAGTTTCGTGGCCCATGCGGGCGGGCCGCCCATCAATGCCTACGTGCTGCCGCTGCGCCTGTCGCCGGTGGTGTTCTCGGCCACGATGGCGTTCTTCTTCGCGGCGGTGAATGCCTCGAAGTGGATCCCATATGCCTGGCTGGGCCTGATCGACTGGCGCAACATGACCACGGCCCTGGCCCTGATGCCCTTTGCACCCCTGGGCGTGTGGCTGGGCGTGCGCCTGGTGCACCGTGTGCGCCAGGACTGGTTCTACCGGCTCGCGTACACCGGCATGTTCCTCACCGGTTCCAAGCTGCTCTGGGACGGCTTGCGCTGATCACTCGCCCCAGCCCTCGCGGCGGCGCTCTTCCGGGCTTTGGCGTTCCTGCGCGAACAGGGTTTCGAGCTGCTGGCGGCCCTGCTTGGCGATCGCGATCAGGCGGGCCTGGTCCTTGTAGTGCGGCAGCTGCTCCTCGAGCTGGTCGATGGTGTGGCGCCGGAAGCGCAAGGCCAGTTCGCGCGCGTGGTGCGGCTCCCATCCCATCTTCTCCAGCACGGTGCGCGCGCTCATCAGGGCCGAATCCAGGGTCTCGCGTTCGATGTGGGTGACGCCGCGCTGGCGCAGCTCATACCAGTGCGTCACGTTGCGGGCGCGTGCCACCACCTGCAGGTGGGGGAAGTGGTCCCGGGCCAGGTCGGCGATGGCCAGGCTCTGCTCGATGTCATCCACCGCGATCACCAGCACCCGCGCCGTTCCGGCGCCGGCCGTGCGCAGCAGGTCGAGCCGGGTTGCATCGCCGTAGTGCACCCGCCAGCCGAAGCGGCGCACGACCTCCACCTGCTCGGGGTCGTGGTCGAGCACGGTGGCGTTCACGCCGTTGGCGAACAGCAGCCGGCCGATGATCTGCCCGTAGCGGCCGAAGCCGGCGATGATGACGGGCGCCTCCTGGGGTTCGCTCAGTTCGGGCAGGCCGGGGCGTGCTGTACCTTGCGTGGGCATCCAGCGTTCGGTCAGGCGCAACAGCAGCGGTGTGAGCAGCATGGACAGCGCCACCGTGGCCACCAGCACCGAGTGGCCTGCCGCATCCAGCACGCCCACCTGCGCGCCGGCCTGGAACACCACGAAGCCGAATTCGCCGCCCTGCGCCAGCAACAGCATGAAGACCGCGCGCTCGGGCTTGGGGATGGGCATCCAGTGTGCGATGGCCCACATCACCGCGAGCTTGATGAGCAGGAAGCCGGCCAGCAGCAGCGCGATCCATTCAGGCCGCGCGGCCACCACGCCGAAGTCGATGCCCAGGCCCACGGCGATGAAGAACAGGCCCATCAGCAGGCCGCGGAAAGGTTCAAGGTCGGTCTGCAATTCGCGCCGGTATTCGCTGTCGGCCAGCAGCACGCCGGCCAGGAAGGCGCCCAGCGCCATCGACAGCCCGATGGATTGCATCAGCGCCGCGATGGCCACCACCAGCAGCAGCGAGGCAGCGGTGAAGATTTCGCGCGAATCGCTGCGTGCGATCCAGCGCAGCACGGGGCGCAGCAGCAGCCGCCCCCCGAAGATCACGCCGGCCACGGCCACCACGGCCTTCAGGGCCGTGCTGCCCCCGCCGGGATCGGCGCCGGTGACGGCCACCACCCCCAGCAGCGGCACCAGGGCCAGGAAGGGGATGGACGCCACGTCCTGGAAGAGCGACACCGACAGCACCGCCCGGCCGGACTCGCGCGCCAGCAGGTGGCGTTCGCCCAGCACGCCCAGCGCGATGGCGGTGGACGACATGGCCAGGCCGAAGGCGGCCACCAGGCTGAGCTGCCACGAGGCCCCTGCCAGCAGACCGGCACCCATCATGAGCAGGGTGCAGCCCACGAGCTGCACGCTGCCCCAGCCGAAGATGGGCACTCGCAGGGCCCACAGGCGGCGCGGTTCCAGGTCCAGCCCCACGAGGAAGAGCATCAGCACCACGCCGAACTCCGAGAAGCTCAGGATCTGTGCACCATCGCGCACCAGCCCCAGCCCCCAGGGACCGATGGCCATGCCGGCCACGAGATAGCCCATCACCGAGCCCAGGCCCAGGGCCTTGGCGATGGGCACGGCGAGCACGGCCGCGGCGAGGAAGATCAGCGAGCCGGTGAGCCAGGTGGAGGCATCCATGGGTCAGGGGGTGTGAGAAGAGGAGGGGGCCGGGCGGTCGCCGGCCGGCACGTCGCAGCCGGCACAGGCCGGCAGCTCGGCCAGTTCGGGCCAGTCGGGGTACTGGCGCAGCCGCTGTGCGTAAGTGTGCGCGTGGGCGTCCAGGGCCGCAGGCTCGATGCGGTGCGCGCCATGCAGCACCAGCGGCGGGAGGAAGCGCATGCCGCACAGCGTGGCGGTCTGCTCGTAAGGGGGCAGGAAGGCGTCGAAGAAGTAGCGGTTGTAGCCGCTGGGGTGATAGGCGGCCTCATCGCCACCGGTGGACGTGACCAGCCACAGGTCCTTGCCCCGCAGGGCCTGGCCGCCGCGACCATAGGCCCAGCCCAGGGTCAGCACCTCATCCACCCACAGCTTCATCAGCGGTGGCATGCTGTACCAGCGAATGGGGTGGAGCCACACCACCAGGCGCGCGGCGGTCAGGGCCTGTTGTTCCTGCGCGACATCGATGAGGTAGTCGGGGTAGAGCGCATAGAGGTCGCGCACCGTCACCTCGGGGCCGGCTTCAGAGCGGGAGGCCTGAAGGAGCCGTCGCGTCACCTGCGAATGCTGCAGCCGCGGATGCGCGGCCAGGACAAGGATCGAGGACATGGCCGCTAACATAGCCGAATACCAACCCGAAGACGGAGAGCGCAATGCCGGTGATCGTGGTGGCCAATCCCAAGGGCGGCGTGGGCAAGTCCACGATCGCCACCAACCTTGCCGGCTGCATCGCCTCGCGCGGGCATGCGGTGATGCTCGGCGACGTCGACCGACAGCAGTCGGCGCGCACCTGGCTCTCCCTGCGGCCCGCATCGGCCTGGCCCATCGCCGGCTGGGACGTGGCCCACGACAACATCGTAAAGCCACCCAGGGGCACCACCCATGTGGTGCTCGACACCCCGGCGGGCCTGCATGGCAGACGCTTCGACGAGGTGATGAAGCTGGCCGACCAGATCGTCGTGCCGCTGCAGCCCAGCATCTTCGACATCTATGCCACACGCGACTTCCTCAACCAGGTGCTGGCGCACCGCAAGTCGGCCCAGGTGCGCGTGGGCGTGGTGGGCATGCGCGTGCGCGAACACACCATCGCGGCCGACCAGCTCAAGGCCTTCGTGGCCCAGCTCGAGGTGCCGGTGGTGGGCTACCTGCGCGACACTCAGAACTACATCCAGCTGGCCGCCCGCGGCCTGACGCTGTGGGACGTGGCCCCCGGCCGGGTCGAGCGCGACCTGCAGCAGTGGGAGCCGCTGATCGAATGGCTGCAACTCTGAACACCAACCCTGAGCACCCCGCATGAGAAGCTTCGAGACCCTGGAAGAACTGCGCCCCCTGGTGGGCCAGGCCATCGGCACCAGCGACTGGGTTCACATCGACCAGGAACGCATCAACCTCTTTGCCGAAGCCACCGGCGACCACCAATGGATCCACGTCGATCCCGAGCGCGCCGCGGCCGGCCCCTTCGGCGCGCCGATTGCGCATGGCTTTCTCACCCTCAGCCTGCTGCCGCTTTTCTTCGCCACTGGTTTCGAAGTGCGCCAGACCCGCATGGGCGTGAACTACGGGCTCAACAAGGTGCGCTTTCCCGCGCCGGTGCCGGTGGGCAGCCGCCTGCGGGCCCACTTCAAGCTGCTGGCCTTCGAGCCGATCGACAACGGCGGGGTGCAGCTCACGGTGGAGGCCACCATCGAGCGAGAGGGTTCGTCCAAGCCGGTGTGTGTGGCTGAATCCATCAGCCGGCGCTATCCCTGAGCGCGCGGGGTGCGCACCACACCCCCCTTTGGGGTGATGGCTGACGGGCGAGCGTCCACTAGCATTGCGGCCTGTTGCGGATCAATAATGAGAACCGCTGTGGCTTGTGGGGCGGCTGCAGGGCCGTTGTGAGGGGTATGGGCATGCGAGTATTGCTGGTCGACGACCATCCGCTGATCCTGTCGGCGCTGCAAACGGTCATCCAGGGCCTGGGCGACGATGTCGAGGTGCAGGGTGTGGGCAGTGGCCGGGCCGCACGCGAAGCCCTGAAGCAGGACGCCAATTACGACCTGGTCATGCTCGACCTGGCCCTCGGCGATGCCAGCGGCTTCGACCTGCTGACCGAGTTCCGCCATGCCTACCCCGCGCTGCCGGTGGTGGTGGTCTCCGCGTCCGATCGCACTTCCGACGTGATCCGGGCCATCGACCTCGGCGCCATGGGCTTCGTGCCCAAGCGGGCCTCCAACGACACCCTTTTCGAGGCCCTGCGCGTCGTGATGTCCGGCGGCATCTACGTGCCCCCCATGACCATGGGCCGCAACACGGAAGCGGCACCGGTCGCGGAGGCCGACACCGAACCCGGTGGTTACCTGCGCACCGTCAGTGGTGAAGCCGAGCGCAGTGGCTACCAGACGGCGCCGTCTCTGGCTTCGCTCGGGCTCACGCCGCGCCAGACCGATGTGCTGGCCCTGTTGTTGCAGGGGCAGCCCAACAAGCTCATCGCCCGCGAACTGGGCTTGTCGGTCGAGACGGTGAAGGATCACGTGGCGGCCGTGTTGCGGGCACTCGGCGTGAGCTCGCGCACGCAAGCCGTGCTGGCCGTGAGCCAGATGACCCAGCAGCACGGCGGCTTCCAGGCCTGGCGCGCCTCGCAGCATTGAACGCGACCTGTCTGCACAGGTGCGTCCAATGCGTGTTGCCATCATTTCGGTCTTCACCGACTATCACCGGCGAGGGGAACACCACCGAGGCGTGCTCCAGCCGCAGATCGGTCCATTGATCGCAGCGTTGCTGCCCGACGAGGCCGAGGTCGAGATCGTCAACGACACGTGGACGGACCCTGACTGGTCGAAGCACTATGACCTCGTCTTCCTGTCTGCGATGCACTCCGATTTCGATCGCGCCCGGCAGATCAGCCACTACTACCGCCGCCGCGGGGCGCTGACGGTGCTGGGGGGCATCATGGCCACCACGCACACGCGCCTGTGCCAGCCCTACTTTGATGCCGTTGTCACCGGTGATCCGGAAGACACCGTGCCACGCATCTACGCGGACGCGCGCCGACGGAGTCTGCAGCCTGTCTACCGGTCGGCGGGCTACCATGGCGAGCGCGTCCCCACGCCGCGCGTGAGGCCTGTGGCGCGCCAGCAGCTGTTTCCCGTGGCGCTCGAGGTGACGCGAGGCTGCCCCTACACCTGTGACTTCTGCGCCCTCACGGCCTTTGGCACCCGCCACGAACTGCGCCCTGTATCCCGCGTGGTCCGCGACATCCGCAGTATCCGCAGCGCCCTGCAGGGCGTGGTGGGTGGGCTGCGCAATCGCATGGTGATGTTCTACGACAACAACCTGGCAGGCAACCTGCGCTACTTCCGGGAGTTGTGCGAGGCACTCAAGCCGCTCGACATCGTCTGGGGGGCGTGTCTGACCTTCAACGTCATCACCAATCGCGAGCTTCTCAAGCTCATGCATGACGCAGGCTGCCGCGCCGTCTTCGTCGGACTGGAGACCTTCAACCCGGACGCCCTGGCCGACATGCACAAGCCCCAGAACAAGCTCAGCCAGGTGCGTCGCGCGATCGACCAGGCCCGCGAAGCGGGCATCCTGGTCACGGCCGGGCTGATCCTCAACCCGGCCATCGATGACGTGGACTACATCCGCTCGCTGCCTGATCACCTCGAACGAAGCGGTCTGCACGTGCCGAGCTTCGTCTGTTTCGAGACACCCTTTCCGGGAACCCCGTTCTTCGATCGCATGTCGGCCAGGCCGGGAGCCTTCCTGCCCAACGCCCTGCTGCGTGATTTCAATGCGTACACATTGGTGCTGCGGCCTGTGCGATCGACGCCCGAAGCCTTCATTCAGGCCTTCCAGGAGACCCAGGCGCGCATCTACAGCCCGCGTCGGCGCCTGGCGAAGCTGCGCGACGACCTGCCTCGGTTGATGCGTGCCGGCTCCTGGGTGGCAGCGGGGCTGGATGTCGGGGACATGTGGCTGGCCCGGTTCGACCCGGCACCGGGTCGTACTTTCGCTGCAGGGTCCGACCTCGCGCCTCCGGAGACCGTGCCGTTCACTGACGACGATTTCGGCTCGGACGTCGAGCGGCAGCGCATCTGCGAACCCATGCGGGTCACGAACGAGAGCGGCGAGGTGCTGGCTGCATGGCAGTCACAGGTGGCCAAGCCCATGAACTTCACGAACGCCAGGGAGGTGGCGGCATGATGCAGGGACTCAGAGCCTGGCTTACCGGGCCGCAAACGGCGGTGCACAGGCCGGTCGATCCACAGCGTGACGCCACGTTGCCCGACCTGGTGCGATCGGTGTTCGAGCAGACACGGGCCTCGCTCGCCGGCAATCTCCTGGGCGCGGTGATTGTCGTGCTGATGTTCCTTCCGGTGGCGCCCAGGCCGCTCGTGCTCGGGTGGTTCGGGCTGTTCATCGGCGTCTGGGCCTTGCGTGGATTGACGCTGGTGCGCTACCAGCGGGCGAACCCCACCTCCATCGAAGACAGCCGGCAGTGGCAGCGCGCCTGGAATATCGGGACCTTGGCCTCGGGCGCGCTATGGGGCCTGTCGGCCTGGGGCTTTTACGGCTGGGGTTCCTCCTTTCATCAGACGGCACTGCTGCTCATCGTCTACAGCTTCTGCGTGGGCTCGATCCCGCTGCTGGCGACGCAGTACCGGATGTTTTTTGCCTTCATCAGCCTGTGCTTCGTGCCGACCATTGCGCGGGTGGCCACCATTGGCGGCACGGACGGCCTGGAACTGGCCGGTGTGCTGGTGTTGACCTTCGCCATGACTGCGGTGCTGGGCCGTTACTACCGTCAGGCCTTCGACAAAGTCATCGCGCTGAAGGTGAGATCCGAGCATCTGCTTGAGCAGTTGCGAGAGGAGAAGGCCGCTGCCGATCTGGCGCGCCAGGAAGCAGAGGTGGCCAACCGGGCCAAGACGCAGTTCTTCGCCGCCGCCAGCCATGACCTTCGCCAGCCCCTGCACGCGGTGGGCCTCTTCGCCGAGGCCTTGCGCAACAAGAGTCGCGACGAGGAGGTCATCCAGCTGGTCAACAGCATCAACAGCTCGGTGGATGCACTGGAGGGCTTGTTCTCCGAACTGCTGGACATCACCAAGATCGACACGGGTGCGGTGGAGGTCACGCCGCAGCATTTCAAGCTCAAGGACCTCTTTGCCCGACTGCGCCTGCACTATGAGCCGACCGCCTTCGAAAAAGGGCTGGAACTGAAATTCCGGGGCGGCCAGCACCATGCCTATGCAGACCCGGTGCTGGTGGATCGCATCCTGCGCAACCTGATCTCCAACGCCATCCGGTATACGGAGGATGGCGGTGTGCTGGTGAGTTGCCGTCCGCGAGGCGACCAGTTGCTGCTGCAGGTCTGGGACTCCGGGATCGGCATCCGGGCGTCGGAGCAGGAGCGCATCTTCGAAGAGTTCTACCAGGTGCAGGGTGAGGCCCCCTTGCAAGCACATCACCGCAAGGGGCTCGGGCTGGGCCTGGCCATCGTGAAGCGTCTGTCCGGCCTGATGAACGCACCCCTGAGCCTGAAGTCCCGCCCGGGCCACGGCACGGTCTTCTCGCTCGTGTTACCCCTGGGCAAGGCCCAGAGGGCGCCGGAGCCCATCCCCGGGCGCACACCACTGGGGCTCACGCTCGAGCGCAAACTCATTGCCGTGGTGGAGGACGAGCCAGCGGTGCGCGATGGGCTGGAGGTTCTGCTCAAGGGCTGGGGGGCCACGGTGGCGGCCTTCGACAACGTCGAAGGTGCACGGCAATGGGCGGCCCACGCACACCGACAGGGGCAGAAGCCGGACCTTGCCATCGTCGACTACCGCATCGATCACCAGAGCACAGGCGTGGATGCGATTCGCGCGCTGCGTGCGGAGTTCGGTGCAGACATGCCGGCCATCGTCGTGACCGGCAGCACCACCGCCAGCCTGGATGATGAAGCCCACCGGCACGATTTCCACCTGCTCATCAAGCCCGTGGTCCCGAACAAGCTGAGGGCCATGATTGCATTCAAGCTGGGTGTGAGGGCGCGATGAGCACCGAGACGCCTCTGCACCCGATGACAACGCTGCGGCTGGAGATCCTGGCCGACGAGGAGGTGCCGATCGCTTCCGACGGCGCGGTGCCCCCAGCGCCCGAAGGCCTGCAGGCGCAGGAAACACCGTCCTCAACACCGGCCTCGGCATCGGCGATGCCGCAGCGAATCCGCGGAGGCCGGCGTCCTCCGCGCATCGAGACCGTCGAGGGACGCATCAGCGCGCAGGCCGTGCTCGAGCGCTTTCGGGAGAACCGTGCCGAGTGGTACAGCGCCACGCTGGACCCCTTCGTGGCGGGGATCGAGCGCCAGCTGGAGGAGGAGGCGCGGCTGAGCGCGGTATGCGAGGGCTTGCCTGGGGCCGATCATCCCGACGTCTGTCAGGCATGTTCTTCCTTGCCGGGACAGTCGGCCCCCTCGACCGACCGACTGCACATCTGGCATCCCGAGATCTGGTGGATCTCGCCCATCGTGCGTTATCGCGACACGCCGCTGAACCTGCGCGTGCCCCTGGCCCAGACCAGCGATGGGCTGGTGCGGGAACTGGCGGAACACCTGCCCGAGGCCTGGCGCAACCGCAAGGTGGTGGTTCAGATCGAGGTGGAAACGCACATCTACTGGGGGGGGTGCGGGCTGCGTGGCGCGCCGGAGGGCGGGCCGCAGTCGTGGACTCCCTGCAGCTTCCGGGGGGATGGCGTGGGCGCCTCGAAGGACCTGCTGCAGTTCCGCAAAGGACAGGTCACCTGGCTCACTCAGGACCCCAAGGATGCCGAAGGACCGCTGATCCAGCGGACCCTGCGGCCGGGGGTGGGCCTGCTGGTGGCCGTGCCGGTGGTGAGCTTCGAGTTGCAGGAGAATTCGGTCAACTGGCTGATGCGCCAGGCGCGTCGCGCGCTGCGCTGGCTGGGCTGGAAGCAGCCGCTCGTCGATCGCGACCCGACCTTCGAACGCAGGCTCAAGTCCGACGAGCACTACTGGGCCCAGGCGCTGGGGACCACCGTTCCGTCCGACGCCGATCTGGCAATCGCAGTCAAGAAGGGCGCCCGGCTGGCTGCGGCCTCCCGGCCGGCCGTGGACCACCGTGTCGACGCGCCCATGCCGCCGTCGACGGCCCGGCATGTGGTGCTGGTCCATGGTGGGCTGAGCTCGGTGCACGGTGGCTGGAGTGCCTGGCTGGGGTCAGGAGTTCCTGCCGGCGCCTGCGGCCCGTGGCAGACCATGCCCTTGCTGAACGAGCATTGTGTCTGGCGGTTTGAGCACGACACCTTCCTGCGCATCGACCGCAACATCAATCAACTCGTTGACGCCCTGGAGCGGCAGGTGATCGGCCCGACCGAAGAGGGGACGCTGGTGCTGCTGGCGCACTCGCGGGGCGGCAATGTCGTGCGCTTTGCGCTGCAGCGGCTGCGACGGCGCTGGCCGCGCTGGCAGTTCCACGCACTCACCGCCGGGAGCCCCCATCTGGGCACGAAGGTGTTTCTCCAGATTGGCCGGCGCTGGTCGGGCGCCAGCGTGCTGGTGGGCCTGTTCCGCGACCTCGCCTCCGGGGTGCTGGACAAGCAGCAGATGACGGATCTCCTGATCCTCGAGCGAGCCCTTGCCTACGAAATACCACCAGGGTTCCGCGATGTCGAGCCCGACGGGGTGAAGCGCATGGCCAAGGGGCAGCCTTTGCCAGAAGGCCTGGTGGCCTGGGGATCGGAATGGGCGCCACCGAGAGGGCGACCCGTCGAGGACGGCATCTGGCATCGCATCGTCGAGGACTGGGCTGGCTTCGAGGCCGACGGCGATGGCCTGGTGCCTCTGCACTCGTCCCGGCCGGCGGAACTGCCCCAGACCTATGATGCCTCGCCGGTCTTCCACACCGGCTACTTTGCGCACCCCGACACCGCAGCCCAGATCCGGCAGGCGCTGGAGCAGCGGCTGTCTGGCCAGACGCCGGCGCCAGCCTGAGCGTAGTCAGATCTCGAGGTTGTCGATGAGTCGTGTGGTGCCCAGACGGGCGGCGGCCAGCACCACCAGGGGGTCGCCTGCGGCCAGCTGCTCGGCGGTGGGTGGCAGCAGATCGGTGCGACGACGCACGCTCACGTAGTCCGGTTGCCAGCCGCGGCTGCGCAGATGGTCCATCGCGGCGGCTTCGATCGCCGGCAGGTCGCGCTCACCGCGGCGCAGCTGAAGCTGCACGTCCTTGAGCGTCATCGACAGCTGCACGGCTTCGGCGCGCTCGGCCTCGCTCAGGTAGCCGTTGCGCGAGGACAGCGCCAGCCCATCTTCGGCGCGGGCGGTTTCGGCACCGATCACGTCGATGGGCAGGGCGAGCTGCTGCACCATGCGGCGCACCACCATGAGCTGCTGGTAGTCCTTCTTGCCGAAGACCGCCACGCGGGGCTGCACGCAGTTGAAGAGCTTGAGCACCACCGTGCACACGCCGGTGAAGAAGCCGGGGCGGAACTCGCCTTCGAGCAGGCCGGCCAGCTCGGCCGGCGGCTGCACGGTGTAGGCCTGGGGCTCGGGATAGAGCTCGGCCTCGCTGGGCGCAAAGACCAGGTTGCAGCCCACGCTGCGCAGCAGTTCGCAGTCGCGCTCCAGGGTGCGGGGGTAGGTGTCGAAGTCTTCGTGCGGCGCGAACTGCAGGCGGTTGACGAAGATGCTGGCCACCACCGGCCCGCCGTGCTCCTTGGCTTGGCGCACCAGCGAGAGATGCCCCTCGTGCAGGTTGCCCATGGTGGGCACGAAGGCGGTCTGGGTGCTGCCGGCCAGGGCCTGGCGGAGTTCGGCGATGGTGTGGACGATGCGCATGGGGTGGGCCCGCGGGCGGGGGCTCAGTAGCTGTGGTGTTCGGGGTGGGGGAAGCGGCCGGCCTTGACCTCGGCCACGTACAGCCGCACGGCGGCCTCCACGTCATGGGCCTCGGCCATGAAGTTGCGCACGAAGCGCGGCAGCTTGCCCCGTGTGATGCCCAGCATGTCGTGCAGCACCAGCACCTGGCCGGCGCAGGCCGTGCCGGCGCCGATGCCGATGGTGAGGAGCTGAGGGTTCTCGGTACTCACGCTTGCGGCGAGGGTGGCGGGCACCAGTTCAAGCACCAGCATCGCGGCGCCGGCATCGGCCAGTTCGCGGGCCTGGGCCAGCAGCGTGGCGGCCCCTTCGTCGCTGCGGCCTTGCACGCGGTAGCCGCCCAGGGCGAACACGCTCTGAGGGGTGAGCCCCAGGTGGGCACACACGGGGATGCCCCGCTCGGTGAGGAAGCGCACCGTCTCGGCTGTCCAGCCGCCGCCTTCGAGCTTGACCATCTGGGCACCGGCCTGCATGAGCGCCACGCTGGACGCCAGGGCCTGCTCGCGGCTGGCCTGGTAGCTGCCGAAGGGCAGGTCGGCGATCAGCCAGGCTGTGCGGTTGCCACGGGCCACACAACGGGTGTGATAGGCCACCTCGTCCAGCGTGACCGGCACGGTACTGGCCTGGCCCTGCAGCACCATGCCCAGGGAATCACCCACCAGCAGGCAGTCCACACCGGCGTCATCGAGCACGCGCGCGAAGCTGGCGTCATAGCAGGTGAGCATGGCGATCTTCTCGCCCGAGGCCTGCATCTCGCGCAGGCGAAACAGGCTCAGCGGCTTGCGCGCGCGGGTGGAAGAATCGTCGGCAGGGGACGCATGGCTGCTCATCGCGGGCACCGGCTCCGTGAGAAAGTGCGCGGATTCTAGCGAGGCGTGTGCGATCTTCGCTGCAGCGCACCAAATGGTGTCGCTATGGCGTCAGGCCGGCTGATAGGCGAGCCGGACGTAGATCGGTGCAAAGGCCTCGGCCTGGGTGATTTCGAGCAGGCGTTCGCGGGCCAGTTCCAGCATGGCGATGAAGGTCACCACCAGCACCTGGGTGCCGCGGCTCGGATCGAACAGCTCATGAAACTCGAGGAAGCGGCGGCCCTGGAGGGTGCGCAGCACGATGCTCATGTGTTCGCGCACCGACAGCTGCTCACGGCTGATCTTGTGGTGCTGCACGAGCTTGGCGCGCTTGAGGATGTCGAGCCAGGCCTCGCGCAGTTCGTCGACGCTGACGTCGGGGAAGCGTGGCTGCAGCGACTGCTCGATGTAGACCTGGGCACGCAGGAAGTCGCGGCCCAGCACGGGCAACTGGTCGAGCTTGGCGGCAGCGAGCTTGATCTGCTCGTACTCGAGCAGGCGGCGCACCAGCTCGGCGCGCGGGTCCTCGGGTTCCTGGCCTTCCTCGGTCTTTTTCGGTGGCAGCAGCATGCGCGACTTGATCTCGATCAGCATGGCCGCCATCAGCAGGTATTCGGAGGCCAGTTCGAGGTTGCGGCTGCGGATCTGCTCGACGTAGCTCAGGTACTGGCGGGTCACGTCGGCCAGCGGGATGTCGAGGATGTTGAAGTTCTGCTTGCGGATCAGGTAGAGCAGCAGGTCCAGCGGGCCTTCGAAGGCTTCGAGGAAGACCTCCAGCGCATCGGGCGGGATGTAGAGGTCCTGGGGCAGCTGAAAGAGCGGCGCGCCGTACAGCTTGGCCACCGCGGCCACGCTGTCGACGACCTCGGGCAGGCCGTCCTCGCCCGGCGCCAGCGTCGGGTTCTGCGGATCGGCCTCGGGGGCCAGGACGTGGTCGCTCACCGGGGCGGTTCAGAGAGATGGTGAGCGTGGGCTCACTCGCCCAGTCCCTTGGTCTGATACACGTAGGGCTGTTGCGGCACCCGGGCCTGCTGGTACTCGCTCTGGGCCTGGCGATCGATGTCGCGGTCCCACAGCAGCGCGCGGCCGCGGCGCTGCTCGTCCTCGAGGCTGGGCTTCTTGGCCTTGAGATCCTCGATGAAGTTCGTGACGTCAGACTTGTAGGGCTTCCAGAAGAGCGGCATGGTTCACAGGCGGCACGAGCCGCTAAAGTCAGGCTTGGCATTCTACCGGGGTGGCGAGATGGCTCGATGGTGGGCGGCGGTGACGGGCGCCATGGCGGCGCTGGGGCTGCTCGTGGGCTGCGATTCGCAGCGCATCGCCCAGCTGGAAGTGGGCGTGTCGACCGAGGCCGACGTGCGTGCCCAGTTCGGCGAACCGGCGGCGGTGCACCCGGAGCCCGATGGCAGCAAGACGCTGGAGTACCCGCGCCAGCCCGAGGGCCAGGTCAACTACATGATCACCCTGGGCCCGGACGGGCGGCTGCGTCTGATCGACCAGGTGCTGCGCGAGGAGGTGTTCGCCCAGCTCACACCCGGCCTGGACAAGGCCCAGGTGCGCCGCTTGCTCGGACGGCCCGCCACCACGCAGTTCTTCGTGCTCAAGAACGAGGAGCTGTGGGAATGGCGCTACCTGAACGGACAGGAGGCCCGGGTCTTCCACGCCAGCTTCGACCCCGAAGGCCGGCTGCTGCACACGGCGTCGCAGCTCGACCCGCGCGAGGCGATGCCGGGCGGGAAATGAGCGCCGACCTTCGCGGGAGCCCTATGCAGGAATTCGAGATCAAATACCAGGTGCCACCGCAGCGGCGTGCGGCCCTGGAGACGGCCTTGCAGCAGCGCGCCACCACCCAGCGGATCCACCTGCAGGCGGCGTATTTCGATACACCGGAACGCGATCTCGCGCGCGCGGGCATGGCGCTGCGGCTGCGCAAGGAAGGACGGCGCTGGGTGCAGACGCTCAAGGCCGGGGGCGGTGATGTGCTGACGCGCTTCGAGCACAACGTGGACCTGGGCGCGGGTCGGCCGCAGGTCGATCCCGCGCGCCACGCGGGCACCGTGCAGGGGGATCGACTGGTGGCCTTGGTGCAGTCAGCCGGAGGGCTGGTCGAGACCTACCGGACCGACATCTGGCGTCGCCTGCGCCGCCTGAAGCATCGCCTGGGGACGGTGGAGCTGGCGCTGGACGTGGGCGAGATCCGCAGCGGCGGGCGCCGGCTGCCGGTGTGCGAGTTCGAGGTGGAACTCGTCGGGGGCCGGCCGCAGGCCGTGCTGGAGGTGGCCGGACGCTGGATGCAGCGTTTCGGGCTGTGGCTGGACGTGCGCTCCAAGGCCGAGCGGGGAGACCGGCTGGCGCAGGGGGTGGACAGTGTGCCTGCCACGAAGGCGGTGCCCCTCGATCTTCCGACGGGCATCGGCGTGGCCTCCGCCTGGCAGAGGGTGCTGGCCGCGGCCATGGCTCACCTGCTGCCCAATGTGTGCGAGCTGTGCGACGTGCCGCCAGCAGCCGGCGTGGAGCCCGAGCGGGCGGCACGCCGGGTGGAGCAGGTGCATCAGGCCCGTGTGGCCCTGCGCCGGCTGCGCACCGCCCTGCGCCTGTTCCGTGGGGCGCCCGGCGTGCCGGACGCCGCCGAGGTCCGGGGTGTGATCCGCGAGGTCTTTGCCCGGCTGGGGCAGGCGCGCGATCGCGATGTGGTCTTGGCTTTGCTCGAGCCGGTCTGGCAGGCCGGCGGGCTGCCTGCGCTGGCCTGGCAACCCGAGGACGTGGCGAACGGCGCCGATCCGTCGTCCGTCTTGCGGGGGGAGGCGGTCCAGGCGCTGCTGCTGGTCCTGTTGCGCTGGCAACTCGAAGCCGCGCACGCAACGGCCGACGATCCTTCCTTCGCGGTCTGGGCCCGTGAACGCATCAAGGCGTGGCACCGCAGGGTGGTACGGCATGCGCCGGACTTTCTCGCGATGGACGACACGGCGCGCCACGAACTGCGCAAGCGCATCAAGCGCCTGCGCTATGCGGTGGACTTCACCGGCAGCCTGTTCGAGCGAGCGCCGGTGAAGCGCTACCTCCGCGCCTTGACTGCCGCGCAGGAGCGCTTTGGCGAATTCAACGACTTGTCGGTGGCCGCCACCTTGTTGCACACCCGCCAAGAGCCGTCCGCCTGGTTTGCCCGGGGCTGGCTGGGTGCCCGGCGCGAGCAGGCCCTGCCTGCGTGTCGTGCGACCTTGCAGGCCCTGGCGCAGGCACCCAGGTTCTGGAAAAAGAACCGACGGCCATGAGACGCCCCCCCGGACCGGAGGGGGGCGCCGGCCGCTGCGCTGTTAGGCTCATGGCTTGAACCCCAGCCCCTAGTCGCATGTCCGAATCTGCTGCCAGTCCCCCATCCTCGGCCCCGCAGCCGCGGCGGGCCAGCGCTCGAGCGCTGGCCGCCGGCGTGCGCTGGGCCGAGTTCGAGATTGAGCGCGTGCTGTGCGAGACGGCCACGAGCATCGTCTATCTCGCCACCGACCACGCACTGGAGGTGCAGGTGGCCGTCAAGGAGTACATGCCGCTGCAGCTCGCCTGGCGAGACACGGCGGGTCTGGTCCACCCGGCCGAAGGCCGACCGACGGATGCCTGGGAGGCTGGCTTGCGCGCCTTCATTGGTGAAGCGCGGCTGCTGGCTCGCGCCGATCATCCGGCGCTGGTGCGTGTGACGCGCCTGTGGGAGGCCCAGGGAACCGCCTGCTGTGCGATGCCCTACGTGGCTGGCAAGCGCCTGTTCGACACCCGCGAGTCGCCGGAGTGGGCGCCCACGGAAGCCCAGGTACTGCAGGTGCTCGACGCGTTGCTGGGGGCTCTGGCCCACTACCATGCGGTGACCGGGGCCGCGCACGGGGGGGTGCGGCCCTCCAACATCTTGCTGCGCCCCAGTGGCATGCCCATGCTGCTCGGCCCCGGCCAGGCCAGCCGGGCGACGGCCAGCGACCTGGTCGAGTCCCTGATGGCCCGACTGGAACCTTCGTTCGCACCGCCGGAGCTCAGCGTGTCGATCGGCGACCACGCGCCCGGCCCCTGGAGCGATCTCTACGCCCTGGCCGCCGTCATGCGCTGGTGGATGACGGGGGCGGCGCCTCCGTCGGCCGCCCAGGTGGCCGCCGGCCGGCGGCTGGAGCCTCTGGGCGAGCTGGTACGCCGCCTGCATGGGGCCTGGCCCCAACGCCCCTATGCTGCAGCCTTGCTCGACGCGCTGGATGCCGCGCTGCTGCCCTTGCCTCGGGAGCGCCCGCGCAGCGTGGCCGAGTTCCGCGAACGCCTGGGCGCCTTGCTCCCGGGGCGCTGGCCGTGGCCCGATGCTGCCGCCGCGGCGGTCACGCCGGCGCCGCCCGCGGATCGGCCATCTCCCTTGCCTGTGCTCGATCAGCAATCGCTGGACGCGCCTGCAGCGTCCCCGGCCGCCGCCCCGGCCAGGGAAGAGCGCCTGCAGACCTCGAAGCCCATGCCCTTGGATCCGCTGGCGCGCCGCAGCGCCCCGACACCCCTGGACGAGGGGCCGGCCCCGTTGGCCGTGGACGAGGCGCTCGCGCGCTTCCGTGCGGCGCGCGCGCGGGGGCCCGAGCCGGGCTGGCGCGGTTGGTGGTCTCGCTGGCAACAGCCTCTGGTGGGCGCGGGCCTGCTGGCGTTGTTCGTGAGCGTGTGGTTCCTGGAGCCGCCCGCGCCCTCGGTGAACGTGACGCCGGCGGGCTTGCCGCGGGAGTCGGACACCGCCGAACGCACAGAGCCCTCCACGGCCGGCGATCCCGCTGCGCCGCCAGCGGGCGACACACCCGCCTCGGCGCCCCCTCAACCCAGTCCTCGGTCCGGGCTGCCGGTGCCCCGCTGACTTCACGGCATCCGCAAGCTCAGTTGAGCGACGCCCCGCTGGCCTTCACCACCTTCTCGTACTTCGCGAGCTCGGACTTCACGAAGTCGCCGAACTGGGCCGGCGTGGTGGGCGAGGGCTCGGCCATCAGCTGCGCGAAGCGCGCTTTCACGTCGGGCTCCTGCAGCGCCTTCACGAACACGTCGTTGAGCCGCTGCACCACCTCGGCCGGGGTGCCGCCCGGCGCGAAGAGGCCGAACCAGGTGTCGATCGCAAACCCGGGCAGGCCCGATTCGGCGATGGTGGGCAGCTCGGGCATCACGCTCGAACGCTGGGCCGTGGTGACGGCCAGCGCCTTCAGTCGGCCGGCGCGGATGTTGCCGGAGGCCGCGGCGAGGTTGTCGAAGTTCAGGTCCACCTGGCCGGCCAGCAGGCCGAGCTGCGCAGGGGCGGCACCCGCGTAGGGGATGTGCACCATGCTCACCTTGGCCTGACCCTTGAACATCTCGCCGGCCAGGTGCCCGGCGCTGCCGTTGCCGCCCGAGCCGTAGTTCAGCCGCCCGGGGTTGGCCCGCGCGTAGGCGATCAGGTCCGCCACCGAGTGGATCTTCAGGCGCTGGGTGGTCTCGACGTTCATGACCAGCACGTTGGGCACGCGGGCCACCAGCGTGATGGGTGCGAAGTCGCGGATGGGGTCGTAGGGGATGCGGGCGTAGAGCCAGGGGTTGATGGCATGGGTGGCCACGGCGCCCATCACGATGGTGTTGCCGTCCGCCGCGGCCTTGGCCACATGGTCGGCGCCGAGGTTGCCGCCGGCACCGGCGCGGTTCTCGACGATGACGCTGCCCAGGCTGTCCTTGGCCTTCTCGGCCAGCAGCCGCGCGATGGTGTCCAGCGGGCCACCGCCGGGGTAGGGCACCACCAGGCGGACGGTGCGCGCCTGGGCTGAGGCCAGGGCGGGCAGCGCCAGCGTGGTGGCCAGGGCCGTGTGGGCCAGCAGCCAGTCGCGGCGTTTCATGGGCGTCTCCTTGTTCTCGTTCGGTGTGTCAGTGCTTGTCGGCCTCGGAGGTGAACGAGTCCGCGTAGAAGGCCTCGGCCGGCAGGCCGCAGCGTTCGACGAAGTCGCGTTGGGCCGATTCCACCATGACTGGCGCGCCGCAGGCATAGACCTCGTGACCGGACAGGTCCGGCAGGTCGGCCATCACCGCCTGGTGCACGAAGCCGGTGCGGCCGCTCCAGGCATCCTCGGCCCTGGGCTCGGACAGCACGGGCACGTAGGTCAGCCAGGGCAGCCGGTCGGTAGCGGCCTGGGCCCAGTCGTGCAGGTAGAGGTCGGCGCGGCTGCGGCAGCCCCAGTAGAGCACCGCGGGGCGGGTCACGCCCTTGAACTCCATGTGTTCGATCAAGGCCTTGATGGGCGCAAAGCCGGTGCCCGAGGCCAGCAGCACGATGGGCTTGTCGGTGTCGTCGCGCAGGAAGAAGCTGCCGAAGGGGCCTTCCATGCGCAGGATCTCCTTCTCCTTCATCGCACCGAAGACATGGTCGGTGAACTTGCCGCCGGGCATGTGGCGGATGTGCAGCTCGATGCCGGGCTGGGCCTCCTGCGTGTGGGGCGCATTGGCCATCGAGTAGCTGCGGCGCGAGCCGTCACGCAGGATGAACTCCACGTACTGGCCCGCGTGGTACTGCAGGCGGTCGTTGGCGGGCAACTGCAGCTTCAGCACCGCTACGTCGGGCGCGGGCTTGTCGATGCTGCTCACGCGGCAGGGCATCTTCTTGATCGGGAACTGGCCGGCGCCCACCACCTCGCGCGATTCGATCACGAGGTCGGTCTGCGGCGCGGCACAGCAGGTGAGCACAAAGCCGGCTTCTTCCTCGGCCGGGCTCAGGGCCTTGAGCTGGTGGGCCCCATGGATGACGCGGCCTTCGAGCAGGCGGCTCTTGCACGAGCCGCAGGCCCCGTCCTTGCAGCCGTAGGGCAGGCCGACGCCCTGGCGGATGGCGGCGGGCAGCA
>CAZKGD010000031.1:0-31012 GCA_964552215.1 uncultured Caldimonas sp.
GGGAGGTCTGGCTCAACGGCATGGAGGTGACGCAGTTCACCTACTTCCAGCAGGTGGGCGGCATCGACTGCAAGCCACTGACCGGCGAGATCACCTACGGCCTGGAGCGCCTGGCCATGTACCTGCAGGGCGTGGACAACGTCTACAACCTGACCTGGACCGAAGGCCTGAGCTACGGCGACGTGTACCTGCAGAACGAGCAGGAGCAGTCGGCCTACAACTTCGAGCACAGCGATGTGGACTTCCTGCTCACGGCCTTTGGTGCACATGAGAAGCAGGCCCAGCACCTGATGGCGCAGCAGCTGGCCCTGCCGGCCTACGAGCAGGTGCTCAAGGCCGCGCACACCTTCAACCTGCTGGATGCGCGTGGGGCGATCAGCGTGACCGAACGCGCCGCCTACATCGGCCGCATCCGCAACCTGGCGCGTGCGGTGGCGCAGAGCTACCTCGACAGCCGCGCCCGCCTGGGCTTCCCGATGGCTCCGCGTGAATGGGCGAACGACGTGCTGGCCCAGCTCGAGAAGAAGGCCGCCTGATCATGACGATGAAGAAGAACCTGCTGGTCGAGCTCTTCGTGGAAGAGCTGCCTCCGAAGGCGCTGAAGAAGCTGGGCGAGGCCTTCGCCACCGCACTGACTGACAGCCTCAAGGCCCAGGGCCTGGTGGATGCGGCTGTGGTGCCCACGCCCTTTGCCTCGCCGCGCCGGCTGGCGGTGCGGGTGGAGGCGGTGGCCGAGCGGGCGGCTGACCGCGCAGTGCAACAGAAGCTGATGCCTGTGGCCGTGGGCCTCACGCCGGACGGCCAACCCACGCCCGCCCTGCTGAAGAAGCTGGGCGCGCTGGGCCTGGACGCCAGCGTGGTGGGCCAGCTCAAGCGGGTGAACGACGGCAAGGCCGAGGTGCTCTTCCATGACAGCCTCGCACCGGGCGCAACGCTGGCCGAAGGCCTGCAGAAGGCCCTGGACGAGGCGATCACCAAACTGCCCATCCCCAAGGTGATGACCTACCAGCTGGCCGACGGCTGGAGCAGCGTGCACTTCGTGCGCCCCGCCCACAGCCTCGTGGCCCTGTGGGGCAGCGACGTGGTGCCGGTGCAGGCCCTGGGCCTCACCGCGGGCCGTCAGACGCGCGGCCACCGCTTCGAGGCCACGCGCGACCCGATCGAGGTTCACGAGGCCGACAGCTACCCCGAGCAGCTGCGTCATGACGGCGCCGTGATCGCCAGCTTCGAGGCTCGCCGCGCCGAGATCGTGCGCCAGCTGGGCGAGGCCGCCGCGAAGGTCGGCGGGGGCGTGAAGCCGGTGGACGACGAGGCCCTGCTCGACGAGGTGACGGCGCTGGTCGAGCGCCCGAACGTGCTGGTGGGCCAGTTCGAGGCCGAGTTCCTCGAGGTGCCGCAGGAATGCCTCATCCTCACGATGAAGGCGAACCAGAAGTACTTTCCGCTGCTCGATGCCCAGGGCAAGCTCACGAACCGCTTCCTGGTGGTGAGCAACATCAGCCCCGAGGACCCGAGCGCCGTGATCGGCGGCAACGAGCGCGTGGTGCGTCCGCGCCTGGCCGATGCGAAGTTCTTCTTCGACCAGGACCGCAAGAAGACGCTGGAATCGCGTGTGCCCGGCCTGGACAAGGTCGTTTACCACGGCAAGCTGGGCAGCCAGGGCGATCGCATGCAGCGGGTGCAGGCGATCGCACGGGCCATCGTGCACCAGCTCGGCGAGCACCAGCCTGCCTCGGTGCAGTCGCACGACGAATTGCAGATGCTGGCCCACAAGGTCGATCAGGCCGCGCGTCTGGCCAAGACCGACCTGCTTACCGACATGGTGGGCGAGTTCCCTGAGCTGCAGGGCATCATGGGCGGCTACTACGCCCGCCATGAAGGCCTGCGCGATGGCGTGGCCATCGCCATCGAAGACCACTACAAGCCGCGCTTCGCCGGCGACGCCCTGCCGCGCAACCACACCGGCACCGTGCTGGCCCTGGCCGACAAGCTGGAGACCCTGGTGGGCCTGTTCGGCATCGGCCAGTTGCCCACGGGCGACAAGGATCCGTTTGCGCTGCGCCGGCATGCGCTGGGCGTGATCCGCCTGCTCGTGGAAAAGAACCTGCCGCTGGATCTGCCCGAGCTGATCTCGGCCGCCGTGCCGGTCTTTGGCGAGCGCATCACCGACCCGCGTCCCGCGCTGATCGACTTCTTCTTCGACCGCCTGGCCGTGTCGCTGCGCGAGCAGGGCTATAGCGCCCAGGAAGTGGAGGCCGTGCTGGCACTGCGTCCCGAGCGTCTGGGCGAGGTGCCGCGCCGCCTGGCAGCGGTGCGCACCTTTGCCGGCCTGCCCGAGGCGCCGGCGCTGGCGGCCGCCAACAAGCGCGTGGGTAACATCCTGAAGAAGGTCGAGGGTGGCGTGGCGGCGCATGTCGATGCCGCCATGCTGAAGGAGCCCGCCGAGGCGGCCCTCAACGAGGCGCTGCGGCGTGTGCAGCCCGAAGCCGATGCTGCTTTCGATCAGGGCGACTACACGGCCTCGCTGCAGGCCCTGGCCGCCCTGAAGACCCCGGTGGATGCCTTTTTCGATGGCGTCATGGTGAATGCCGAGGATGCCGCCTTGCGTGCCAACCGGCTCGGGCTGCTGGCCATGCTGCATGCGGCGATGAACCGCGTGGCCGACCTGTCGCGCCTGGCCGCCTGAGGAGATCGCCGTGCCCAATCCGCGCCCCGTCGAACGCCAGCTCAAGCTCGTGGTGCTCGGCCGCGACGGTGTGTTGAACCGCTACCGCACCGAGCACGTGGCCCAGCCCGAGGAGTGGGAGCCTTTGCCCGGGGCGCTGGAGGCGGTGGCCCGGCTGAACCATGCCGGCTGGCATGTGGTGGTGGCGACCAACCAGCCCGGACTGGGCACGGGGCTCCTGGACATGTCGGGCCTGAATGCCGTGCACCTGCACATGAACGAACTGCTGGCGCGCCAGGGTGGCCGGGTGGACGCCGTGTTCATCTGTCCGCACACCCCAGAGGACGCCTGTGACTGCCGCAAGCCCGCACCCGGCCTGCTGCTCAAGATCAGCGAGCGCTTCAATGTGCCGGTGGCCGAGATGGTGGTGGCCGGCGACACGGTGCGCGACCTGCAGGCGGCCCAGGCGGCCGGCTGCCAACCCCATCTCCTGCGCACCGGCCGGTGCGAGGGCATGAGCGACGAGGACTTTGCCGCCCTGGCCGCGCAGGTGCCGGGCACCCAGGTGCATGACAGCCTCGAAGCCCTGGCGCAGTCCCTGATCCTGCACGACCGCGAGATCCGCGGCGAGACCGCCGGCACGAGTTCCGGCTTCGGAGGTTTGAGTTGATCAAGGTCCTGCGTTCCATCCTGTTCGTGCTGTGGCTCATCGTCACGGTCATCCCCTGGGCGCTGGGCGTGCTGGTGATGTCTCTGTTCGTGCGGGGCAATCCGCTGTACTGGGCGTGCGTGGGCTGGCTGCGCCTGGCCATCTGGGGCGCACGCGTGATCTGCGGCGTGCAGGCGCGCGTGCAGGGCATGGAGCATCTGGGCGACCAGGCCGTGATCCTGTGCCCGAAGCACCAGTCCACCTGGGAGACCTTCGCGTTTCCCTGCCTGATGAGCCACCCGCTGTGCTACGTCTTCAAGCGCGAGTTGCTCTACATCCCCTTCTTCGGCTGGGCGATGGCCCGGCTCGACATGATCCACATCGACCGCAGCAAGCGTGCCGAGGCCTGGAACAAGGTGGCCGAGCAAGGGCGGCGGCTCATGGCGCAGGGCAACTGGGTGATCATGTTCCCCGAAGGCACCCGCACCCCCCGGGGTGACCAGGGGGTGTACAAGTCGGGCGCCACCCGCCTGGCCGTCACCACCGGGGTGCCGGTGGTGCCGATCGCCGTCACCTCGGCGCGTTGCTGGCCCCGCAAGTCCTTCGTGCTGACGCCGGGGGTGATCGACGTGTCCATCGGCAGACCCATCCCCTCGACGGGCCGCGAGCCCGACGAACTCATGCGTGAGGTCGAGGCCTGGATCGAGGCCGAGATGCGCCGGCTCGACCCCGAGGCCTACCCGCAAGGGGGGGCCGCCGGCGCTGTCCCCACGGCCCGGCAGGCCTGAACCGAACCTATACTGCGAGCCCATGGCACGCACGGCGACCGGCCACGACGACCCCCAGCAGCTCTCGCTTTTCCTCGGCGAGGCCGAGGGGCCGCCGCCGCAAGGACCCGCGCCGACGGCGATCCCGCTGTCACCCCCCGCGACGTCCCCGGCCCCCGCTGCCCCCCCGAAGGCCCTGTCGCCCGTGGCCTTTGCCCATCCCCAGGCCACCCACGACCTGCACCTCGACGGCCACCGTGTGGCCTATGCCTTGCGCCGCGCCAAGCGCCGCTCCATCGGCTTCGTCGTGGGCCCCGAAGGCCTGACCGTGAGCGCGCCGCGCTGGGTGGGCCTGGGCGAGATCGAGGCCGCGCTGCAGGAGAAGGCTCGCTGGATCCTGCGCAAGCTGGCCGAGCAGAACGAGCGCAACCACCGGCTGCAGCAGGCCCGGGTGGAGTGGCGCGATGGCGCCAGCGTGCCCTTCCTGGGCGAGACCGTGATCGTGGTGCTCGACCCGCGCGCCACCGGCGCGGTGCTCAATACCGATGCCGATGCATTGCCCGGCGTGCCCCGCCTGGCCCTGCACGTGGGCCTGCCCCAGCATGCCGGCCCGGAGCAGATCCGCGACGCGGTGCAGAGCTGGCTGCAGCGCCAGGCCCGGCGCATCTTCGAAGAGCGTTGCCGGCATTTCGCCGACCGCCTGGGCGTGCGCTACACGCGCCTGAGCCTCTCGTCAGCGCAGACGCGCTGGGGCAGCGCCTCGGCCGACGGCTCCATCCGCCTGAACTGGCGCCTCATCCACTTCGCCCTGCCCACCATCGACTACGTGGTGGCGCACGAACTCGCGCACCTGCGCGAGATGAACCACAGCCCGCGCTTCTGGGACGTGGTGCGCTCGGTCCTGCCCGACTACGAGCACGCCCGCGGCACCCTCAAGGACACGGTGCTGCCGGTGCTGGACTGATCACCAGCCCAGCGGCTTTGCCCATCCCCGATAGGCCTTCGGCAAGGGGGCGGCATAGTCCCCGCGCTTGCCTGTGCGCAAGCCCAGCGCGGCCAGGCTCTCGGCGAACTTGACGGCCACGGCCACACCGTCGATCACCGGCACCCCCAGGCGCTGCTGCAGATGGGCGCACAGGGGCGCCATGCCGGCGCAGCCCAGCACGATGGCGTCGCTGCGGTCGCGGGCCAGGGCATCGCGGGCGGCACGCTCGATGCGCAACACTGTCTCGTCGCCGCCGTGCTCGAGGTCGAGCACCGGGATGTCGGTGCCATGGATGCCGCGGCAGTGGCGCTCGAAGCCGTAGCGCTGCACCAGGCGCTCGGCGATCACGCAGGTGCGCGTCATCGTCGTCACCACCGAGAACCCCGTGGCCAGGAAGCTGGCGGCATGGAAGGCCGCCTCGGCAATGCCCAGCACGGGCACGTCCAGCGCTTCGCGCGCGGCGTCCAGCCCCGGGTCGCCGAAGCAGGCGATGACCACGGCGTCGGCGTCTTGAGCGTGCGAGGTGCGCACCTGCTCGGCCACGCCGGCCGCGGCGATCGCCTCGTCGTAGTGCCCCTCGATGGTCACCGGCCCGAAGCTGGGGTGTGCGGGCACGATCTCGGTGCCTGCCGCGGCCACGCTGCGGGCCGCCTGGGCGATGCCGGCGGTCATTGCCGCCGAGGTGTTGGGGTTGAGGACCAGGATCTTCATGGTGTCGTCCGGCAGGCGGTGTGGTCAAAAATGCATACAAAAATGAGCGCGAACCGCCCCAAGACGTGGCATCGGAGCGGCCGATTGCCCCGTGTTGGTGCGCTATTCGGTCCTTCAGAAGGCAGTCTTCGGAGAAGACGCAAGTGTGAGGCAGCGA
Organism: uncultured Caldimonas sp.; assembly: GCA_964552215.1. Taxonomy (GTDB): domain Bacteria; phylum Pseudomonadota; class Gammaproteobacteria; order Burkholderiales; family Burkholderiaceae_C; genus Caldimonas. The sequence continues at coordinate 5,935 of CAZKGD010000031.1, forward strand.
GGATCTGGCATATCGATTGCATACAAAACCGTACAAGCATGGATCACACCATGCCCGCCGGTTCCGAGGTGGAGGGCCCCTGGCCCGAGGCTTGCGGAGCGTTTGTATGACCGGGCCACAAGCCCACCCTCCATGAGCAGGAGTCGAGATGACACGATTCGAGCCGACCTGGCGCAAGACCTCGGGGGCCCTGCGGGGCGCAATGCTGGCCAGTGCGCTGCTGGCCATCTCGGCCGGTGCGCTGGCCCAGGAAAAGGTCCTGCGCATCGCCATGACCGCCGCCGACATCCCGCGCACGCTGGGCCAGCCCGACCAGGGCTTCGAAGGCAACCGCTTCACCGGCATCCCGATGTACGACGCGCTCACGCACTGGGATTTGTCCAAGGCCGATGCGCCCAGCGTGCTGATCCCCGGTCTGGCCACGTCCTGGGCGGTGGATGCCAAGGACAAGACCAAGTGGGTGTTCAAGCTGCGCTCCGGCGTGAAGTTCCATGACGGCTCCGATTTCAACGCCGACGCCGTGGTGTGGAACGTGCGCAAGGTGCTCGACAAGGACGCCCCGCACTTCGACGCCAGCCAGGTGGGCGTGACGGCCTCGCGCATGCCCACGCTGCGCAGCGCCCGCAAGATCGACGACCTCACCGTGGAACTCACCACCAGCGAGCCCGATTCCTTCCTGCCGCTGAACCTGACCAATCTCTTCATGGCCTCGCCCGCCCACTGGGAGGCCAAGCTCAAGGCAGTGCCGGCCAGCGTGACCGACCCGGTCGAACGCGCCAGGCAGGCCTGGACGGCCTTTGCGGCCGATGCCTCGGGTTCCGGCCCCTTCAAGATGGCGCGCTTCGTGCCGCGCCAGCGCCTGGAACTCGTGGCCAACAAGGCCTACTGGGACCCCAAGCGCACGCCCAAGATCGACCGGGTGGTGATGCTGCCCATGCCCGAGGCCAATGCCCGCACCGCCGCGCTGCTGTCGGGCCAGGTGGACTGGATCGAGGCGCCCGCGCCGGATGCCATCCCGCAGATCCGCCAGCGCGGCTTCACCGTGCATTCCAATGCGCAGCCCCATGTGTGGCCTTGGCAGTTGTCGTTCGCGGAGGGCTCGCCCTGGCTCGACAAGCGCGTGCGCCAGGCCGCGAACCTGTGTGTGGACCGTGGCGGCCTGCAGCAATTGCTGGGCGGGATGATGGCCATCCCCAAGGGCACGGTGCCGCCCGGGCACCCCTGGTGGGGCAACCCCAGCTTCGACATCCGCTATGACGTGAAGGCGGGGCAGGCCCTGATGCAGCAGGCCGGCTTCTCGGCCGCCAAGCCGGTGAAGGTGAAGGTGCAGATCTCGGCCTCGGGCTCGGGCCAGATGCAGCCGCTGCCGATGAACGAGTTCGTGCAGCAGTCGCTCAAGCAGTGCTACTTCGATGTCGAGTTCGACGTGATCGAGTGGAACACGCTCTTCACCAACTGGCGCCAGGGGGCCAAGCACCCCACCGCCAACGGCGCCCACGCGATCAACGTGAGCTTCGCGGCGATGGACCCGTTCTTCGCGATGGTGCGCTTCGTCAGCACCAAGACCTTCCCGCCGGTGTCCAACAACTGGGGCTACTACGGCAACGAGCAGGTCGACAAGCTGATCGCCGACGCCCGCACGGCCTTTGACGACAAGGCTCGCGACGCCGCCCTGGCGAAGCTGCACGCCCACATCGTCGAGGACGCGCCCTTCGTGTGGATCGCCCATGACGTGGGCCCGCGTGCGATGAGTGCGAAGGTGAAGAACGTGGTGCAGCCGCGCAGCTGGTTCATCGACATCGCGCCGATGACGATCGAGTAAGCCCCCTTCCCAGCGCCCTGGTCCACGCCCATGCTCGCCTACCTGCTGCGCCGCATCGCCTACGCCCTGCCCATCATGCTGGGCGTGGCCCTGGTGTGTTTCGCCCTGGTGCACCTGTCGCCGGGCGATCCGCTGGTGTCCATCCTGCCGCCGGACGCGTCGGCCGAGCTGCAGGCGCAGCTCACCGAGCTCTACGGCTTCAACCGGTCCTATCCGGAGCAGTTCGCCAGCTGGCTGTGGCGGGCGCTGCAAGGCGACCTGGGCACCTCGATCGCCTCCGGCCGGCCGGTGACGGCCGAGGTGATGACGGCGGTGGTCAACACCCTGAGGCTGGCGGCGCTGGCCACGCTGATCGGCTTCGTCTTCGGGTGCCTGTTCGGTTTTGTGGCCGGCTACTTCCGCAACTCCTGGGTGGACAAGCTGGCCTCGATGCTGTCGGTCCTGGGCGTGAGCGTGCCCCACTACTGGCTGGGCATGGTGATGGTGATCGTGTTCTCGTCGCAGCTCATGTGGCTGCCGGCCACGGGCGCCGGCCCGGGCGGCTCGGCCGACTGGGCCTGGGACTGGGAGCACATCCAGTTCATGATCCTGCCGGCGCTGACCATGAGCGTGATCCCCATGGGCATCATCGCGCGCACCGTGCGCGCGCTGGTGGCCGACATCCTCGACCAGGAGTTCATCATCGGCCTGCGTGCCAAGGGGCTCACGCACCTGGGCGTCTTCCGCCACATGGTGAAGAACGCCGCCCCCACCGCGCTGGCCGTGATGGGCCTGCAGCTGGGCTACCTGCTGGGCGGCTCCATCCTGATCGAGACCGTGTTCTCCTGGCCGGGCACGGGCTTCCTGCTCAACTCGGCCATCTTCCAGCGCGACCTGCCGCTGCTGCAGGGCACCATCCTCGTGCTGGCGCTGTTCTTCGTGGTGCTGAACCTGCTGGTGGATGTGGTTCAGACCCTGCTCGACCCCCGCATTGCGCGCGCCTGAGGAGGACGCACCCGTGGCTGCTGTTCCCGCTTCCTCCACGCTGGCGCTGGCGAGCGTCGAACGCTCGCCGGGCTACTGGCGCTCGGTGTGGGCCCGCTTCCTGCGCGACCCGGTGGCCGTGGGCGCCGGCGTGGTCGTGCTGCTGTTGCTGGGCCTGGCGGCCTTCGGCCCCTGGCTGGCGCCGTCCGACCCCTATGCCTCGTCGATGCTGAACCGGCTCAAGCCCATCGGCACCGAGGGCTACCTGCTGGGCAGCGACGAGCTGGGCCGCGACATGCTCTCGCGCCTCATCGTGGGCGCGCGCCTGTCGCTGTTCATGGGCCTCACGCCGGTGCTGTGCGCCTTCGTGATCGGCACGCTGATAGGCATCGTGGCCGGCTATGCGGGCGGCTTCACGAACACCGCCATCATGCGCACCATCGACGTGTTCTACGCCTTCCCGTCGGTGCTGCTGGCCATCGCGCTGTCGGGGGCGCTGGGCGCTGGCATCCTGAACTCGTTGATCTCGCTCACCATCGTTTTCATTCCGCCGATTGCCCGCGTGGCCGAAAGCGTCACCACCCAGGTGCGCGGGCGCGACTACGTGGAAGCGGCGCGCGCCTCGGGCGCCGGGGCCTTCACCATCGTGCGCGTGCACGTGCTGGGCAATGTGCTCGGGCCCATCTTCGTGTACGCCACCAGCCTGATTGCCGTGTCGATGATCCTGGCCTCGGGCCTGAGCTTCCTCGGCCTGGGGGTGAAGCCGCCCGAGCCCGAGTGGGGCCTGATGCTCAACACCCTGCGCACGGCCATCTACGTGCAGCCCTGGGTGGCGGCTTTGCCGGGGCTGATGATCTTCATCACCTCGATCGCCTTCAACCTGCTGTCGGACGGACTGCGTTCGGCCATGGACAACAAGGGATGAGCATGTCTGCCACACCCGACGACGTGGGCGGCCCGGCCCAGCCCCTGCTGACGATCAAGGGCCTCATCAAGCACTTCCCGCTGAAGAAGGACCCGCTGGGCCGCGGCGGTGGGGTGGTGCGCGCCGTCGATGGTGTCGATTTCGAGGTGCTCAAGGGTGAAACCCTGGGCGTGGTGGGCGAGTCGGGGTGCGGCAAGTCCACCACCGCGCGGCTGCTGATGCAGCTCATCGAACCCACGGCCGGCGAGGTGATCTTCGACGGGCGCACCGTGGGCAGCCGTGACCTGCCCCTGAAGGAATTTCGCCGCCAGGTGCAGATGGTGTTCCAGGACAGCTATGCCTCGCTGAACCCGCGCCTGACCATCGAGGACTCGATCGCCTTCGGCCCGCAGGTGCATGGCGTCTCCACGCGCGAGGCCGTGCAGCGCGCACGCGACCTGCTGGCCCGCGTGGGCCTGGAGCCGCGGCGCTTTGCCGAGCGCTATCCGCATGAACTCTCGGGCGGGCAGCGCCAGCGCGTGAACATCGCGCGCGCCCTGGCGCTGCAGCCGCGCATGGTGATCCTGGATGAAGCGGTCTCGGCGCTGGACAAGTCGGTGGAGGCGCAGGTGCTCAACCTGCTGCTCGACCTGAAGGACGAGTTCGGCCTCACCTACGTCTTCATCAGCCACGACCTCCATGTGGTGCGCTACGTGAGCGACCGCGTGATGGTGATGTACCTCGGCCAGGTCGCCGAGGTGGGCCCGTCGGATGTGCTCTTCGACACGCCGGCCCACCCTTACACCCGCGCACTGCTGTCGTCCATGCCCTCGATGGACCCGGACCACCGCACCGAGGTGGCTCCGCTGGCGGGCGACCCGCCCAACCCCATCGATCCGCCCACCGGATGCCGCTTCCATCCGCGCTGCGCGCAGGCCGCGCCGGTGTGCTCGCAGCAGCTGCCGGTGGTGGCGTCGGCAGGGACACATCACACGGTACGCTGCCTGATGCACGTGCCGGGCAGCGGTCACCCCCAGGCCCTGGCTGCCGCCGCTTGATCCCCGGGAGGAGTGGAGCATGAGCATCGTCACGGAACTGTCGCCCTCGCAGCCTCCCATGGTGCGCCTGCGCGACCTCAGCGTCACCTTCACCGGCGCTCGCAAGCCGGTGCGCGCCGTCAGCGGCGTGAGCCTGGAGGTCCAGCGCGGCGAAGTGGTGGCGCTGATCGGGGAATCCGGCTCCGGCAAGAGCGTGACCATGCGCACCTTGCTGCGACTGCATCCCGAGCGGCGCACCACCATGACCGGCACCGTCGAGGTGGGCGGGCGCGACGTGCTGACGATGAGCAACACCGAGCTCTGCAACTTCCGCGGCAAGGTCGCCTCGATGATCTTCCAGGAGCCGCTGCTGGCGCTCGACCCGGTCTATACCGTGGGCGCACAGATCATCGAATCCATCCGCCGGCACGAGCCGGGGGTGAGCGCCTCGGATGCCCAGCGCCGTGCCTTCGAACTCTTCGACCGCGTGCGCATCCCCAGCCCCGAGCGGCGGCTGGCGGCCTATCCGTACGAGATGTCCGGCGGCATGCGCCAGCGCGCGATGATCGCCCTGGCCCTGGCCTGCAAGCCCCAGTTGCTGCTGGCCGATGAGCCCACCACCGCGCTGGACGCCACGGTGCAGATCCAGATCCTGCTGTTGCTGCGCGAGCTGCAGCGCGACCTCGGCCTGTCGGTGATCTTCGTCACGCACGACATCGGCGCGGCGGTGGAGGTGGCCGACCGCATCGCGGTGATGTATGCCGGGCGCATCGTCGAGGAGGGCAGCACGCGCGAACTGATCCGCACGCCGCGCCATCCCTACACCCTGGCCCTGCTGAAGAGTCGGGCCCACGGCGCACTGGCCCGCGGTTCTCGGCTGGAGACGATTGCCGGCTCGCCGCCCGACCTGTCGGCGCTGCCGCCCGGCTGCGCCTTCGCCGAGCGCTGCAGCTTGGCCACCGAGGCCTGCCGCCAGACCCAGCCCGAGGCGGTGTCGCTGGCCCCCGGCCACCGCGTGCGCTGCCTGCGCACCGCCGACACGGCCGTGGCGTCTCCCGTCCTGATGAGTGCCTGACCCCATGCCCCTGCACGACCCTGCCCACGCCTTTGTGCCCTATCCCGACATGCCCGTGCCCCACGCGGGCCACGGCCCGCTGTGCGGCCTGAGCTTCGGCGTCAAGGACCTCTTCGACGTGGCGGGCTACCCCACCGGTGGCGGCAACCCGCTGATGCTGGCGATGTCGGGCGTGAAGACGCACACGGCGCCCACGGTGCAGCGGCTGCTCGACGCCGGCGCGCGCTTCGTGGGCAAGACCGTCACCGACGAGCTGGCCTTTTCGATGAACGGCAACAACGCCCACTTCGGCGCGCCGCTCAACGGGGCGGCGCCGGATCGCATCTCGGGCGGGTCTTCCTCGGGCTCGGCCTCGGCGGTGTCGTCGAAGCTGTGCGACTTCGCCCTGGGCACCGACACCGGCGGCTCGGTGCGGGCACCCGCCAGCCATTGCGGCCTCTACGGCCTGCGGCCCACGCACGGGCGCATCAGCCTGGAAGGCGCGCTCGACCTCTCGCCCAGCCTGGACACCTGCGGCTTCTTTGCACGCGATGCGATCACCTTCGAACGCGTGGCCGAGGTGCTGATGGCCCCCGACGCCACACCCTTGCCAGATGCCGTGCGTCTGCTGCGCCCCGACGACGTGTGGGGCCTGCTCGACGCCGAGGTAAGGGCGTCCTTGTCCGATGCCGTGCAGCGCGTGGAGGCCAAGCTGGGACCAGCGCGGCCGGTGCAGGCGGCGCTGGACGGATTCGATGCGATGTACTGGCACTTCCGCCACGTGCAGGGCCACGAGGCCTGGGGCACCGACGGGGCCTTCATCACGCGCTTCGCGCCGCCGCTGGGCCCCGGCGTGGCCGAACGGTTTGCCTGGTCGAGCCAGGTCACCGATGCCCAGGCCAGCGAAGGCCATGCCTTCCGCGAGCGCTTCCGCCGCCACCTGGGTGAGTTGCTCGGCAGTGACGGCGTGCTGCTGATGCCCACCATGCCCGACATCGCCCCGCGGCGCAGCGACAGCGAGGCCTCGCTGGAGGACTACCGCAACCGCGCCATCCGGCTGCTGTGCCTGGCGGGGCTGTCGGGCTTCCCGCAGCTGTCGATGCCGCTCACGCAGCGCCACGGGGCGCCGCTGGGCCTGTCGCTGCTGGGGCCGGCCGGCAGTGACCTCCGCCTCGTGCGGCTGGCCCGTCGCATCGCCGCCTGAGCAGTCAGGCCGCCTCAGGCCCCACTCACCCCGGCACGCGCCAGCATCGCATGCAGCAGCACGTCGGCCCCCACGGCCAGATGCTCGGGCTGGGCGTCCTCGATCTCGTTGTGCGAGATGCCGTCGCGGCAGGGCACGAAGATCATCGCCGTGGGTGCCGTGCGCGCCACGTACACGGCGTCATGACCGGCGCCGCTCACCACATCCAGCGGGGCCTCGCCCAGGCGGCGGGCGCCGGCGCGCACGAGCTCCACCAGGTCCGGGTCGAAGGGCTGCGGCGCAAAGTACACCACCGGCTCCAGCGCGATCGTCACCCCCGGCTGCTGCAGCTCGGCCACCGCGGCGCGCAGGGCGGCATCCATGCGGTCCAGCCCGGCGTCGTTGGTGTGGCGGAAGTCCACCGTCATGCGCACGCGGCCCGGGATCACGTTGCGCGAGTTCGGGAAGACGTCCACCTGGCCCACCGTGCCGCGGCCGTGCGGCTGTTCGGCCATCGCGATCGCGTTCACCCGTTCGATCAGGGCCGCGGCCGGGCGCAGGGCGTCGCGGCGCAGCGGCATGGGCGTGGGGCCGGCGTGGGCCTCCATGCCCTGGATCGTCACGTCGTACCAGCGCTGGCCCAGCGCGGCCGTGACGGCCCCCACCACCAGGCCGGCATCCTCCAGCACCGGGCCCTGTTCGATGTGGGCCTCGAAATAGGCCCCGAAGCGCGGCGCGCCCTCGGCCACGCTGGCCGGCGCCGACCCGGCCTGGCCGATGGCGTGCAGGGCCTCGCGCACGCTGATGCCGGCGGTGTCGGTGGCGGCCAGGGCATGCGCCAGCGAAAACGCCCCGGCATACACACCCGAGCCCATCATCACCGGCACGAAGCGCGAGCCTTCCTCGTTCGTCCACACGCACACCTCCAGCGGGGCGCGGGTGGTGAGCCCGGCATCGTGCAGGGTGTGCAGCACTTCCAGCCCGGCCAGCACGCCGTAGTTGCCGTCGAACTTGCCCCCGGTGGGCTGGGTGTCGATGTGGCTGCCGGTGGCCACCGCCGGCAGCGAGTCATCGGTGCCGGCGCGGCGCATGAAGAGGTTGCCGATCGCATCCGTGCGCACCGTGCAGCCCAGTTCGCGGGCCCAGTGCAGCACCTGCTCGCGGCCCTGGCGGTCGAGCTCCGTGAGGGCCAGGCGCGCCACGCCGCCCTTGGGCGTGGCCCCGATGCGGGCCAGGGTCATCAGGCGGTCCCACAGGCGTTGGGGATTGATGTGCAGGGAGGGAAGGGAAGTCATGGTGGCAGGGCAGGGAAGACGCGATGCCTCGACACGTGCAAGTCGTGTGCCTGATGGGGCGGGCCGATGCGAGAATCCGGCACCGTGAAGAAGCCTGCTGCCGCATCGCCTGCCTCGACCGTGCGCCCCAGCACGGCCACCGACCGGGTCTATGACGGCATCTACCTCGCCGTGATCGAACACCGGCTCGCGCCGGGTGAATGGCTGCGCGAGGAGGAACTGGCCGCCACCTTCGGGGTGTCGCGCACGGTGGTGCGCCAGGCCCTGCAACGCCTGGCGCAGGACCAGCTCATCGACCTGCAGCACAACCGCGGCGCCCGCGTGCCCCAGCCGGGGCTGGACGAAGCCCGCCATGTCTTCGAGGCCCGCAAGGTGGTGGAGTGCGAGATCGCCCGTCGCCTCGGAGGCCGGCTCGATGACGAGCAACTGGCCGAACTGCATGCCCTGGCCGAGGCCGAACAGGCCGCCGATGCCCGTGGTGACCGGGCGGCCGCGGTGCGGCTGTCGGGCGAATTCCACCGGGCGCTCGCGCGCATGCACGGCAACCCGGTGTTCACGCGCCTGCTCGACGGCCTCCTGCCCACCACCTCGATGCTGATGGCCTTGTACAAGGTGGGCGGCGGCCAGGTCTGCGTGGCGCATCGCCATGTGGAGCTCATCGCCTCCTTGCGCGAAGGCTCGGGCGCGGCAGCGGCCGAGATGCGCCGCCACCTGGTGGAGCTGGAACGTTCGCTCACCACGGCGCCCAGGGCCGCGCGTCCGCTGCGCGACGTGTTCGCCGGCTACCGGGAGGAGCCGTCCGACGAGGCCTCAGGGCCGTGAGGCCAGCATCACGCCCGTCACGGCCACGGCGCCACCCACCAGCATGCTGGTCAGCAGCGGCTCGCCCAGCAACAGCACGCCGAAGCAGGCGCCAAACACCGGCACCAGGTTGTTGAAGACCACGGTGCGCGCCGGGCCCAGGCGCTGCACACCCTGCGAATACCAGACAAAGGCGAGCGCCGTGCCCAGCAGGCCGAGGTAGAGCGCCGAGACGATCACCTGGGGCGAGAACGCGGCCGCCTCGACCCGTGGCAGCTCGAACACGGCCACGACCATCAGCAGCGCCGTGCCCCACAGCGAGGCGTAGGTCGTGGCGGCCAGGGCCGTCAAGCCCTTGAGCGCCACGCGGCCGATGAGGGTGTAGGCCGCCCAGGCGCACACGCCGCCGAACATCAGGATCTCGCCCAGGCCGATGGACTGGCCCAGCGCGGCGGTCAGGTCGCCGCGCGTGATCACCACCCACACCCCGGCCAGGGCCAGGGCCACGCCCAGCCAGCGCTTGAGGCTGAGCCGCTCGTGCAGCAGCCAGGCGGCCAGGCAGATGGTCACCACCGGGTTGAGCGCGATGATCAGCGAGGTGCGGCTGGCCGGCAGCTGCGACAGCGCGCCCAGGAAAAAGAGGTTGTAGGCAAAGATGCCGGTGGCGCCCAGGCCGAAGGTCACCAGCATCTGCCGCCGGTCGAGCCGCGGCAGGCCGCCTTCCAGCCAGCGGGCTGCCAGCAGCAGGGCCACGCAGGCCACGAGGTAGCGCAACACCGACCCGAAAGCCGGCGGCAGGGCCAGCGCGATCACCCGCCCGGCGATGAAGGTACCGCCCCAGATGGCCGGCACGGCCACGAGGCGGGCGTAGAGTGACCAGAGAGGTGACGAGGCGGCAAGGCTGGGGGCTGACATGAGGTGGTGGCAGACAGTGTGGGATGAGTCTATGCTTTTGCTGTTTCATAGTGAAATGAGCAAATGCTCATGACTTCGCCATGACCTTCACCCAGCTCGAAGTGTTCGCCACGCTGGCCCAGGCCGGCAGTTTCTCGCGGGCTGCCAGCCTGCTGGGCATCACGCAGTCGGCCGTGAGCCATGCGCTGCGGGCGCTGGAGCGCGAGCTCGGCGTGGCGCTGTTCTCGCGCGAGCGCGCCGTGCCCGAACTCACGCCGGCCGGCGCCCGGCTGCTGGCGCGGGCGCACGAGATCCGCACGCTGCACGAAGCCCTGATCCAGGACGCCAAGGACGCGCGCGGCCTGCGCGAGGGGGTGCTGCGGGTGGGCTCGTTCGGCTCCACGTCCAGCCTGCGCATCCTGCCCGAGCTGCTGGCACGGTTTGCGAAGCAGCATCCGGGCATCGAGGTGTGCATCGACGAGGAGGACGACGACACGGTCGTGCGCTGGCTGATGGAGCGCCGGGTCGAGATCGGCTTCGTGGTGCTGCCCGATGCACGATTCGAGACCGTGCCCCTCGTCGAGGACGAGTTCATGGTGCTGCTGCCGGCGACGCACCCGCTGGCGGCGAAGACACACATCGTGGCGGCCGACCTGAACGACGAGCCCTTCGTGCTGACCGAGGCCGGCTGCGGCGAACTGATCCAGCGCCTGCTGGAAGCGGGCAAGTCCCGCCCGCGCATCCTGTACCGCTTCCCGCAGCTGCTGTCGATCCTGGGCTTCGTGGGGCGAGGGCTTGCGGTGTCGATCGCCGCCCGCCTGGCCCTGCCCGACGAGCATCCCGGCGTGGTCTACCGCCCCCTGCGCCCCCGTGCGCCACGCCGCGTGGGCCTGGCCGTGCGCGACATGGCCAAGCTGTCACCCGCCGCCCGTGCCTTTGTGGAGATGGCAAAGCCTGTGCGAGCGGCCGGCAGCCACCACGGATCCGCCTCCGCCGGTCCGTCAGTGCCGCCCGCTCGAGGGGGCGGCCGATGGCCGTAGGGGATGGTCCCGTTCAGCGCCGGAATTTGCCGTCCGGCCCGATGATGGACAGGTCGGCGTAATCGAGGCCGGTGTGGTCGGTGGGCGAGTAGTTGATTTCCATCCCGCCGATGTCGAAGTTGCGGATGCTGTTCAGGCCGCTGACGATCTGGGCGCGGCCGGGGTTGGGGCCGGCGCGGCGCAAGCCTTCGACCAGCACCTTCGCGGCCGCGAAGCCTTCCATCATCGCGGGCGACACCTCGGTGCCGCCCTTGGCGCGCATCAGGTCCACCGCTTCCTTCACGATGGGGGCCGAGAGTGAACGCTCATAGGGGAAGACCTGGCTCACGATCACGCCGCGCGCGTGTTCCCCGAGTGACTTGATGAAGCCCGCCGAGGCGTTGTTCGACAGGGTCACCACCTGGGCGCGGGAACCGGCGGCACGCAGCGACTTCACGCCGTCGACCACGGCCGAACCGGAGCCGATGATCATCACGGCCTGGGCGTCTGCCTTCACCACCTTGGGCACGATGGGGGCGAAATCGGGCTTGGCGCGGTCGAACTTCTCCAGCACCACCGGCTGCTTGCCCACGGCGTCGAAGCCCTTCTGGGCACCGGCCATCGAGTCGGCGCCGAAGGAGTCGTCCACCTGCATCACGGCGATGCGCTCCAGGCCGATCAGGCTCAGGTGGCGGATGGCCCGTTCGGCCTCGCGCTGGTAGGTGGCCCGCACGTTGAAGATGTAGGGATTCACGGGGTCGTGCAGCACCATGGCGCCAGTGGACGGCGCGACCATGGCGATCTTGTGCTCGGCCAGCAGTGGCATGATGGCCTGCGAGTGCGGTGTGCCGCGGTTCAGGAAGAGGGCGACGACCTTCTTGTCCACGATCAGCTCGCGGGCGTTCTCGGCGGCGAGCTTGGGGTCGAACTTGTCGTCCAGCGAGATCAGCTCGATCTTCTGTCCGTTCAGGCCCCCGCGGGCATTGACGGCATCGATGTAGAGCTTCGCGCCATCGGTCGTTTCCTTCACGCCCGCGGCCACTGGGCCGGAGAAGCCGGCAGTCTGTCCGATCAGGATCTGTGCGTGGAGGCCGAAGGCCGGGAGGGCCACGGCGAGTGCCGCGGCCCATTGCTTGAGTTGCATGGATGTCTCTCCTCGTCGTCGTTGATCTGGTGACGGAACGCTCTGAGGCGGTCTTCAGCGGCGGAACTTGCCGTCCGGCCCGATGATGGACAGGTCGGCGTAATCCAGGCCGGAGCGGTTGTTGGGGCCGTAGGTGATCTCCAGGCCGCCGATGTCCACCTTGCGGAAGCCTTCCAGCGCCTGCACCAGGCGCGCGGGGGTGGGGTTGGGGCCGGCGCGGCGCAGGCCTTCCACCAGCACCTTGGCACCGGCAAAGCCTTCCAGCATGGCCGGTGTCACCTCCGGGATGCCCTTGGCGCGGGCCAGGTCGGCGGCCTCCTTCACGATGGGGGCCGACAGCGAACGCTCATAGGGGAAGACCTGCGTCACGATCACGCCGCGGGCGTGTTCGCCCAGCAGCTTGATGAAGCCGCCCGAGGCGTTGTTCGACAGGGTCACCACCTGCGCGCGTGAACCGGCCTCGCGGATGGCCTTGGTGCCGGCGGCCACGGTGCCGGCCGAGGCGATGAAGATCACCGCCTGGGGCTGGGCCTTGGCCACCACCGACGCCAGGTGCGGCAGGTCGGGTTTGGCGCGGTCGAGCTTTTCCAGGAACAGCGGCTTCAGGCCGGATTTCTCCAGGCCGCGCAGGGCCCCCAGCACCGAGTCGGCGCCGAAGGTGTCATCGGTCTGCAGGATACCGATGCGCGTGATGCCGATCGTGGCCAGGTGCTGGATCGCCTTCTCGGCCTCGCGCTGGTAGGTGGCGCGCACGTTGAAGATCAGCGGGTGAACGGGTTCGTGCAACACCATGGCGCCGGTGCTGGGGGCGATCAGCGGTACCTTGAATTCCTCGACCAGCGGAATGAGCGCCTGCGAATGCGGCGTGCCGCGGTTCATGAAGAGGGCGATCACGCGGTCTTCGGTGATGAGCTTGCGGCCCACCTCGACGGTGACCTTGGGGTCGAACTTGTCGTCCACCGAAATCAGCTCGATCTTCTGGCCGTTCACGCCGCCGCGTGCGTTCACCGCATCGAAGTAGAGCTTGGCGCCATCGGTGTTCTCCTTCACGCCGGGCGCCACGGCCCCGGTGAAGCCCGAGGGCTGCCCGATGCGGATCTGGGCCCACGCGGACGACACGCACAGGGTGGCAACGAGGGTGCCTCCCACCAGGCGGGCCAGGAAGGACTGCGACATACAACCGTCTCCAGACAGAGCAGAGGAAGCGCGCAGTTTCACATGTCACCCTCTCTGTGCATTGTGGAAAACCACAGCGATTCCGTGCGTGTTACACACCGTTGCGTGCTTTGAGCGAGTGGCGGAGGGAATGGGCGTAAGTCCCTTGTCAGCAGGCTTGTCGGAGGCCCTGCCTAGAATGCTTCGCCACCCTTGCCAGACCCCGACCGAAAGACTCCCGACATGACTTCCGGTGTCATCCGCATCCGCGGCGCCCGCCAGCACAACCTCAAGAACCTGGACCTGGATTTCCGCACCGGCGAACTGACGGTGGTGACCGGCCCCTCGGGCTCGGGCAAGTCCAGCCTGGTCTTCGACACCCTCTATGCCGAAGGCCAGCGACGCTACGTCGAGACCTTCAGCGCCTACGCCCGCCAGTTCCTCGACCGCATGGACCGCCCGGCGGTTGACCATGTGGAAGGCGTGCCCCCGGCCATCGCCATCGACCAGACCAACCCCGTGCGCACCTCGCGCTCGACGGTGGGCACGATGACCGAGCTGAACGACCACCTCAAGCTCCTCTTCGCCCGCGCTGCGCAGCTCTACGACCGTCAGACCGCCCGGCCCGTGCGCGAGGACAACCCCGAGACGATCCACGCCGACCTGAAGGCGCGCACGCAGGGCAGCGACCCGCGCCTGGTGGTGACCTTCCCGGTGGAGCTGCCTGCGAACACCACACCCGAAGAGATCGAGCAGTGGCTCTCGGCCAGCGGCTACACGCGCGTGCAGGCCGAGCGCGAGGTGGCCACGCCCAGCGGGCCCCGCAAGGTGCTGGACGTGGTGGCCGACCGCTTCCGCCTGGGCGGCGCCGAGAAAGCCCGTGTGATCGAGGCCCTGGAAGTGGGGCTCAAGCGCGGTGGCGGGCGGGTCAATGTGTATGCGCTCAAGGACGAGGGCGAGCCCGACGTGTGGCGGTTCTCCTCGGGCCTGCACAGCCCCGACAGCGACCTGCGCTACAACGCACCCTCGCCGGCCATGTTCTCGTTCAACTCGGCCTACGGCGCCTGCGAGGCCTGCCGCGGTTTCGGGCGGGTGATCGGGGTGGACTGGGGCCTGGTCATTCCCGACCACCGCAAGACCCTGCGCTCGGGCGCCATCAAGCCCTTGCAGACGCCCGCCTGGAAGGAAATCCAGGACGACCTGCTCAAGTACGCCGGCGAGGCCGGCATCCCGCGCGACACCGCCTGGAGCCAGCTCAGCGAGGCCCAGCGCGCCTGGGTGCTGGACGGCTCGCCGCACTGGAACGGCAACTGGAACAAGCAGTGGTACGGCATCAAGCGCTTCTTCGAATACCTCGAGAGCAAGGCCTACAAGATGCACATCCGCGTGCTCTTGTCGAAGTACCGCAGCTACACCCCCTGCGACACCTGCGGCGGCGCGCGCCTGAAGCTCGAATCGCTGCTGTGGCGCCTGGGCGGCCAGGCCGAGGCCGACGAGGCCCTGGGCGGCCGCTATGCGCGCTTCCGCCCGGTGGGTGTGGCCTGGTCGCAGGATCAGCTCGACGCCTTGCCCGGCCTGTGCCTGCACGACCTGATGCTGCTGCCCATCGACCGGCTGCGCGTGTTCTTCGATCGCATCGCGCCGCCAGCGGAAGCCGGGGCTGACAAGGACCCCCTGCACCTGCTGTATGACGAGATCCGCACGCGGCTGAAGTACCTCTGCGACGTCGGCCTGGGCTACCTCACGCTCGACCGCCAGAGCCGCACGCTCAGCGGCGGCGAGGTGCAGCGCATCAACCTCACCACCGCGCTGGGCACCTCGCTCGTGAACACGCTCTTTGTGCTCGACGAGCCCAGCATCGGCCTGCACCCGCGCGACATGAACCGCATCAACGAGGCCATGCTGCGCCTGCGCGATGCCGGCAACACCCTGGTGGTGGTGGAGCACGACCCGGCCGTGATGCTGGCCGCCGACCGTGTGCTCGACATGGGCCCCGGCCCCGGCGAGCGCGGCGGCGCGGTGGTCTTCGACGGCACGCCCGAGGCCCTGCGCCAGGCCGATACGCTCACCGGCGCCTACCTGGGCGCGCGCAGGCGCATCGGCATCGGCATGCGCCGCCTCGTCACCGACGGCACGCCCCGCCTGGTGCTGGAAGGCGCGCGCGAGCACAACCTGCGCGACGTGCATGTCGACTTCCCGCTGCAGCGCCTGGTGTGCGTCACCGGCGTGAGCGGCTCGGGCAAGTCCACGCTGATGCAGGACGTGCTCTACCCCGCGCTGGCCCGCCACTTCGGCAAGGCCACCGAAACCCCCGGCGCGCACGACCGCTTGCTCGGCGCCGACTGGCTCACCGATGCGGTGTTCGTGGACCAGTCGCCCATCGGCAAGACGGCCCGCTCCAACCCCGCCAGCTACGTGGGCGCTTTCGACGAAATCCGTGCGCTGTTTGCGCAGGCACCGCTGGCCGCGCAGCGCGGCTACGGCGCCGGCATGTTCAGCTTCAACGCCGGCGACGGCCGCTGCCCCACCTGCGGCGGCTCGGGCTTCGAGCATGTGGAGATGCAGTTCCTGAGCGACGTCTACCTGCGCTGCCCCGACTGCGACGGCCGCCGCTACCGCGCCGAGATCCTGGAAGTGCACCTCGACCGACAAGCCGCCGACGGCAGCTGGCGCGCCCTGAGCGTGGCCGACGTGCTGGAGCTCACCGTGAGCGAAGCCGCCGAACTCTTCCGCAGCGACCGCGAGGTGCTGCGTGTGCTGCAGCCCCTGGTGGACGTGGGCCTGGAATACGTCAAGCTCGGCCAGCCCGTGCCCACGCTGTCGGGCGGCGAGGCGCAGCGCCTCAAGCTCGCCGGCTTCCTGGCCGAGGCGGCCAAGAACGCCACGCCCAGCAAGCAGGCGGTGGCGCGCAAGGGCACGCTCTTCCTCTTCGACGAGCCCACCACCGGATTGCACTTCGACGACATCGCCAAGCTGATGCGCGCCTTCCGCAAGCTGCTGGACGCCGGCCATTCGCTCTTCGTGATCGAGCACAACCTCGACGTGATCCGCTCGGCCGACTGGATCGTCGACCTGGGCCCCGAAGGCGGCGAGGCTGGCGGCGAGGTCGTGTGCACCGGCACACCCGACGACGTGAAGGCCCACGCGCAGTCGCACACCGGCCGCGCGCTGCGCGAGTACGAAGCCGCGCTGGGCCTGGGGGATGCCCTGGCGGAAGAGGGCGCTCCGCTGCAGACCCTGGTGCGCGCGCGCCGCGCTGCCGCCCAGGCCGACGGCCTGGACGCCATCCGCATCGTCAACGCCCGCGAGCACAACCTCAAGGCCCTGAACGTCGACATCCCGCGCGGGAAGTTCAGCGTGGTCACCGGTGTGTCGGGCTCGGGCAAATCGACGCTTGCCTTCGACATCCTCTTCAACGAAGGCCAGCGCCGCTACCTCGAATCGCTCAACGCCTATGCGCGCTCCATCGTGCAGCCGGCGGGCCGGCCCGAGGTGGATGCCGTGTACGGCATCCCGCCCACCGTGGCCATCGAGCAGCGCCTGAGCCGTGGCGGGCGCAAGAGCACGGTGGCCACCACCACCGAGGTCTATCACTTCCTGCGCCTGCTGTACGTGAAGCTGGGCGTGCAGCACTGCGTGCACGACGGCGCCGAGGTGCGCCCGCAAACGCCCGAATCCATCGCCGCCCAGCTGCTGCGCGACCACAAGGGCCAGCACGTGGGCCTGCTGGCGCCGCTGGTGGTGAACCGCAAGGGCCTCTACACCGACCTGGCCAAATGGGCCAAGGCGCGCGGCCACACCCATTTGCGCGTGGACGGCGAATTCGTGCCCGTGGCCCCTTGGCCCAAGCTTGACCGATTCAAGGAACACACCATCGAACTGCCGGTGGGCGACCTCGTGATCCGCGCCGACAACGAAGCCGAGCTGCGCGAGCTGCTGGGCCGCACGCTCGAGCTGGGCAAGGGCGTGATGCACCTGCTGGCCCCGCTGGATGGCCTGAAGAGCGCGATGGCCACGGGCGCGCCCACGGGCCGCATCGGCCAGGTGAAGGTGTTCTCCACCAAGCGCGCCTGTCCGGTGTGCGGCACGAGCTACCCCGAGCTCGATCCGCGCATGTTCTCGTACAACTCCAAGCACGGCTGGTGCACCGACTGCGTGGGCACCGGCGTGCAGCTCACGCGCGAGCAGCGCCGTGCGCTGGACGACACGCGCCGTGACGACGACAAGGGCCGCGAGCAGACCTTCGCCGAGCCCGAGGTGGAAGACGTGTCCGACCAGCCCTGCGGCACCTGCGGTGGGGCGCGCCTGAACCCCATCTCGCTGGCCATCCGCTTCCGCAGCGAATCGATCGCGCAGATTGCCGCCCGCCCGGTGGGAGAGGCGCGCCGCTGGGTCGAAGCCCTGGCCCTGGAAGGCCGCGAGGCCGCCATCGCGCGCGACCTGGTGAGCGAAATCCGCAGCCGGCTCGAATTCCTGGAAGACGTGGGCCTGGGCTACCTCACCCTCGACCGCGCCGCGCCCACGCTGAGCGGCGGCGAAGCCCAGCGCATCCGCCTGGCCGCGCAGTTGGGCTCCAACCTGCAGGGCGTGTGCTACGTGCTCGACGAGCCCACCATCGGCCTGCACCCGCGCGACAACCACATCCTGCTCGATGCCCTGCACAAGCTGGGCGACCAGGGCAACACCCTGGTGGTGGTGGAACACGACGAAGACACCATCCGCCGCGCCGACCACATCATCGACATCGGCCCCGGCGCCGGCAAGCGCGGCGGCCGCGTGATCGCGCAGGGCACGGCGGCCGAGCTGCGCGCGCACGCCGACTCGCTGACCGGCCGCTTCCTCGAGCGCCCGCTGGTCCACCCGCTGCAGCCGCGCCGCGCGGTCGCGGCCGACGCGGCGGCGCTGGTGGTCCACGGCGCCTCGTTGCACAACCTGCGCGGCATCGACGTGCGCCTGCCGCTGCAGCGTCTGGTCGCGGTCACCGGCGTCAGCGGCTCAGGCAAGAGCACGCTGGCGCGCGACGTGCTGCTGGCCAATGTGCAGGCCGCGGTCGCGCTGAAGCAGAGCAAGGCCGGCCGCGAGCAACTCGCCGCCGGCGGCCCGGCCTGGAGCGGCTGCACGGGGCTCTCGGGCTTCGGCGCCGTCGACCGCGTGCTCGAAGTCGACCAGACGCCGATCGGCAAGACGCCGCGCTCCTGCCCGGCCACCTACATCGGTTTCTGGGACACGGTGCGCAAGCTGTTCGCCGACACGCTGGAGGCCAAGGCGCGCGGTTACGGCCCGGGCCGCTTCAGCTTCAACACCGGCGAAGGCCGCTGCCCCACCTGCGAAGGGCAGGGCATGCGCACCATCGAGATGAGCTTCCTGCCCGACGTGAAGGTGCCGTGCGAAACCTGCCACGGCGCGCGCTTCAACCCCGAGACGCTGGCCGTCACCTGGAAGGGCAAGAGCATCGGCGACGTGCTGCAGATGGAGGTGGACGAGGCGGTGGACTTCTTTGCCTCCATGCCCGCCATCAGCCACCCGCTGCAACTGCTCAAGGACGTGGGCCTGGGCTACCTCACGCTGGGCCAGCCCTCGCCCACCTTGAGCGGCGGCGAGGCGCAGCGCATCAAGCTCGTCACCGAACTCAGCAAGGTGCGCGACGACGTGGGGCGACGCGGACAGAAGGCGCCGCACACCCTCTACGTGCTCGACGAACCCACCGTGGGCCTGCACATGGCCGACGTGGAAAAGCTCATCCGCGTGCTGCACCGCCTGGTGGACGGCGGCCACAGCGTGGTGGTGATCGAGCACGACCTCGACGTCATCGCCGAAGCCGACTGGATCCTCGACCTGGGCCCCGAAGGCGGCGTGGGCGGCGGCCAGGTGGTGGTGGCCGGCACGCCGGAAGCCGTGGTGGCGGCCGGCAGCCACACGGGGCGGGCGCTGGCGCCGGTGTTGGCGCGGGGGGCGGGGCGTTGAGGTAGCGCCGCAAGATTTGCGGAGAATGGGGCTGCTATTCGCCGCAGAAGATGCGGTGATTGGTTCGCGGCCAGGCCCCGCTTCTCGCAGCGCGACTTGTTTGTCGGAGTGTCGACCGTGCGCTTATCCTACGCAGCGTCAAGTAACGAGCCGCGGCTGCCACCTAGCGTATGAGCATGGGAGATTGGACGAGACAGGAAGTCGAGGTCATCGTCGACGACTACCTGTCCATGCTGGCATCAGAGCTCGCCGGCACACCCTACAACAAGGCGG
The DNA here is from genome assembly GCA_964552215.1 of uncultured Caldimonas sp. Taxonomy (GTDB): domain Bacteria; phylum Pseudomonadota; class Gammaproteobacteria; order Burkholderiales; family Burkholderiaceae_C; genus Caldimonas. The sequence goes on from CAZKGD010000031.1 coordinate 25,443, forward strand.
CCCATCGTCGGGCTTTGCTGCCTTTGCTCAACGGCCGCTCCGAGCAGTCCATTGAGTTCAAGCACGCCAACATCAGCGCAGCGCTACTGGATGCCGGCTTTCCTTACATCGCTGGCTACAAGCCCAGATCGAACTACCAGGCCTTGCTAGCCGAAGTGCTTGCCGAGCGAATTGCTGGCGCAGCGCAACTCCAGGAGGTGGCTGCCGCAGATGCCGACCGCCCGATCGTCGTGCCTGAGGTCGACGACATCCTGGCTGTGCTGACTGACGCGCCAAAGTCTGCTGGCGGAGGCCACAAAGCGGCTGAAACCCCGCGCCCGACCATCCGACTGACTACGAACTACATCGAGCGCGAAGCTCGGAATCGCTCGCTGGGTGAAGCGGGCGAACTCTTCGTGCTCAACTATGAGCGAGCAAGGCTCATCCACATGGGGAAGAGCACACTGGCAGGGCGTATCGAGCACACCTCCAAGGTGCGTGGCGACCACGAGGGGTACGACATCCTCTCGTTCGATGAATCAGGGGCCGAGAGGCTCATCGAGGTGAAGACGACCAAGTACGGTGCCGAGACGCCGTTCTTCGTGAGCCGCAATGAGGTGTCAACCTCCGAGCGCTGCGCCTCCCTATACCACGTATACCGGCTCTACGGCTTTCGGCAAGCGCCCAAGCTCTACACGCTGCCTGGCACTATCAGCCAAAGCTGCCACCTGTCGGCTGTGTCGTTCCTCGCGATGCTGCGTTAGCCGCGAGTGTAGAAAGTCCCAGACCGAGCGCTTGTCGATCACAAGTCAACACCCCCTTTTGGGGGAACAAATTACCGACCAACTTGATGCACAGTTTGTGTGTCGTTTTGTAACGGGGTAACTAGGCTCGTTCTAACGAGGTCAAGGCTCGAGACGAAAGCTTTGTTCTGCCCGACGCGCTCTCTTCTCGGACAGATGGACCCGTCCCTATGCTCAATTTGGGCGACTGTGTGAAGTCATTGCAATCTTCAGTGAGAAGTCTCATGTGGATTCGAGCCAGACTCTTCGCCACCGTATTCGCAGCGGGCGTTCTTTCAGGTTGCGCCAGCGGATACAAGGAGTTCTACCGTCCAGTGAACGGCTTTGACGTGGCGCGGATCGCCGAACTCCGAGCCTCACCACCTCCTGCTCAACCGCTCGTCGAGCGTGCGCAACCTGGGAATGCCGACGAGATTCTGGACGCTTACGCGAAGCGTGGGTACGTCATGATCGGCAGCTCCATGTTCAACAGCGGCCGCGCTGAGTCTGAGGACTCAGCGGTAGAGCAAGGGAAGAGCGTTGGCGCTGATCTGGTCCTCATCTTGAATCCCAAGTACACAGGTTCTGTCACGACTACCGTGCCCATCACGACACCCACAACGAGTACGACGTACTCGACGGCCACGGCTACCGCCTACGGACGTGGCGGACCTGTCACTGCGTATGGGACTGGGGTAAGCACCACGCACGGATCTACTACAAGCTACGTGCCAATTACTACTCACCGATCGGACTATGGTGCGGTGTACTTCATCAGACAGAAGTTCACCCTTGGCGCGTTCTTTCGTGACTTGAATGACTCCGAGCGTCAGCAACTGCAGACCAATCGAGGTGCAGTTGCGAGGCTCATCGTGGATGGAACGCCCGCATTCAATGCTGACTTGCTAGTCGGTGACGTTGTGACGGCTGTGGATGGCGTAGCCGTTACCAACACACAGGGCCTTCTAGAGCTACTGAGGGCGCGAAGCGGCCAGACAGTTCTGTTCACCGTTGTCCGTCGAGGTCAAACGATCGCGAAGACGCTACAACTTGGGTCACGTTGAGGCTCGACCTACCCCCCGTCAGCCCTACCAAACTGAAGTTGGCGCCCTCCGCCGAGCCGAGCGACTCGACGGGCCACCGACCATGCAGGGAGCACGCCGAAACTGGCGTCGCGGCTCGGGTTATTGCTTCACCTTCAACACTGACGCGCCGATCCCTCCGCGTGCCGTGTTCGTGCTGCCCTCGTCCAGGTTGACGCGACGGGGCACATCGAAGTTGGTGACGTAGCCCGCGTCGCCGATGAACACCACCGCCGAGGGGAACTCCAGCGGGCCGGCGACGCCGTTCTTCGCCACCGTGCTCACTTCACCGGCCGGGCTGACCCGCGCCAGCGCGTTCAGCTCGTTCGCTGTGACCCAGAGCTGGCCCCGGTTGTCGAAGTTGATGCCATCGGTGCCTTCGAGCGCGGCGTTCTGCACCCATTGCACGGGGCGCTGCGCCTTGCCGTCGGCGTTGAAGGCGACGCGCCAGATCGCCCCGCGCGCCGTGTCGGCCACGTGCAACACGCCGGCAGCGTCGAAGGCCAGGCCATTGGCGACGATCGACTGCTGGGTGCGCCCGTCGGGCAGGGTGCGCGAGAAGCGCTCGATCTGCGCCACCGTCTCCGGCGCGCCGCCCTCCGGGGCGATGCGGTAGACGATGCCACTGCCGCCGCCGCTCACGTAGACACGGCCCTGTCGATCCAGCGCGATGCCGTTGGCCCCGGGCACGCCGGTGGCGAACGTCTGTGCCGTGCCGGGCCGGGCGGGGTCAAGTTCGCTAGCGCGCAGGCGCACCACTTCGCCGAAGCCCGAGGCCGCAATCAGCAGATTGCCCTGCGCGTCGAAAACCAGGCTGCCGCCGTTGGCTGCGGTGGTCTTGCCATCGATCGTTCGAGCCGGGATGCGGCCCACAACGACCGGCTTCGGGTCCTTGGGGTCGATACGCAGCACATTACCTGACACGCGGTCAGGCGTGTAGAGCCGACCTTCCCGGTCGGCAGTGAGCCCTTCGACGATGAAGGTGCGATCGGTGCTCGCGGGGTCCAGGTCCACGAGCGTCGAGATGACGGGCGGCTGCGCGGGTAGCAAGGCGCAACCCGTGAATGCAACGGCGATGGCGGAGGCGAAGACGGTCTTGAGCATGAGTGTCCTCTTTGAACGACGGTCAGACCATAGCGCAGATCGAATAGCCAACGGGCGGGATGGGGGGAATCGGTGAGCGAATTGCGCACACGCTCCGTGGCGGCTGCGTGCGCCAGGGCCTGGGCAGGCAGGCCGCTTTCGGCGGAGATCACGGCCGCGTTCACAGCCCTTCGCTGCTGAGCGCCTCGCGCACCGCCGCCACCTGCCGGCGCGACACGGCCAGCCATTCGTCCAGGCCCTGCAGGCGTACGGCCCAGCCTTCCTTGCCGTTGTCGTCGTCTTCGCCGGGCACGCTGCGGCGTTCCAGCGCGCGCACGGCGCGGCGGGCCACCAGGGCGTTGCGGTGGATGCGCAGGAAGCGCTCGCCCAGGCGTTCTTCCAGCACGGCCAGCGAGTCGTCCAGCACGTAGGTGTGCTCGGCGGTGCGCAGGGTCACGTACTTGAGTTCGGCTTTCAGGTACAGCACTTCGTGCACCGGCACGCGGGTCACGCGGCCGCGGTCGTTCACCACCAGCACGGGGGTGCCGTCGTCGGGCTGGGCGCGGGTCTTCAGGCGTTCGGCGGCGCGGTCCAGTGCGGCCTGCAGGCGTTCGCGGCGCACGGGCTTGGTGAGGTAGTCCACGGCATTCAGCTCGAAGGCCGTGACGGCATGCTCGGGGTGGGCGGTGACGAAAACGACGGCCGGCGCATCGGCGCGCCCTTGCAGCTCGGCGGCCAGCGCGGTGCCGTTCAGGCCGGGCATCTGCACGTCCAGCAGCACCACGTCGCAGGCGTGTTCGGCCAGCCAGGCGCGGGCCTGGCGCGCGTCGGCCGCTTCGGCGATCACCTGGTTGGGCGGCATGCCGGGCTCCTGCAGCAGGCTGCGCAGCCGCAGGCGGGCCAGTTCTTCGTCGTCCACGATGAACACCTTGAGCATGGTGCGTGGTCCTCCCCTGTTCAGCTTTTCAGCGGCACGGCGATGTGCACGCGCCAGGTGCCATTCTCGGGCCCGGCGGCAAACTGTGCGCTCACGTCATGCATCAGGCGCAGGCGCTCCTTCACGTTGCGCAGCGCCATGCCATGGCCGGGCGCCACGGGGCTGTCGGGCGGGGGCAGGGTGTTGGTGACCGACACCACCGCCAGCGAGCCACGCACCTGCGTGCGGATGCGCACCACGCCGCCTTCGGGCGAGGGCTCCACGCCATGGCGCACGGCGTTTTCCACCAGGGGCTGCAGGATGAGCGGGGGCACGCGCACTTCGCTGGCGCCCGGGTCGAGGTCCCATTCCACCTTCAGGCGGGTGCCGAAGCGGATCTGTTCGATGGCCAGGTAGCGCTGGGCCAGGTCCACCTCTTCCGACAGGGCCACGGCGCGGCCGGTGTCGATAAGGGCCACGCGGAACAGTTCCGACAGGTCTTCCAGCACCGCCTCGGCCCGGGCCGGGTCCACGCGCACCAGGGCGATGGCGGTGTTGAGCGTGTTGAAGAGGAAGTGCGGCCGGATGCGCGACTGCAGCTCGGCCAGGCGCGCACGGGTGGCCGCCGGCAGCTGGCTGCTGGAACGCAGCTTGAGGGCATAGAAGATCATGGCCCCCAGGGCCGCGCCGGCCAGCAGCGGGGCCAGGCCCGACACCGTGTGCGTGAGCGGCAGGCCCACCAGGCCCACCTGCCACCAGCCAAAGGCGCCGCACAGGGCGCCCAGGCTCACGGCGGCCACCCATTGCATGGCATCCGACGCCTGGGTGAGCACGCGCTTGAGGGCGCAGCACAGCACCAGCCACAGCAGCGTGGCGGGCAGGGCCACGGCGGCGCCGTAGGCCAGGTGCATCAGCCAGTCTTCGAAGCCCTGGGCCAGAAAGCTCATGGCCACGCCCAGCACGGCGTGCACGAAGAGCACCGCGCGCAGCACCACGCCCACCTGGCAGGCGTCGAAGGGCGAGCGCGCCGCCCGGGCCGCCGCGCCACCGGGCTGGAGCTGGTCGAAGATGGTGGTGCCGAACTGGCTGGTGGGCACGGTCGGGCGGGGCCGGGCGCCAGGGGCGGTTCGCGGTGAGGGGGTGCCGTTGGTGGGCAAGCGAGGGTCTCCAGGGGGCGGCCAGGCCGAGCCTCTAAAATCGGGCGGTTTCCCGGTGGGGCTGCCGCCCACCGTCGCCGCCGATTCTCCCGGACGCAAGGCCTGCGCGGCAAGCCGCCGTCCCCCACGTCCATCCTTCCGGCCTGCGCCGTTCATCCGACATGTCCGCCAACCAACTCGACAAGAAATCCGAAGCCTGGTCTGCGCTCTTCTCTGAACCGATGAGCGAGCTGGTCAAGCGCTACACCGCCAGCGTCTTCTTTGACCAGCGCCTGTGGCGCGCCGACATCGAGGGCTCGCTCGCGCATGCCGAGATGCTGGCCGCCCAGGGCGTGATCTCGGCCGACGACCACGCCGCCATCCAGCGCGGCATGGCCACCATCACGCAGGAGATCGAATCCGGTGCCTTCGAGTGGAAGCTCGACCTGGAGGACGTGCACCTGAACATCGAGGCCCGCCTGACCCAGCTCATCGGCGACGCCGGCAAGCGCCTGCACACCGGCCGCAGCCGCAACGACCAGGTGGCCACCGACGTGCGCCTGTGGCTCAGAGGCGAGATCGACCTGATCGG
>CAZKGD010000032.1:0-30913 GCA_964552215.1 uncultured Caldimonas sp.
AGGCCCGCGTGGAAGACGCCCTGCACGCCACCCGCGCTGCGGTGGAAGAAGGCATCGTGGCCGGTGGTGGCGTGGCCCTGCTGCGCGCCCGTCAGGCCGCTGGCGAGATCAAGGGTGACAACCCCGACCAGGACGCCGGCATCAAGCTGGTGCTCAAGGCCATCGAGGCCCCGCTGCGCGAGATCGTGGCCAACGCCGGTGGCGAGCCCTCCGTCGTGGTGAACGCGGTGCTGGCCGGCAAGGGCAACTACGGCTTCAACGCCGCCAACGACACCTATGGCGACATGATCGAGATGGGCATCCTGGACCCGACCAAGGTGACCCGCACGGCCCTGCAGAACGCCGCCTCCGTGGCGTCGCTGATGCTGACGACCGAAGCCATGGTCGCCGAAGCGCCGAAGGACGAGGCCCCCGCAGCCGGCGGCATGCCCGGCGGCATGGGCGGCATGGGCATGGACATGTAAGTCTTTCCCAGGCTTCTGCCTCGAAAGGGCCGCGAAAGCGGCCCTTTTTCATTGGCGGAAGATGTTCCGATGCCCTTTCACCTTGATCTTCCGGGTTGCACACGGGCACTTTCGGCCCCAACATTGCGCATCGTCCCCGTTCCCCGTCCATGAGCGCTCCCATTCCCGCCTCCCATCTCGATTCCATCGTCCAGGGCGTGCCCTTGCTGGCCCGCGATGTCGTGGACCGCACCCTGGCCGAGTTGCGCAATCCCAACGCCGCGCACGCGCTCGCCCACGACCGCAAGCAGTTCTTCGCGCTGATCGAGGCGCTGCAGAAGCAGCAGGCCGACTGGGTGCAGGCGCTGCAGAACCTCATCGACCGCGGCGTGCGGGAGGCCCTGTCCGAGCGCCCCGCGGCACCGCAAGAGCGCAAGCCGATGGCCCTGAGCCTGGACGAGCTGTCGCTGGTGGACGAGGGGCAGGCCGAGGAAGACATCGAGATCTCGCGCGTGATGGCGCAGATCGACCAGCAGGCCGAGTGGGAGCTGCGCGAGGTGCAGGCCTTCATGGCCGCCGCCCGAGGCCAGAACGAGATCCGCCGCGAGGCCAACCCGCTGCGCCCGGAGGTGTTTGCGCGCGCGCTCAGCCAGGCCACGCGCAACCTGCGTGTGGCGGCCGAGGCACGCATGCTGCTGCTGCGCCTGGCCGGCGCCCAGCTCGCCAGCCTGCTCAAGGTGGAATACGCCCAGATCTGCCGCCGCCTGGAAGGCCTGGGCGTGCAGCCCCTGGCCTTCCGAGCCGTGCCCACGGCCAAGGCCCCGGCAGTGGCCAGCGGCGCCTTCGAGCTGACCGACTCGGGCACGCTGGGCCGGCTGCTGGAGCGCGTGAGCCGCAGCCACCCCACGCCGCTGGACAGCGCGGGCGCCGAGGCCGAGACCCTCGTCAACCGCCTGTTCGACCAGATCCTGGCCGACCCGAAGCTGGTCGAGAACGTGCGCTCGCTGCTGGCCCGCCTCAAGCCCGCGGTGGTGGGCCTGGCCCAGCGCGACCCGGCCCTGGTACGCCAGGCCGACCATCCGGCGTGGCAGCTGCTCAACCGCCTGTCGGCCCATTGCGCCGGCTACGACAACCCCAACGACGAGCGCCTGACCGAGTTCCTGAAGTTCTCACGCGCGGTCATCGACCGCATCGTGGCCCTGCCCAAGCCGGAATCGCACCACTTCCTCAAGAGCCAGGACGACATCAACCATTTCATCGACGAGCGCAGCCGCGAGGCGCTGGAGCGCTCGCGTGCCGCGCTCGACAAGCTGCAGCGCATCGAGCGTGCCGACCAGTTGCGCGGTGTGCTGCGCCAACAGGTGCGCCAGATGCAGGGCGCCCAGCTCAGCCAGTCGCTGCGCGACTTCCTCTTCGGGCCCTGGGTGGACGTGATGGTCGAGGCCATGGCCCGCCACGGCGAGCACTCCGCGCAGGCCAGCGAGCTGATGCATAGCGTGGACGAGCTGCTGTGGAGCATGCAGCCGCTGAGCGCCCCGGCCGATCGCAGCCGGCTGCGCGCGCTGCTGCCCGAACTCGTGGCCAGTCTGAACCGTGGCATGGATCTGATCGCCTGGCCGCAGCCGCAGCGCGATGCGCTGTTGGCCGAGCTCTCTGCCCATCACAGCGCCGTGATGCGCGGCGATGCGCCCGCTGCCGCGCCGCCCGCGGAGTCGCTCACGCCCGAACAGATCGTGCAGCAGATGCTCGACGAGCCCGACCCCTCGTCCACGCTAGGCCCCGACGGCCCGATCGACCGGGGTGCGCTGCCGACGGTGCCGGTGGGCTTGATGTCGCAGACCGATACCCAGGCCGGACGGCTCGCCCGCGAAGCCTGGATGGCCCGGCTGGCGCCGGGCTCCTGGTATCACATGTTCGTGCAGGGCCAGTGGGTCACGGCCCAGCTCATGTGGAGCAGCGACAACGGCCAGTTCTTCATGTTTGCCAGTCAGCACGCCGGGCACTCGCATTCGCTCACGCGCCGCGCGGTGGAGCGGCTGCTGGCCGAGGGTCTGATCACCGTGCTGGAAGACCGCTCGCTGATGCAGCGCGCGGTGGACAGCCTGATCCAGGATCTCGACAGTCCGATCCGCTGATCAGCGCGCCGGCACGAAGCCGTCGATGGCCGCGGCCACGAGGCCGGGCTGTTCGTGCACGATCCAGTGGGTCGCGCCGGGCACCCGCAGCAGTTGCAGGCGGGGCACCCAATGGTCGAGTCCGTCCAGCAGCGAAGGCGGCAAGGCCACGTCGCCCTCGCCCCAGATCACCAGCGTGGGCCGCTCGACCCGCACCTGTGCGTCGTCGAAGTGCAGGCTGTGAATCGCATCGTCGGCCGCCTGTGCCGGGCGCAGCGGGGAGGCGCGGTAGTAGTTCAGCGCCCCCGTCAGGCCCTGGCCCCAGGCGGCGCGGTACTGGTCCTTCAACGCCTCGGTGAGCCAGCCGTGGCCGTTGGCATCGGCCCCCATGCTGGTGAAGAAGGGCCACAGCCGCGCGAAGTCGTTGTCGGCCAGCAGGGCCTCCGCATCGGGGCGGCACAGGAAGTTCATGTAGGCGCTGGCCTTCTGCTGGGCCGGGTTGTGCTTCAGTTCGCGCAGGAAAGTGCCCGGGTGCGGGGAGTTCACGACCACGAGCCGCTCGATGAGCGCCGGCTGCTGCACGGCCAGGTTCCAGGCCACGGCTCCGCCCCAGTCGTGGGCCACCAGGGCCGCGATGGGGGCGCCCAGGTGCTCGATCAGCGCGGACACGTCGCGCACCAGGTGCTTGGCGCGGTAGGCCTCCACCTCCACCGGCGAGGACGAGCCCGGGTAGCCCCGCAGGTTGGGCGCCACGCAGCGGAAGCGCTTGGCCAGCAGGCCGCCCACCTCGTCCCACACGAACGCGGCCTCGGGGAAGCCGTGCAGGAAGAGCAGCACTGGCGCGTCACGCGGCCCCTGGGCCCGGCAGGCCAGGCGGATGCCATGCGGCAGGTCGACGTCGAAGGTGTCCAGGCTCATGCAAGGCTCCCGAGAGGCGATGCCCTGCAGTATCGGCCCGGCCCGGGGACGGCGGCGTCGCGTTGGCGACCCGCAGGCCTCGGGGTTTACGCCAGGGGTTCGGCGTGCACCCAGCCGTGCAGGGTGGTGGCCAGGTCGTCCAGGCCGGTGCGGCGCAGGCCCGAGAACAGCACCAGGCCCACATCGGCCTCGTCGGTGACGTAGTCGCCCAGGGCGTCCTGGGCCGCCCGCTGGGCCTCGGCGCCTTCCTTGCGGTTGAGCTTGTCGGCCTTGGTGAGCACCACCAGCAGCTTCACGCTGCCATTGCCCACGCGCGGGGCGACGAACTGCAGCAGCTGGTGGTCGAGCTCGGTCAGGCCCTGGCGGGGGTCCACCAGCAGCACCACGCCGGCCAGGTTGCGGCGCAGGGCAAGGTAGTCGGCCATCACCGCCTGCCAGCGCAGCTTGGCACTGCGCTCCACCGCGGCATAGCCGTAGCCGGGCAGGTCGGCCAGCAGGGCGTCGGCGGCATCGCGCGGGCCCAGCTCGAAGAGGTTGATGTGCTGGGTGCGCCCCGGCGTCTTGGACGCAAAGGCAAGCTGGCGTTGCTGCGCCAGGGTGTTGATGGCCGTGGACTTGCCCGCGTTGGAGCGGCCCACGAAGGCGATTTCCGGCAGTTCGCTGACCGGCAGGTGGTGGAGTTCGCTGGCCGTGGTCAGGAAGCGAGCGGTGTGCATCCAGGCGAGCGCGGCACGGGCGGCCGGATCGGTCTGGGCGATGGGCGCACGAGCGCCGGAAGGGGGGGATTGGCTGGGCATGGAACGAGCATTGTAAAATCCGCGGGTTTTGCCTTTGGCCTACACACCCTCCCACGACATGAAATCGATCGCTCCCCTGCTGTTTGCCGCATTCGCCTGGGCCGCCCCGACGCTGGCTTCTGCCCAGGCCCCCGCCAAACCCGACCTGGCCAAAGGCCAGGCGATCGCCAACCAGGTCTGCGTGGCCTGCCATGCGGTGGACGGGAGCCGGGGCACCCCTGCCAACCCCATCATCGCCGGCCAGCACCCGGAGTACCTGATCAAGCAGCTGCAGGAGTTCAAGTTGGGCAAGCGCCAGAACGCCATCATGGCCGGGTTTGCCGCCACGCTGAACGACCAGGACATGCGCGACGTGTCCTATTTCTACGCCAGCCGCGAAGCCCGCCCGGGTGCGGCCACCAACAAGGACACCATCCGCCTGGGCGAGCGCATCTACCGCGGCGGCATCGCCGAGAAGGCCGTGCCGGCCTGCGCCGCCTGCCACGGCCCCGCGGGCTCGGGCATCCCCTCGCAGTACCCCCGCCTGAGCGGCCAGCACTTCGACTACACCGAAGCGCAGATGATCGCCTTCCGCAGCGGCGCCCGCGTGAACGTGCAGATGAACCCCATCGCCGCCCGCATGAGCGATGTGGAAATCAAGGCCGTGTCAGACTACATCGCCGGTCTGCGCTGACCCAGCCAGCCAGCGCCCGAAGTAGAGCCACAACGGCAGGCGGGCCCCCGGGAGGGATGCCCGCCTTTTTTTCTTGTCCCCACGAGTGCCACCGATGTCTGCCTCCCCTGAGCCGCTGCCCGCCTCCCGAGCCTCACGCGCCTGGCGCGAGGCCCTCGAGATGCTGGCCTCGATGCGTTTTGCCATCGCGCTGCTCACGGTGATCTGCATCGCCTCGGTGATCGGCACGGTGGTCCAGCAGCACCAGCCCTACACCAACTACGCCAACCAGTTCGGGCCCTTCTGGGCCGAGCTCTTCGGCACGCTGGGCCTGTACTCGGTGTACAGCGCCGGATGGTTCCTGCTGATCCTGGCCTTCCTGGTGATCTCCACCTCGCTGTGCATCGCCCGCAACACGCCCAAGATCGCGCAGGACCTGAAAACCTACAAGGAACACGTGCGCGAGCAGGCCCTGCAGGCCTTCCATCACAAGGGCCAGGGCGTGGTGGCCGAGCCGCGCGAGGCCGTGCTTGAACGGGTCACCGCCCTGCTCCAGCGCAACGGCTGGAAGGCGCGTGCACAGGTCCGGCGCGATGGCGAGGCCGTGCGTGGCGTGATGATCGCCGCCAAGAAGGGCGAGGCGAACAAGCTCGGCTACCTCGCAGCCCATTCGGCCATCGTGCTGGTGTGCGTGGGCGGGCTGCTCGACGGCGACCTGATGGTGCGCGCGCAGATGTGGCTGGGCGGCAAGAGCGCCTACACCGGCGGCGGCCTGGTGAGCGAGGTGCCGCAGCAGCATTGGCTGAGCACGGACACGGCCGCCTTCCGGGGCAACCTGCTGGTGCCCGAGGGCTCCCGCTCGGGCGTGGTGATCCTCAACCAGCGCGACGGCGTGGTGCTGCAGCCCCTGCCCTTCGACCTGGAGCTCAAGCGCTTCATCGTCGACTACTACGACACCGGCATGCCCAAGCTCTTTGCGAGCGAGGTGGTGGTGCACGACCGCCAGACCGGCCAGACGCGCGAGGCCCGCATCGAGGTCAACAAGCCGCTCTACCACGCCGGCATGGCGATCTACCAGTCGAGCTTCGACGACGGCGGCTCGCGCGTGGCGCTGCAGGCCTACCCGATGGGCCGCGCCGGCGAGCGCTTCCAGGTGGCCGGGACCATGGGCAGCAGCACCGAGCTGCGCGATGCAAGCGGCGAGACGCTGACGCTGGAGTTCACCGGGCTGCGCGTGATCAACGTCGAGAACCTGGGCCAGACACCCGACAGCGCCACCGATGTGCGCAAGGTCAACCTCGTTGCCGGGCTGCAGCAGCACCTGGGCTCGGGCGCACCGACCAGCGACAAGGGCCTGCGCAACGTGGGCCCCTCGGTCACCTACAAGCTGCGCGACGCCTCGGGCCAGGCCCGCGAGTACCACAACTACATGCTGCCGGTGGACCTGGACGGCCGCCGGGTCTTCCTGGCCGGCGTGCGCGACACCCCGGCCGAGAGCTTCCGCTACCTGCGCATCCCGGCCGACGAGGCCGACAGCCTGAACGGCTGGATGCGACTGCGCGATGCCCTGCACGACCCGGCCGCCCGCGACCGCGCCGTGCAGCGCTACGTGAGCCAGGCCGTGGACCCGGCCCGCCCGGACCTGGCCGACCAGTTGCGCGTCTCGGCGCTGCGCGGCCTGGCCCTGTTCGCTGGCGAAGAGCCCGTGCGCGCCGGCGACACCCCGGTGGGCGGGCTGCAGGCCATCGCCGACTTCATGGAAGCCAACGTGCCCGAAGCCGACCGGGCCCGCACCTCCGAGGTGCTGATCCGCATCCTCAACGGCGTGCTCTTCGAACTGCTGCAGGACAGCCGGGCCCAGGCGGGCCTGGCGCCGCTGCCGCAGGACGAGAACACACGCGCCTTCATGACCCAGGCGGTGCTGTCGCTGTCCGACGAGGCCTACTACCCGGCGCCGCTGCTGCTGGGGCTCACCGACTTCGAGCAGGTGCAGGCCAGCGTCTTCCAGGTGGCCCGGGCCCCGGGCAAGTACGTGGTCTACCTGGGCTGCCTGCTGCTCATCATTGGGGTGTTCGCGATGCTCTATGTCAGGGAACGCCGGCTGTGGATCTGGCTCGAAGAGGCACCCGATGCGCCCGGGCACACCCGTGTGACCGCCGCGCTGTCGTCGACCCGCCAGACCCTGGACACCGACCGAGAATTCGACAACCTCAAGCAGGCCCTGCTGCAAGCTGCCGCCCCGGAGGCCCGATGAACACCACCACCCTCTCCCTCAACGCCCCCGGCTACTTCGCCCGCCGCACCTGGTTCGACTGGCTGTTTGCCGTGCTGCTGGCCGCTGGCGGCGCCTACGCCTTCCAGCGCTACAACACTTCGATGGATGGCTACGAAAAGGCCATCCTGGTGGGCACCGTGCCCACGGCCATCTGGCTGGGCTGGTTCTGGCGGCCCCTGCGCGCACTGGCCCTGGTGGTGGGCGCGGCCTCGCTGCTGGCCATCTCGCTCTACGCACGGGTGCAGGACGGCTTCGGGGCCGATCTGTCTCAGGCCGACAACGTCTTCCTGCTGAAGTACTTCCTCTCCAGCCAGAGCGCCATCCTGTGGATGAGCCTGCTGTTCTTCATGAGCACGGTCTTCTACTGGATCGGTTTCTTCGCCAAGACCGACACCGCCACGGCCGAGCGCCTGGGCTCGCGGCTGGCGTGGGCGGCCATCGCGATGGGCCTGATCGGCTCGATGGTGCGCTGGTTCGAAAGCCACCAGATCGGCCCGGACATCGGCCACATCCCGGTGAGCAACCTCTACGAGGTCTTCGTGCTGTTCTGCTGGCTCACCGCGCTGTACTGGCTCTACTACGAAGACCAGTACAAGCACCGCGAGCATGTGCGCAGCCTGGGTGCGTTCTCGATGCTGATCGTCAGCGCCGCCGTCGGTTTCCTGCTGTGGTACACGGTCGAGCGTGGCGCGCACGAGATCCAGCCCCTGGTGCCGGCCCTGCAGAGCTGGTGGATGAAGGTGCATGTGCCGGCCAACTTCATCGGCTACGGCACCTTCGCGATCGCGGCCATGGTGGCCTTCGCCTACCTCATCAAGCAGCAGGCGAGCGAGACGCGCTGGTACAAGCTGGCCCCGCTGTGGCTGCTGGGCGTGGTGCTGTGCTTCGAGCCGCTGGTGTTCCGCCAGACGCCCGACGGTGGCCTGAGCAGCTACTGGGCGGTGTACTTCGGCGTCTCGGCCCTCATCGTGGGCGGCATCCTCTCGCTGCGCCGCCGCATCGCGGCGAAGCTGCCCAGCTACGAGGTGCTCGACGACGTGATGTACAAGTCCATCGCGGTGGGCTTCGCCTTCTTCACCATTGCCACCATCCTGGGCGCGCTGTGGGCGGCCGAGGCCTGGGGCGGCTACTGGAGCTGGGACCCGAAGGAGACCTGGGCCCTGATCGTGTGGCTGAACTACGCGGCCTGGCTGCACATGCGCCTGATGAAGGGCCTGCGCGGCACGGTATCGGCCTGGTGGGCGCTGGTGGGCCTGGCCATCACGACCTTCGCCTTCCTGGGCGTGAACATGTTCCTCTCGGGCCTGCACTCCTACGGCGAGCTGTAGAGCCCCCACGCTCCCTCTCGGTCGCTCCCCCCCGAGGGGGCTTTGGCGACGGACCGGCGAAGCCGGATCCATGCCAATCCTTGATGGTGTGGCACACGTTGTGCCGGTCGTGCAATGCGTGGCCAAGCCGGCTTCTTCAGGCGTATAGTCGGCAGCCTGTCCACCCTGGCGGCTGCCGACCATGCCTTTTGTCGCTCGCAATGTTCACGGTGTGGTCGTGAGCCTGCACCGCGAGCCCACGCCCGACACCCAGGAGTTCCTGCCCGATGACCACGATGAGGTCCGCAGCTTCCTGGGTCAGCCAGGCGGCGCAGCCCCTCCGCGGCAGGAGGCCTTCCAGGCGCTGGACGCCGATTTCGTGCGGGTGCTGGAAGACGTGATCGACCTGCTGATCGCGAACAACGTCATCCGCATCACCGACCTGCCAGCCGAAGCCCAGCGCAAGCTGTTCTCGCGCAAGCGCTTTCGCGACAGCCAGGCCCGCAACGCCCTCACCCTCTTCGACCCGGCAGCACTGGAAGTGGTCACCCACATGGACCTGCTCCATGGCGACAACCCCACCACCGCGGGCCTGGACGTGATCGACACCGGCTTCCACGACGACCTGGGACGCTGAAGAGCCCGCACAAAGCCCCACGCCGGCAGGGAACCTGGCTTGGTGTCACCCTTTCCAATGGTGAACACTCTGGAAGGCGCGTCATGCATGTCCTGAACAAATCCCGCGGCTACGACCACCCGATCGCTTCCGAGATCACCCCGCGGGAGGTGCATGCCGCCCGGCGCGACTGGCTGCGCTGGATGGCCACCGGGGCCGCCGGCGCGGCGCTGGCCGCCTGGGCCGGTCGCGAGGCCTGGGCCCAGACGGCCGGGCCCGGCAAGCTGCCGGCGCTGCCCGGCACACCCAGCAAGGTGGCCGGCGCCCTGACGATGGAAAAGCTCACGTCCTACCAGGATGTCACCACCTACAACAACTTCTACGAGTTCGGCACCGACAAGGCCGACCCGGCCCGCCGCGCCGGCAGCCTGAAGACCCGGCCCTGGACGGTGGTGGTCGAAGGCGAGGTGCGCAAGCCCGGCACCTACGACATCGAGACCCTGCTGAAGCTGGCGCCCATGGAGGAGCGCATCTACCGCCTGCGCTGCGTCGAGGGCTGGTCCATGGTCATTCCCTGGGTGGGCTATTCGCTGAACGAGCTGATCCGCCGCGTCGAGCCCACGGGCAACGCGAAGTACGTCGAGTTCCACACCCTGGCCGACAAGGCCCAGATGCCGGGGCTCAACTCGCGCGTGCTGCTGTGGCCCTATGTGGAAGGCCTGCGCCTGGACGAGGCCATGCACCCGCTCACGCTGCTGGCCTTCGGCCTGTACGGCGAGGTGCTGCCCAACCAGAATGGCGCGCCGCTGCGCCTGGTGGTGCCCTGGAAATACGGCTTCAAGAGCGGCAAGTCCCTCGTGAAGATCCGCTTCACCGAAAAGCAGCCCAACACCGCGTGGAACGTCTCGGCGCCGCACGAGTACGGCTTCTATTCCAACGTGAACCCGACCGTGGACCACCCGCGCTGGAGCCAGGCCACCGAGCGGCGCATCGGCGAGGACGGCCTGTTCACACGCAAGCGCCCCACGCTGATGTTCAACGGCTACGAGGCCCAGGTGGGCCAGCTCTATGCCGGCATGGACCTGAAGAAGTTCTACTGACCGCCCGGACGACGGCGTGAACGCCCAGCGCGCCCTGCTGCACCCGGCGGCCAAGCCGCTGCTCTTCGTGCTGTGCCTGCTGCCCTTCGCCCAGTTGCTGGGGGGTGCGGTGGCCGGCACCCTGGGCGCCAACCCGGCCGAGGCCCTGATCCGCAGCACCGGCGACTGGACGCTGCGCCTGCTGTGCCTCACGCTGGCCGTCACGCCGGTGCGCCATGCCACCGGCTGGCACGGCCTGGCGCGCTTTCGGCGCATGCTGGGCCTCTTCACCTTCTTCTACGGCGTGCTGCACCTGCTGTGCTACGCCTGGTTCGACATGGGCTTCTACCTGGACGACATCGCACGCGACATCGCCAAGCGGCCCTTCATCCTGGTGGGATTCGCGGCGCTGGTGCTGATGCTCCCGCTGGCGACCACCTCCTTCAACCGGGCCATCAAGGCCTTGGGCGCCGCGCGCTGGCAGACCCTGCACCGTGCCGTGTACGCCGTGGCCGGCCTGGCCCTGCTGCACTTCTTCTGGATGCGCTCGGGCAAGAACGACTACGCCGAGGTGGCCGTGTATGCGCTCATCATCGCGGCCCTGCTGGGCGCGCGGGTGTGGCGCGCCTGGCGACGCCGCGCCGGAGCCGCACAGCTGGCTTGATCCAGCGCCAAGGGGCGGGCACCCGCCTTGCCTACACTGTCGCCTTTGCCTGCCGCAGAGGCCCGCGTGTCCGCCCCCGACCCCATCGAACGCCATTCCTTCTTTGACGATGCCCAGGCCCTGGTGACGGGCACGCTCTTCATCTCGCTGGGGGTGGTGATGTTCAACCACACGGGCCTGCTCACCGGCGGCACGGCCGGACTGGCTTTCCTGCTGCACTACGCCAGCGGCATCAGCTTCGGCAAGATCTTCTTCCTCATCAACCTGCCCTTCTACTGGATCGCGCTGCGCAAGCTGGGACGCGCCTTCACGCTCAAGACCTTCATCGCGGTGGCCCTGCTGTCACTCTTCGCCGAATTCCACCCGCTGGTGCTGGGCTTCACCGGCCTGCACCCGGCCTATGCCGCGGTGATGGGCGGGCTGCTGATGGGCGCGGGCTTCCTGATGCTCTTTCGCCATCGAGCCAGCCTGGGCGGCGTGGGCATCCTCGCGCTGTACCTGCAGGAATCGCGCGGCTGGCGCGCCGGCAAGGTGCAGATGGCCATCGACTGCTGCATCGTGGCCGTGGCCTTCTTCACCGTGGAGCCGATGCGGGTGGTCTGGTCGCTGCTGGGCGCCGTGGCGCTCAACCTCATCCTGGCCGTGAACCACAAGCCGGGAAGATACGTCGCTCAGTAGTGCAGCAACGGATCAAGCTGCCGCCGCGGATCCGGCTTCGCCGGTCCGCCAGCGGCGCCCCCTTGAGGGGGTGCGCCGAAGGCGCTCCGGGGGTGGGTCCATCAGGCCCAGGCCTTCCATTCCTGGACGGCGAGCTCCACCGTCTCCTGCGCATGCCCCAGCCAGATGTGCCCGTCCTGGACGGTGCATTGCAGGCGCAGGGTGCGCTCCACCAGGGCGGCCAGGGCCTCGACGTGTTCGGCTTCGAGGTGCAGCACGCGCAGCTTGGGCAGGCGCTCGAGCGGGTGGCGGTTCTGCGCCCACCACACGTTCGCCACGCGACCGAAGGTGAGGACCACCACCTGCTGGGCGCGGTGACAGGCCTTGCGGATGAGCTTTTCGTCGGGTTGGCCCACGTCCACCCACAGCAGCACCTCGCCGGTGAGGTCGCGCCGCCACAGGTCGGGCTCGTCGTTGGTGCTCAGGCCGTTGCCGAAGCTCAGGTCGTCGGCGGCGAACAGCGCAAAGGCCAGCACGCGGGCCATCATGCGTTCGTCGGTTTCCGACGGGTGGCGGGCGATCGTCAGGGCATGGTCGGCGTAGTAGCCGCGGTCCATGTCGGCGATCTGCAGATCGATCTTGAAGATGGTGGATTTGAGAGCCATGGCCGCAAGTCTGGCATATCGCCGGACGGGCTCGCCCTGGCGCCCAAGCCGCGTTAGGATGGGAACAAAGCACCCACTGACGAAAGGATCTCCTTGCCCACCCCGAACTACGCCTACGAAAAGCGCCAGCGCGAGCTGGCCAAGAAGCGCAAGAAGGAAGAGAAGGCCAAGCGCAAGACCGAGCACCGGCCTGAAGACGGCCCCGCCTCGGACCCCAACGCGACCCAGCCGCCGCAGGGTGAGGCCCCTGCGCCGGCCCAGGACTGAGCTGCCCCTATTCCTGGCCGCTTTGCTGCAGGGCCCACATGCGGGCATAGGCCCCGCCCTGGGCCAGCAATTGCGCGTGCGTGCCGCGCTCGACGATGCGCCCGGTCTCCATCACAAGGATCTCGTGGGCATCGACCACCGTGGACAGCCGGTGCGCGATCACCAGGGCCGTCTTGTTGCGTGCGGCCGATTGCAGTTCGGCCTGGATGGCGCGCTCGTTGGCCGAATCCAGCGCCGAGGTGGCTTCGTCGAAGATCAGGATGGGCGGGTTCTTCAGCAGGGTACGCGCGATCGCCACACGCTGCTTTTCACCGCCTGAAAGTTTCAGACCGCGCTCGCCCACCATGGTGTCATAGCCCTTGGGCGTGGAGCTGATGAAGCCATGGATATGGGCCGCCTGGGCGGCAGCCACCACCTCCTCGCGCGAGGCGCCGGGGCGGCCGTAGGCGATGTTGTACTCGATGGTGTCGTTGAACAGCACCGTGTCCTGCGGCACGATGCCGATGGCGCGGCGCAGGCTGGCCTGGGTCACCTGCCGGATGTCCTGGCCGTCGATGGTGATGCGCCCGGCGTCCACGTCGTAGAAGCGGAACAGCAGCCGCGCAAGCGTGGATTTGCCCGCCCCCGAGGGCCCCACCACCGCCACCTTCCTGCCGGCCGGGATCTCGAAGCTCAGGCTGCGCAGGATGGGCCGGGCGGCCTCGTAGCCGAAATCCACTGATTCGAAGCGCACCACCCCTTCGCGCACCTGCAGATCGGATGCACCGGGCGCATCGGCCACTTCGCGCTCGCGGTCCATCAGCCGGAACATCTTGTCCAGGTCGGTGAGCGACTGCTTGATCTCGCGGTAGAGCACGCCCAGGAAGCCCAGCGGGATGTAGAGCTGGATCATGAAGGCGTTGACCATGACGAGGTCGCCCAGCGTCATGGTGCCAGCCACCACGCCCTCGGTGGCCCGCCACAGCATGGCGATGAGCGCGGCCGAGATCACGAGCTGCTGGCCGGTGTTGAGCAGCGACAGCGTGGACTGGGACTTCAGCGCGGCCCGGCGCAGCCGCTCCAGGCTTTCGTCGTAGCGCCGGGCTTCGTAGTCTTCATTGCTGAAGTACTTGACCGTCTCGTAGTTGAGCAGGGAATCGATGGCCCGAGTGTGGGCCTTAGAGTCCATCTCGTTCATGATGCGGCGGAACTTGGTGCGCCACTCTGTCACCAGCACCGTGAAGGCCACATAGACCACCAGCGCGCCGAGCGTGATCCAGGCGAAGGCGGCATCGAACTTCACGCCCAGCAGCGTGAGCACCATGGCCACTTCGATGATCGTGGGGAAGATGCTGTAGAGCGAGTAGGAGATGAGCGAATGCACGCCGCGCGTGCCGCGCTCGATGTCGCGCGTCATGCCACCGGTCTGGCGTTCCAGGTGAAAGCGCAGGCTCAGTGCATGCAGATGGCGAAAGACCTGCAGCGAGATGCTGCGCGCCGCGCCTTCCGTGGCCTTGGCGAAGATCAGCTCGCGCAGCTCGGTGAAGAGCGAGGTGCACAGCCGCAGGCCCCCGTAGGCCAGCAGCAGGCCCACGGGCACCACCAGCAGGGCGCGCGGATCGGTGGGCGAAATCGACAGGCTGTCCACCAGCTCCTTGAGCAGCAGCGGCACACCCACGTTGGCCACCTTGGCGCCCACCAGGAAGGCCAGCGCAAAGATCACGCGCCAGCGGTAGCGCCACAGGTAGGGCAGCAAGCGCCCCAGCGTGGCCCAGTCGGACCGCGGCTGGCCGGCGGTGTCGGGGGCGCCCTCCTCGGGCAGGCTCATCGCAGCGCGGCGCATCGTGGAACAATCCTGTGTTGTTGATTCTGACGAAAGACGCAAGCACCATGACTGCCGACACCCGCCCGCAGGACCCGGCCACTTCCGCCCCACCCGTGAGTGTGCCCAAGGATGGGGAACTCGTGCTGCGCGTGATGCCCATGCCCGCCGACGCCAATGGCAATGGCGACATCTTCGGCGGCTGGATCATGGCCCAGGTCGACCTGGCGGGCTCGGTGCAGTCGGCGCGCATCGCGCGCGGGCGCATTGCCACCGTGGCCGTGAACCAGTTCATCTTCAAGCAGCCGGTGTCGGTGGGCGACATCCTGTCGTTCTATTCCCGCGTCGAGCGCGTGGGCCGCACATCGGTGACAGTGCATGTGGAGGTGTTCGCCGAGCGCAACCCCGCCAACCCCTATGTGGTGAAGGTGACCGAAGCCAACCTCACCTACGTGGCCATCGACGACGAAGGCAAGTCGCGCCAGATCCCCCAGTAAGCACAACGCCCGCACGGGGCGGGCGCTGCTGCGGTGGGTGGCGACAGCTTCAGTCGAACTTCGTGAAGTCGGGCTTGCGCTTCTCGAAGAAGGCCTGGAAGGCCTCGCGGGCCTCGGGGCTGCGCAGGCGCTGGCCGAAGAGTTCACCTTCCACGGCGATGGTCTCCTGCACCAGCTTGGCGTTGGCACGGCGCAGCAGCTTCTTGCTTTCGCGCACGGCGGCCGGCGCCAGGTGGTTGAAGCGCTCGGCGATGCGGCGCGCATGGTTGACCACCTCGCCCGCCGGCAGGATGGCGTTGATCAGGCGCATGTCCTGGGCTTCTTCGGCGCCGAAGGGGTCGCCCAGCAGCAGCTTCTCGGCCGCCTTCACGTGGCCGGCGTACAGCGGCACCAGCAGGCTGGAGGCAAACTCGGGCACCAGGCCCAGGCCGGCAAAGGGCATGGCGAAGCGGGCGTTGTCGGCGGCATAGACGAGGTCGCAGTGCAGCAGCATCGTGGTGCCGATGCCGATGGCCGCGCCCGTCACGGCCACCACCACCGGCTTGTCACAGGCCAGCAGCTTCTGCATGAACTGGAACACCGGCGAGTCCAGGCCCTGGGGCGGGCGCTGCATGAAGTCTTCCAGGTCGTTGCCCGAGGTGAAGATCTCCGGCTGGCCGTGGATCAGCACGGCGCGCACGCTCTTGTCGTCCTGCGCCGCGGCCAGGGCATCGGCCATGGCCTGGTACATCGCCGTGGTGAGGGCGTTCTTCTTCTCGGGGCGGGCGATCTCGATGCTGGCCACGCCGTTGAGGACGGCGGTCTTGATGGTCATGCGGTCTCCTTGGTGTAGGGGGTGAAGCTCTCGACGAGGTGCTTGACGCGGCGCCACAGCGTGGGTTCGAACTGGTCGCGGAAGAAGCCGAAATGCCCGATGCGCCGGGCCTGCACGTCCTGCGGGGCGATGCGCTCGATGCGCCGCGGCGCGTTGGCGTAGCAGTCGACCAGCACACGCGTGCCGCGTTCGGTCATCAGCTCGTCGTCGGTGATGGACAGGGCCACCACCGGAAAGCGCGCCTGCTCGAAGGCCTCGCGCACCGGGGTGCCCTCGGCGCCCACATGGTAGCGCGGGTGCAGGCACCAGCGCCGCCACTGGAGCATCACGCCGCGCGGCACGTCGCCCACCTTGCGCAGGCGCTTGCCGGGAAAGTAGCCGAAGAGGCGCGTGGCCACGGGCACCAGCACGTACCAGAAGTAGAGGACCATGCGGCGCAGCGGCGGCGCATTGTCGCGCCAGTAGCCGCTGCCAGCGGCCACCGACACGAGGCCGGCGATGCGGTCGCGGTTGCGCAGCAGGCCAGGCAGCTGGGCCCCCAGGCTGTGACCCACCACGTAGAGCGGCAGGTCCGGCCTCATTTCGCAGATGGCGTCGATCACCGCGTCGAAGTCGCGGGCCCAGTCGAAGAGATCGGCCTCGAAACCGCGCAGCGAGCGCAGGCCCGCCGGGCGGGACTCACCCATGCCGCGGTAATCGAAGCTCACCGCGAGGAAGCCCTGCTCGGCCAGCCAGCGCGCGAAGGCTTCGTAGTAGCCTTGTTGCACGCCCATGGCCGGCGCGATCAGCACGACGGCCTGCGGGCTGCAGACCTGGGCATCGGGCCGGTAGTAGCGCACCCCCAGGCTCACGCCTTCGGGGGTGGTGTGGGTTTGCCGCTCCATGCCGGTCTCCTGGTCGACGATGGACAGGACGAGGGCCGCACGAAGCGGCCCGACGGGTCACACGCGTTCAAAGATCCCTGCAGCACCCTGGCCGGTGCCCACGCACATCGTGACCATGCCGTACTTCAGGTTGTGGCGGCGCAGCGCGTGCACGACCGTGGCCGAGCGGATCGCGCCGGTGGCGCCCAGCGGGTGGCCCAGGGCGATGGCGCCGCCCATGGGGTTGACCTTGCTGCGGTCGAGGTCGAGCGTGTTGAGCACGGCCAGCGACTGGGCGGCGAAGGCCTCGTTCAGTTCGATCCAGTCGAGCTGCTCCTTGGTCAGGCCGGCGTACTTCAGCGCCGCGGGAATGGCCTCGATGGGACCGATGCCCATGATCTCGGGCGGCACGCCCTTGATCGCGAAGCTGACGAAACGGGCCAGGGGCTTGAGGTCGTAGCGCTTGATCGCGGCTTCGCTGGCCAGGATCAGGCAGCCGGCGCCGTCCGATGTCTGCGAGCTGTTGCCGGCCGTGACGCTGCCCTTGGCCGCGAACACGGCCTTCAGGCGTGCGAGGCCTTCAGGCGAGGTGTCGGCACGCGGACCTTCGTCCACGTCCACGGTGCGGGTCTTGACGCTGATGCTGCCGTCGGCCAGGTTGGGGAAGCGCTCGATGATCTCCACCGGGGTGATCTCGTCCTTGAACTCGCCGGCCTGGATGGCCTTGAGCGCCTTGAGGTGCGAATGCAGCGCGAACTCGTCCTGCGCCTCGCGCGAGACCTTCCACTGCTGCGCCACCTTCTCGGCCGTCAGGCCCATGCCGTAGGCGATGCCCAGGTTCTCGTCGCGCGCAAACACCTCGGGGCTGAAGGAGGGCTTGTTGCCGCCCATGGGCACCATGCTCATCGACTCGACGCCACCGGCGATCATCACGTCGGCTTCGCCCACGCGGATGCGGTCGGCTGCCATCTGCACCGCCGTGAGGCCGGCCGCGCAGAAGCGGTTGACGGTGACGCCGCCCACGGTGTTGGGCAGGCCCGCCAGCAGCGCCGCCACGCGGCCCACGTTCATGCCCTGCTCGGCCTCGGGCATCGCGCAGCCGACGATGGCATCCTCGATGGCCTTGGGGTCGAGGTTGGGCACCTGCTTGAGCGCGCCACGGATGGCGGCCACCAGCAGGTCGTCCGGACGGGTGTTCTTGAAGTAGCCGCGGCCCGACTTGCCGATCGGAGTGCGCGTGGCGGCGACGATGTAGGCGTCTTGAACTTGTTTCATGTGTAGGCTCCGATCGATCAGTTGCGCACGGGCTTGCCGGTCTGCAGCATGCCCATGATGCGTTCTTGCGTCTTGGGGTGGTCGAGCAGGCCGCAGAAGTGCTGGCGCTCCAGGGCCATCAGGTAGTCCTCGTTCACCAGCGAGCCGGCCTCGACCTCGCCGCCGCAGATCACGTCGGCGATCAGCGTGGAGATGTGGAAGTCGTGCTGGCTGATGAAGCCGCCGTCACGCATGTTGGCCAGCTGGGCCATGATCGTGGCCTTGGCCGAACGGCCGGCCACCGGGAACATCGCCTTGTGCGGCGGGCGGTAGCCGGCGTCGAACATCGCCTTGGCCTGCGACAGGGCCACGTAGAGCAGCTCGTCCTTGTTGGGCACGATCACGTCGCTGTCCAGCAGGTAGCCCAGCTTGCGCGACTCGATGGCGCTGGTGCCCACCTTGGCCATCGCCGCGCTGGTGAAGCCGTCGGTGGCGAACTTCAGGATGTCGGCATTGGCATTGCCGGCGGCGGCCATCTCGGCCGCGCGGCGGGCGATGTAGGTGAGGCCGCCCGCACCCGGGATCAGGCCCACGCCCACTTCCACCAGGCCCACGTAGCTCTCCATCGCGGCCACCCGTTTGGCCGAGTGGATGGCCAGCTCGCAGCCGCCGCCCAGGGCGATGCCGCGGATGGCCGACACCACCGGCACCTGTGCGTAGCGGATGCGCAGCATCGCGTCCTGCAGCTTCTTCTCTTCCGGGATGATGCCCTTGGAGCCCTTGGCCATGAACACCGGCATCAGGGCCTCGAGGTTGGCGCCGGCCGAGAACACGTCATCGGGCGACCAGATCACCAGGCCCTTGTAGCCCTGTTCCGCCAGGTCCACGGCCTTGAGTAGGCCTTCGGTCACGGTGGGGCTGATCAGGTGCAGCTTGGCGGTGATGCTGGCGATCAGCACCTCACCGTCGAGCGTCCACACGCGGACCTCGTCGTTCTTGAACACCTCGGTGCCGGCCTTGAGCGGCTCGACCGCGCCCGAGCCCAGCACGGCCTCGGGGAAGTGCTGGCGCTGGTAGACCGCCAGGCTGCTGCGCGGGATGTATTTCTTCTGCGACGGGCTCCAGGAGCCTTCCGGCGTGTGCACGCCCTCGCGGCCATCAAAGACCCAGTCGGGCAGCGGCGCCGTGCTCAGGGCCTTGCCGGCATCGATGTCGGCCTTGACCCACTCGGCCACCTGCTTCCAGCCGGCGGACTGCCACAGCTCGAAGGGCCCCTGGCTCATGCCGAAGCCCCAGCGCATCGCGAAGTCCACGTCGCGGGCGCAGTCGGCGATGGCCTCCAGGTGCACGGCCACGTAGTGGAAGCTGTCGCGCAGGATGGCCCACAGGAACTGGGCCTGCGGGTTGCTCGATTCGCGCAGCAGCTTCAGGCGCTCGGCCGGGGCCTTCTTGAGGATGCGTGCGACGAGCTCGTCGCCCTTGGCGCCGGCGGGCACGTATTCACCCTTGGCCGGGTCCAGGCGCAGGATGTCCTTGCCCACCTTCTTGTAGAAACCCGCGCCGCTCTTCTGGCCCAGCGCGCCCTGCTCGATCAGCTTGGCCAGCACCGGCGGCGTGGCGTAGCTCGGGAAGAAGGGGTCATCCTTCAGGTTGTCCTGCAGGGTCTTGATGACGTGGGCCATCGTGTCCAGGCCCACCACGTCGGCGGTGCGGAAGGTGCCCGAGCTGGCACGGCCCATCTTCTTGCCGGTGAGGTCGTCCACCACGTCATAGCTCAGCCCGAAGTTCTCGGCTTCCTTGATGGTGGCCAGCATGCCGGCGATGCCCACGCGGTTGGCGATGAAGTTGGGCGTGTCCTTGGCGCGCACCACACCCTTGCCCACGCTGGTGGTCACGAAGGTCTCGAGCTGGTCGAGGATCTCGGGCTTTGTCGTGGGGGTGGGGATCAGCTCCACCAGGTACATGTAGCGCGGCGGGTTGAAGAAATGAATGCCGCAGAAGCGCGGCTTGATCTCTTCGGGCAGGGCCTCGCTGAGCTTGGTGATCGACAGGCCCGAGGTGTTGGAGGCGACGATGGCGTGCGGCGCGATGAAGGGCGCGATCTTCTTGTAGAGGTCGAGCTTCCAGTCCATCCGTTCGGCGATGGCCTCGATGATGAGGTCGCAGTCCTTCAGGAGCTCGCTGTGCTCTTCATAGTTGGCCTGCTGGATCAGCGCGGCGTCCTCGGCCACGCCCAGCGGCGAGGGCTTGAGCTTCTTCAGCCCCTCCACCGCCTTGGTGACGATGCCGTTCTTCGGGCCTTCCTTGGCCGGCAGATCGAACAGCACGACGGGCACCTTCACGTTGACGAGGTGGGCGGCAATCTGCGCGCCCATCACGCCGGCGCCGAGCACGGCGACTTTGCGGACTTGGAATCGACTCACGGGGTTCTCCTTGATGTGAAGGCCGGCGCGCGGAACCACGCGCGCCGGCACGGAAATCATTCGACGCGCTGCCAGACCTGGGTGCGCCCGAGCAGGGGGGCCCCGACGTAGCCGCGCACTTCGAGCTTCTTGCCACCATCCACAGGCTTGAGGCGCACCTTGTAGACCTTGCCGTTGTTGGGGTCGAGGATCTCGCCGCCATCCCACAGGGCGCTGTCGTCGGCATTGGCCTTAACGTTGCGGATGATGTTCAGGCCCACGATGGGCTGGCCCTTGCGATCGTCGCTGCACTTGTCGCACACGCCATCGGCCTTGGCCTGGGGATCGAGCAGCTTCTCGATGCGCCCACTCAGGACACCGCCGTTATCGCTGATGCGCACCAGGGACTTCTCCTTCTTGGTGGCGTCGTCGATGGTCTTCCACAAGCCCACGGGGCTGGCCTGGGCCACGCCGGCGAGCGCGAGTGCGGCGGCTGCGATCAGGATGCTCTTCTTCATGTCACGTCTCCTCTGGGGTGAAAGCGGGCCGTGCGGCGCACGGCCCGGCGGCGTCAGAACAGGGCTTCGTCCATCTCCATCAGCGGCTTCAGGCCGGCGCGGGCCGTGCGGATGAGGCTCGCCGTCTCGGGCAGCAGCTTGGCGAAGTAGAAGCGCGCGGTGGCCAGCTTGGCGGTGTAGAAGGGGTCGCCGCTGTCCTGCTTGGCCAGTGCCACCTTGGCCATGCGGGCCCAGAAGTAGGCGAACACCAGGTGGCCGCACACGCGCAGGTAGTCCACCGCCGCGGCGCCGACTTCGTCGGCATTGCCCATGGCCTTCATGCCGATTTCCATCGTGAGCTTGGTGACCTTCTCGCCCAGCTCGGCCAGGGGGTTCACGAACTCCTGCATGTCCTCGTTGACACCCTCGTCCTCGACGAAGGCCTGCACCAGCTTGCCGAACTTCTTGAGCTTGGCGCCGTTGTCGCCCAGCACCTTGCGGCCCAGCAGGTCGAGCGACTGGATCGTGTTGGTGCCCTCGTAGATCATGTTGATGCGGGCATCTCGCACGTACTGCTCCATGCCCCATTCCTTGATGTAGCCATGCCCACCGAAGACCTGCAGGCAGTGCGAGGTGGCGATCCAGCCGTTGTCGGTGAAGAAGGCCTTGATGATGGGCGTGAGCAGGGCCACGAGATCGGCGCATTCGCGGCGCACTTCCTCGTCGTCGGTGGTGAGCTCCTTGTCGAGCTGCAGCGTGGTCCACATGGCCACGGCGCGGGCGCCTTCGGCATAGGCGCGGGCGGTGAGCAGCATCTTGCGCACGTCGGGGTGCACGATGATGGGGTCGGCCGGCTTGTCGGTGGCCTTGGGGCCCGACAGCGCGCGCATCTGGATGCGGTCCTTGGCGTAGGCCACGGCGTTCTGGTAGGCCACTTCGGTGAGGCCCAGCGACTGCATGCCCACGCCCAGGCGGGCGGCGTTCATCATCACGAACATCGCGGCCAGGCCCTTGTTGGGCTCACCCACGAGGCTGCCTTCCGCGCCGTCGAGGATCATTTGCGCCGTGGCATTGCCGTGGATGCCCATCTTGTGCTCGAGGCCGCCGCAGTAGATGGGGTTGCGCTCGCCAAGCGACCCATCGGCCTTGACCTTGAACTTGGGCACCACGAAGAGCGAGATGCCCTTGGAGCCGGCCGGCGCATCGGGCAGGCGGGCCAGCACCAGGTGGACGATGTTCTCGGCCAGGTCGTGTTCACCGGCGGAGATGAAGATCTTCTGGCCACTGAGCTTGTAGGTGCCGTTGGCCTGGGGCTCGGCCTTGGTGCGCAGCAAGCCCAGGTCGGTGCCGCAGTGGGGTTCGGTCAGGCACATCGTGCCGGTCCACACGCCGCTCACGAGCTTGGGCAGGTAGAGCTGCTTCTGTTCGGGCGTGCCATGGGCGTGCAGGGCCTCGTAGGCACCATGCGACAGGCCGGGGTACATGGTCCAAGCCTGGTTGGCCGAGTTGAGCATCTCGTAGAAGGACTGGTTCACCACGTGCGGCAGGCCCTGGCCGCCGTACTCGGGGTCGCAGCTCAGCGCCGGCCAGCCCCCTTCCACATACTGCTGGTAGGCCTCCTTGAAGCCCTTGGGTGCCGTCACCTCATGGGTGCTCTTGTCGAGCGTGCAGCCCTCTTCGTCGCCGCTGATGTTCAGCGGGAAGACCACCTGCGAGGCGAACTTGCCGCCTTCCTCGAGCACGGCATTGATGGTGTCGGCATCGATCTCGGCATGCGCCGGCAGGGTCTTGAGCTCGTCGACCACGTTCAGCACTTCGTGCATCACGAATTGCATGTCGCGCAGCGGCGGGTTGTACTGGGGCATGGGAAGGGCTCCTGTTGGAACGGTTAACGAGAAGGTTTGGAAGCCGGCTTGCGAACGGACTTCAAGGGCGTGGGCTTGGGGGCCTGGTCGGTCGCATAGTGGCTGACGATGAAGTCAAAACCACGACGCGCGCGGTCGAGCGCGCCGGGCGAACGCAGGAAACGTGCATCATGGTGCAGGGCCAGGATGAGGCCGTGGATCTCGAAGAGCATCTGCTGAGGATCGGTGTCCTCGCGCAGGTGGCCTTCCTGCACCGAAATCGCGATCGCGCGACCCAGGGCCTTGTGCCAGGTCAGCACCATGTCGGCCAGCGCATCGCGCACGGGGCCGGGACGGTCGTCGAACTCGACGGCCCCGCTGATGTAGATGCAGCCGGAATCGATTTCCACCGAGACGCGCCGCACCCAGCGCTCGAAGAAGGCGCGCAGGCGCGGCAGGCCGCGCGGCTCGCTGAGCGAGGGGAAGAAGATCTCCTCCTCGAAGCGGTTGTGGTACTCGCGGATGACCGAGATCTGCAGTTCTTCGCGCGAACCGAAGTGGGCAAACACGCCCGACTTACTCATGCGCGTCACTTCGGCCAGGGCGCCGATGGACAACCCCTCGAGACCCACTTGAGAGGCCAGCGCGAGCGCGGCATCCAGGATGGCCGCCTTGGTCTGCTGCCCCTTGTGGAGGCTGCGCCCGCCCTCGCGGGGGGTCTTGGGACTGATGGAAGGCAGTGCGCTCACGGGGTTCCCCGAAATAAAACGAACGGTCGTTCTATTTTGCAGGTTTCCGGAGACAGGGGGCAAGGGGCCGGTCGAATTTCCTAGGGCTTTCTCACTAGAAAGCCACGATCGAGGGGAAAACCTAGGGTAAACACCGAATCATGGCCGGGCGATCGGCGCGCGCTGCTTTCAGTGTGGCGCAAGCCTCGGAGCCGTACAAGGCCGGCCCCTGGGGTCGCGCAGGGTCATTCGAGGTCTTCGATCTCGTCGGCGGACGCCCCATCATCCCCTTCCCGGGCGGCTTCGTCGACCGCGGGCTTCAGGCGGCGGGCCTCTTCGAGGAACTGGGCGGGGTCGACCGCAGGCGCCAGACGAAATGAGGGAGGCGGCAGCACTGTGAGGTACAGCTCGCTGAAAACCCGGCCCTGGTTCTGGTACTGGAAGGCCGCCGCCGCCCCGAGCCCACCCGCCAGCGCCGCCGCAACGGCCCATGCCAGCGCCCGGCGGCGCGCCGGCAGCACCACCGCCAGGTGAGCCCAGACGGTGGCTGCCAGCACCGTGAACTCTGCGGCCGGGCTGAGCCGGCTCAGGATCACCCAGGAGGTGACGAAAGCCAGCACCCCGAGGGCGGCCGACACCATGCCCGAGGCCAGCAGCCCGGTGGCCGCGATGCGCAGGTGGCGCATGTAGTCGAGCCGGTGCTGGAAGAGCTTGGATCCCAGGGCCCACAGGAAGCTCCAGGCCCCCAGAACCGCCAGCACCGACAGGCCTGCCCCGGCCAGGTTGCCCAGGAAGTCGCCCGGATCGGTCTGGAGGTACTCGCCCCAGGCCGTCCAGCCGATCACACCCGCAAGCGCCAGCAGCAGGCCGGCCACGGGCCACCGTCCGGCCACGGGCAGCGGCAGTTCGGCCGGCAGCGTGTCGGCAGCCAGGCGCAGGCGAACACGGGTCTGGCCCACCCACCATTCCTCGCCCGAGGGGCGTACCGCCTCTTCGCCGGCACGCAGTTGCCGGTTGCCGCAGCGCACACCATTGATCGTGTCGCCCACAGCCACGGCGATCCCACCATCCACCGGGCGCAGCAGCAGGTGCTCGCGTGCGACGTGGGGATCGTCGAGCACGATGTCGCAGTCCAGCGAACGGCCCACGCGCAGGGGCCAGCGGGTCACCTCGAAGACCTGGCGCACCCGGGCATCGCGGTCGAGCACCTCCAGCAGGCCTAGTCTTTCCACGTGTAGCCTTCCAGGTAGTGCTCGGCCAGGCGCATCGCGTTGTCGAAGCTCACCCCGCGGACGTCGAAGCGGCCCTGCACGCCGCCGGTGGACTGGTCGAGCGTGGCCACGAGCAGGCTCAAATCGTACAGGCCGGCCAGTCGCTTGTAGGCCGACAGGCACAGGACCGCACGCAACGCCAAGCCCTCGCGATCGACGAAGCGTTCCCGGCACTGGACGGCCGTGCGGTGGCGGGTGGACCGCTGCTGGAAGTGCTCGTTCTTGAAACTCGCCGAATACTGCGCCGCAAAGCGCCAAGGGCCCAGGTGAGCACCGTCGTAGGCCTCGTGGCGCACGCTCAGGCCCCCGGTGAAGAGTCCTTCGCCCACGAAGACGGTGGCCCCCATCTCGCAATCGGAGCGCTCGTACTGCAGGCCCTTGGCGTCCGCCGGCGAGCTCTGGCCCCAGCAGCGCAGGAAGCTCTCCTCGGGCACGGGGATGCGGTAGCGGTCGTGGTGGGCCGAGCGCCAGGGCTGGGCCAGGAAGCGCTCGGTGAGTTGCTGCTGATGGCTCATCAGCTGGGCAGTGAGCTCCCCATGGATGCTGCCCGTCAGCCCTGCGGCGCCCGCAGATCGTGCCAACAGAGCCTGGGCCTGGGCGCCGGGCACGAGGAAGCTGACCTGCTGGCCATCGCGCCGCGTGGCCACGTTCACCCCGATGACCTCGCCGCGCTCGTCCAGCGCAGGCCCGCCGCTCATGCCGGGATTGAGCGAGCCAGCGAAGAAGATGTTCGGATAGAAGCTGCGCTCGACGAGGCCGCTGTAGTTGCCCTCGAGCACGGCAAAGCCGACGTCCAGCGGGTTGCCCAGCGAGAAGATCCGCTCGCCCCGGCCCAGCGGCCGGTCAGGGCTGCGAAAGTTCAGCGCACCGCGGCCGGCCAGGCCGCCGTCGGCCGCACGCAGCAGGGCCAGGTCGTGCACGGCGTCGAAGGCCAGCAGCTCCAGCGGTCCTTCGCCACCCTCGGCACGGGTGTAGACCAGGCGGTAGCGGCCAGGCTGCAGCGCAGCCTGGCTGACCACGTGGTAGTTGGTCATCAGCAGGCCGTCGTCGCTGACGATGAAGCCTGAGCCCACGGTGGATTGGCTCGTCTGCCCTTGCAACAGGGTGCGGATCTGCACCAGCTGGGCTCGCGCACGCTCGTAGACGCGCTGGGCGGAGGCCGACACGGGTTCCGCCGCCGGCGCCGCACCCGCTGCCGGGACCGCCTGGGCCGTCGCTGGCGCGGCCGCGCAGGCCAGCGCCAGCCCAATAAACCATGCTGCCCAGCGCGCGGGCACCGCCATTCGACTCATGCCGACGATTGTGGCATGGGGTCTGGTGTGCGGCTTTACCACGGGTGCTTGAGCAGCGGGGCGGTCTTGCCATATGCTGAAGCATGTTGCGCCGTGAAACGGCCTTGGCACCCGTTTGACGACGCCCCCGTCAACCTTCGATGAGGCCTGGTTCCGCCATGGACGTGCTGCAGCTCGATGTGTCCGGTCGCCCGCAAGCGTGGATCTCGACCAAGGAAGCGGCCACGCTGTACGCCACCGACGGCATCGCCTGGACCCTCGGCGACCCCTTCCTCGTCCTGCGTGGCGGCGTGCAGCGTGTGAGCGGTCTGCAGTCGCGCATCGAGGTGCACCCCATCGTCGCGGTGCGCGGCGCCATTCCCAGCCGGGCCTGGCGCCAGGAACCGGCGCTATCGAACACCAAGCTCTTCGTGCGCGACCGCCACATGTGCGCCTATTGCGGCGGTCTCTTCCATGCCGACGACCTGACGCGTGAGCACATCGTGCCCACGTCCCGCGGCGGACGCGACACCTGGATGAATTGCATCACGGCCTGTCGCGGCTGCAACGGGCGCAAGGGCAACCGGATGCCCGAAGAAGCACGCATGAGCCTGCTCTACCTGCCCTATGTGCCCAGCCTGCACGAGGACATGATCCTGCGCGGCCGGCGCATCCTGGCCGACCAGATGGAGTTCCTGCTGGCCAGCGTGCCGCGCAGCAGCCGGCTGCACGGCTGAGGCTGCTGCCAGGATCAGTCGTCCTTCTCGATCTTCAGGCCGGCGCTGCGCCACTCGGGGAAGCCGCCGCGGAACCAGTGCACCTGGGTGTAGCCGGCCTTGACGGCCGCATGGCTGGCCTTGAAGCTCTTCCAGCATTCGGCGCCGTTGCAGGCGAAGATCACGGGTGCCGCCTTGTTGGCCGGGAGCTTGCTCAGGTCGAACTGGTCGAGCGAGGGGTCGTAGTCGGCTTCCTTGGGGCTCTTCTCGTTGTAAGGCACCAGCTTGGAGCCGGGCACACGGCCTGCCGCGAATTCCTTGTCGGTGCGCGTGTCGATGTACTGCGCGCCGGACTGCAGGAGTTGCGACACCGTCTGCGCATCGACCACCTTGGCCCCGGGGAGGGCGCGCGGCGTGAAGTAGCCCAGGGTCGAGACGTATTCGAAATCGCGCTTGGACAGCGAGGTGAGCTTGACGCCCGCGGTGATGGCACCGCTCTCGGCCAGGGCCGCGCGCACGGTGTCGGGATTGATGCCGCTGCCGTCGCGCACCGCCACGCTCAGCGCGGGAGAGTGCTTGCTTTGCATCACCGCACGCACGGGTTCGCCCGCGGCCACCCAGCGGTCGTAGACCGCGCGCTCGACGGCCACCACATCGCAGCGGCGCACTTGCAGGCAGGGCAGCAGGGCCTCCTGGTAGCGGGTTTCGAACACGCTGGCGAAATGACGCTTGATGGTGGTGTTGGCGGCATTGACCTCGCCACGCACCAGGTAGGTCACGATACTGTCCTGGGTGGGCAGGCCCAGGCGTTTGCCGGAGGCGTCCTGAAGCGATTGCACGGAACTGTCCTTGGGCACCACGAGCACTGCCTGTACGGGGGCGTCCCACCCCACCACCGGCGTGTAGCCGTAGCGCAGCGCGCTGCCGATCACATGGGCCGGCGCCACGAAAATGTCCTGCAGGCGCGAGCGGGTATTGGCCAGGTCGGCAGTCGCGTCGGTAGACAAGGCCACGGCCGGCGTGAGCTTGTCCTTGCGCAGCGCCGCCTCGACCGCGGTCTTCCAGGCGCTGTACACCGCGAAGCGGGACTGCTCACCCTGGTCACCCGGGTTGATGAGAACCTTGGTCTGGGCCCACAGGGGGGTGGCCGCCAGGGCCAGGCCGGCCGTCAGGGCCATGTGGCGGGCCCGCCGGGCCCAGGGGGACGTGTTTGCTGCGCTCATGATGTTTCACCCTTGATTGGAATCGTCTTGGGGCCGACCGCGCTACAACACGGCATGGTTTGCCCGGTGGGACGATACCGCATCATCGTGCCGCGCGGACGTGACAAGTCAACGATGCGCAACGGTGAAACCACGAGCGTCGTTAATTGCTTCTCGTCAATGGCGCATACGCGGGAAACCTGCCCAGCGCAATGGAAACAAGACGTTACACGCAGCGCCCGCCATCGACTTCCAGGCAGGCCCCGGTGATGAACTCGGCTTCGTCGCTGGCCAGGTAGAGCGCCGCGTTGGCGATGTCCAGCGGACGGCTCAGTCGGCCCAGCGGCACGGTGGCGATGAACTTCGCGCGGCGCTCGGGCGTGTCCTCGCCCATGAACTGCGCGAGCAAGGCCGTTTCGCCGGCCACCGGATTGATGACGTTGACGCGGATGTTGTCGGGGCCGAGTTCAGCCGCCATCGAGCGGCTGGTGGTGATGGCCGCACCCTTGCTGCCGTTGTACCAGGTGAGCCCCGGGCGCGGGCGCACGCCGGCGGTGGAGGCGATGGTGATGAAACAGCCGTTCTTCTGCGCGCGCATGTACGGCACGGCATGCCGGGCCGTGAGGAAGAGGCTCTTCACGTTGACGGCGTAGATGCGGTCGAACTCTTCCTCGCTCACCTCCAGCATCGGCCGGTTGCGGTGGGTGGTGCCGGCGTTGTTGACGATGATGTGCAGCCCGCCGAAGTGGGCGAGGCAGCCCTCGATCAGTCGTTTCACGTCGGCGTCCTTGGACACGTCGGCCTGCAGGAAGTGCGCCTGGCCGCCTGCGGCTCGGATCTCGGCCACCACGCGCTCCCCGCCCTCGGAGTTGAGATCGTTCACCAGGACCTTGCAGCCCTCCTGCGCAAAGCGCTTGGCGATGCCTTCGCCAAAGCCGGAGCCGGCGCCGGTGACGATGGCGGTCTTGTCCTTCAGTCTCATGGGGAACTCCTCAGTCGTGCTTGATGGCGATGGTTTTCACGCGCGTGAAGCTGATCAGGCCCTCCAGGCCTTTCTCGCGCCCGTGGCCGCTGGCGCGCACGCCGCCAAAGGGCAGTTCCACTCCGCCGGCCGCGCCGTAGTTGTTGATGAAGACCTGGCCGCAGCGCAGGCGCTTGGCCAGGCGCAGCGCGCGCGAGCCGTCGCGCGTCCACACACCGGCCACGAGGCCGAAGCGCGTGCCGTTGGCCAAGCGCACGGCGTCGTCCTCGCCCTCGAAAGCCATCGCCGCGAGCACCGGGCCGAAGACCTCTTCCTGCGCCAGGCGATGTTCGTGGGGCACGTCCCGGAAGAGCGTGGGGGCGAAGTAGTAGCCGCCATGCGGCGCGTCGGTGACGATCTGGCCGTGGGCCGCCACGGCCAGACCGGCGTCGCGCGCCTCGTGCACCATCTGGCGCACATGGGCCAGTTGCGAGGCGCGGATCAGCGGGCCGCAGGCGAGGTCGGCCGCAGCCGGCCCCACCCGCAGGGCCGAGAAGGCCACCGAGAGCTTCGCCAGCAGCGGCTCGTAGGCGCCCCGCTGCACCAGCAATCGGCTGCCGGCCGAGCAGGTCTGACCGGCGTTCTGGACGATGGCGTTGACGATCACCGGCACAGCGGCATCGAGATCGGCATCGTCGAACACCACCTGGGGCGACTTGCCGCCGAGCTCGAGCGTGACCGGCACGTGATGCACCGCCGCGGCCTGGGCCACGCGCGTCCCCGTGGGCGGCGAGCCGGTGAAGGAGATGTGATCGAGCCCCGGGTGGGCCGACAGGGCTGATCCGGCCTCGGTGCCCAGGCCGGTGACGATGTTGAGAGCCCCTGCAGGCAGGCCTGCCTGGGCCAGCAGTTCGGCCAGGCGCAGCAGCGACAGGCAGGCATCCTCGGCAGGCTTGACCACGCAGGCATTGCCGGCCGCCAGCGCTGCCCCCACCGAACGGCCGAAGATCTGCAGCGGGTAGTTCCAGGGAATGATGTGGCCCGTCACGCCATGCGGCTCACGGTCGGCCAGCACGGTGTACCCGGCGAGATAGGGCAGCACCTGGCCGCCCACCTTGTCGGCGGCGCCGGCATAGAACTCGAAGTAGCGCGCCACCGCGGTCACGTCGTTGCGCGCCTGGGTGAGCGGCTTGCCGCAGTCGCGCGATTCGAGCTGCATCAGTTCGTCGGCGTGTTGCTGGATCAGTGCGCAGGCCCGCGCCAGGATGCGCCCACGCTCGACCCCGGGCATGCGCCCCCAGGCGCCATCGGCCGCACGCCGGGCCGCCGCGACAGCCTGGTCGATCTCGGCCGCTCCGCCACGGGCGATCTCGGCAAAGACCTGGCCGTCGGACGGGTCGATCACAGGCAGTGTTTCACCGCTAACCGAAGGGACGCGGCGGTTGTCGATGAAGTGGTGATGACGCGTCATGCTGCTCATGGCAAGCCTCCTTGTCGGCGCTCATTGGGGGCCGATGACAGGACCGATGGCCGGCGCCGCAAACACGAGGTCGCGCGGGGCCAGGCTGATCCAGGGAAGATAGGTGATGACCATCAGGCAGCCCAGAATCACCAGCACAAACGGCAGCAGGTGCCGGATGATCTGATCGAGCGAGATCCTGGCCACCGTGCAGGCGGCAAAGAGGTTCACGCCAAACGGTGGCGTGATCATGCCCATGGCCAGGTTGACCACCATGATCATGCCGAAGTGCACCGGATCGACCCCGAAGTACACGGCCACCGGCACCAGGATGGGCGCCAGCACGATGATGGCGGCCGAGGTCTCGATGAACATGCCGATCACGAAGAGCGCGGCGTTCACGCCCAGCAGGAACCAGACCGGCGAGCGCAGCACTTCAGTGAGCCACTGGCCCAGCGCGTCGGGGATGCCGGCGCGTGTGATGAGGTAGGCGAACAGGCCGGCGTTGGCAATGATGAACATGATCACTGCGCTGGAGATGACCGACTTGCGCAGCACGGGGATCAGGTCCTTGAGCTTGAGTTCGCGGTGGATCACGAACCCGATGATCAGCGCATAGAACACCGCCACCACCGAGGCCTCGGTGGGCGTGAAGATGCCGCCGTAGATGCCGCCCAGGATGATGACCGGCATCAGCAGCGCCCAGCCGGCGTGCGCCGTGGCGCTGAGCACCGACTGGCGGCCGTCGCCATCCTGCTTGCCCCAGCCCTTCCAGCGACAGTACAGGTGCACGAAAAGCATCAGCGTGCCGCCGATCAGGAGGCCCGGGCCGATGCCGGCGATGAAGAGTTCACCGATCGACACCTCGGCCGACACGCC
>CAZKGD010000033.1:0-27980 GCA_964552215.1 uncultured Caldimonas sp.
GCGGCGGCAACATCTTCCGCGGCGTGGCCGGCGGCTCGGTCGGCATGGACCGCGCCACCGCCGATTACATGGGCATGCTGGCCACCGTGATGAATGCGCTGGCGCTGGCCGATACCATGCGCCAGGAGGGCATGACCGCGCGCGTGATGTCGGCCATCGGCATCGAGCAGATCGTCGAGCCCTATGTCCGTCCCAAGGCGCTTCAGTACCTTGAGGAGGGCAAGCTGGTGATCTTCGCCGCGGGCACCGGCAATCCCTTCTTCACCACCGACACCGCGGCGGCATTGCGCGGAGCCGAGATCGGCGCTCAGATCATGCTGAAGGCGACGAAGGTGGATGGTGTGTATACCGCCGATCCGAAAAAGGATCCCGAGGCCACACGCTACGCCAGCATCAGCTTCGACGAAGCCATCGTGAAGAACCTGCAGGTGCTGGACGCCACGGCTTTTGCGCTGTGCCGTGACCAGAAACTGCCGATCAAGGTGTTCAGCATCTTCAAGCCCGGAGCGCTCAAGCGAGTCGTCCTGGGCGAGGATGAAGGCACCCTGGTCCACGTTTGAGGAGCACGTTACTCATGAGCATCGCAGACATCAAGAAAACGGCCGAGCAGAAGATGGCCAAGTCCATCGAGGCCTTCAAGCACGAGCTCGGCAAGATCCGCACGGGCCGTGCCCACCCCGGCCTTCTAGACCAGGTGCACGTCGATTACTACGGTTCCATGGTGCCCATCAGCCAGGTGGCGAACGTGACGCTGCTGGATGCTCGCACCATCAGCGTGCAGCCCTGGGAGAAGGGCATGGGGGCCAAGATCGAGAAGGCCATCCGCGAATCGGACCTCGGCCTGAACCCTGCCGCCCAGGGCGACCTGTTGCGTGTGCCCATGCCCGCACTCACGGAAGAGCGCCGCAAGGAGCTGACCAAGGTGGTGCGTCATGCCGGGGAAGATGCCAAGGTGGCCGTGCGCAACCTGCGTCGCGACGCCAACGAGCATGCGAAGAAGCTGCTCAAGGACAAGCAGATCACCGAGGACGACGAGCGTCGGTCCCAGGACGAGATTCAGAAGCTCACCGATCGAACGATCGCCGAGATCGACAAGTTGATCGCGGCGAAGGAAGCCGAGATCCTGGCGGTCTGAGCGCTTCTTTGCCAGCCCGTCCGAACCTCACCGTGCAGGGCCTGTTGCCATGATGCCGCGCCATGTCGCCATCGTCATGGATGGCAATGGCCGTTGGGCCAGTCGCCGGCTCATGCCCCGCAGCGTGGGGCACAAGGCCGGGGTCGATGCCCTGGTGCGCACCGTGCAGGCCTGCCTGCAGCGCAGCATTCCCTACCTGACGGTTTTTGCCTTTTCGTCTGAAAACTGGAAACGTCCGCAGGACGAGGTCAGCGGCTTGATGTCGCTGGTGCTCACGGCCATGTCCAGCCATCTGGCGGAGCTCGCGCGCCAGGGCGTGCGCATCCGGATGGTGGGTGACCGCAGTGCGGTGTCCGACAAGGTGCGCCAGGCGTGGCTGGAGGCGGAGGATGCCACGCGCCACAACGAACGGATGACGCTGTCGGTGGCGTTCAACTATGGCGGACGGTGGGACATGGTCCAGGCCTGCCGGCGTGCCATGGCCTCGGGGATGCGGCCGGACGACGTGGACGAGGCCAGCCTCGCCCGGCACCTTGCCCTGGCCCATGCTCCCGATCCGGATCTCTTCATCCGTACCGGTGGTGAACTGCGCATCAGCAACTTCCTGCTGTGGCAGGCTGCCTATGCCGAGCTCTATTTCACGGAATGCCTTTGGCCGGACTTCGGTGAGGCCGAGTTGGACCATGCCCTTCGCGCCTACGCGGGCCGCGAGCGCCGGTTCGGCCAGGTGAACGCCGAAATGCGGGAGGCCTGAACATGCTCCGAGAGCGGGTGATCACCGCCGTCGTCCTGCTGCTGCTGGCCCTGCCGGCGCTGCTGTCTCCGCAACGGGAATGGTTCGCGCTGTTCAGCGGCGCGCTGGTGGCGGCGGCCGCCTGGGAGTGGTCACGGCTGAACGTCGCGGCGTCTGCGGTGGCCTATGGGAGTGCGGTGCTGGTGTCCGTGGGCTGCGCGCTGCTCTGGTGGGCCAGCTGGCCGCCTCAGGCGCTGGCTCCTGTCTGGTGGGGCGCTGTGCTGGTGTGGGTGCTGGGTGGCGCCTGGGCCTTGCGGTCAGGCGTCGCTGGCTGGGGGCGGGCCCACAGGGGGCTGCGGTGGGGGCTTGGCATGGTCTTGTTGGGCACGGCGTGGCTGGCTCTCAACCAGGCCAAGGCCATTGGTGTGAACCACCTTCTGTCGATCTTCTGCCTGGTGTGGGTGGCGGACATTGCAGCCTATTTCGGAGGCCGCGCCTTCGGGCGGCGCAAACTGGCCCCGGCGATCAGTCCCGGCAAGAGCTGGGAGGGCGTGTGGAGTGGTCTGGCGGGTGTGTTGGTTCTGGCCTTCGCCTGGATCGCGTTCGATGCGCAAGGGCTGGCGGACAGCCCGAGCCTGTACTCGGGGCTTCTGGCACGGTTGGGCTGGGGAGGGCTGGTACTCGTCTGTGTCTTCCTGGCCGCCATGAGCGTGGTCGGCGACCTGTTCGAGTCGCTGGTGAAGCGCTCGGCCGGAGCCAAGGACAGCAGTCGCCTGCTGCCGGGTCACGGTGGCGTGCTCGACCGTGTCGATGCCCTGCTGCCGGTGTTCCCGATCGCGATGGCGCTGGGGAGCCTCTGAGATGGTCCAGCGAGTCTGCATCCTCGGCTCCACCGGTTCGGTGGGCATGAGCACGCTCGAGGTGATCGGTCTGCATCCTGAGCGCTTCCAGGTGTGGGCTCTCACCGCCCACCGGCGCGTCGAGGAGATGCTGACGCAGTGCTTGCGCTGGCGACCCCGCTACGCCGTGATGACCGATGCCGCAGCCGGGGCGCGGCTGCGTCAGTTGCTGCGCGAAGCTGGAGCACGCACCGAGGTACTGGATGGTCCGGGCGCGCTCGAGTTGGTGGCGGCCCATCCCGAGGTGGACGCGGTGATGGCCGCCATTGTCGGGGCGGCAGGCCTGCCGCCTTGCCTGGCGGCGGCGCGGGCGGGCAAGAAGCTGCTCTTGGCGAACAAGGAAGCCCTGGTGGTTGGCGGGGCCCTCTTCATGGATGCTGTCAAGGCCGGCGCAGCCCGGCTGTTGCCTATCGACAGCGAGCACTCGGCGATCTTCCAGTGCCTGCCTGAGGATGCATCCACCTGGCCCGAACGGATCGACCGCATCGTGCTGACCGCCTCCGGTGGTCCGTTCCGCGACCGCGATCCCGACACCCTGCGTGAGGTGACGCCCGAACAGGCCTGCGCCCACCCGAACTGGGTGATGGGGCGCAAGATCTCGGTGGATTCGGCCACGATGATGAACAAGGCGCTCGAAGTGATCGAGGCGCGCTGGCTGTTCGACCTGAGCCCCGAGCGCATCGAGGTGCTCATCCATCCCCAGAGCATCATCCACTCGATGGTGGTCTGCCGCGACCACTCCGTGCTGGCACAGCTGGGCACGCCGGACATGAAGGTGCCCATCGCCTACGGCTTGTCCTACCCCGAGCGCATCGAGTCCGGCGCCAGTCGACTGGACCTCGCTCGCACCGCGGCGCTGAGCTTCCACGAGCCCGACCCCAAGCGCTTCCCAGGGCTGGGACTGGCCTGGGAGGCGCTGGCGGCGCGCCACGGCACCACGGCCGTGCTGAATGCTGCCAACGAAGTGGCGGTGGCAGCCTTCCTCGAGGGAACCATCCGCTTTGATCAGATTCACATGGTGAACCTGCGCACCCTCGAGGCCGTGCTGCCCGAGCCAGGCGTCCGGGATTCCCTGGAGGCGCTGCTGGCACTGGATGCCCGGGCCCGGCGGCAGGCGGAACACACCGTCGTGGAGCTGTCGGCATGATCACCACCGTTCTCGCCTTTCTGGTGACCTTGGGCGTCCTCATCGTGGTGCATGAGTGGGGCCACTATCGTGTGGCGCGGGCCTTCGGTGTGAAGGTGCTGCGGTTTTCCGTGGGGTTCGGCCGTGTCCTGTGGCGCCGTCAACGCCACCCGGACGCCACCGAGTTCGTCGTGTGCGCCTTGCCGTTTGGTGGCTACGTGCGCATGCTTGACGAACGAGAGGGCACCGTTGCGGCCGACCAGGTCCATCTGGCCTTCAACCGGCAGCCGCTCAAGGCGCGTGCCGCCATCGTGGCCGCGGGGCCGGCCGCCAATCTGATCCTGGCCGTGCTGCTCTACGCGATGGTGGGTTGGATCGGCCTGAACGAGCCGAAGGCCGTGCTGGGCGCGCCGGTGACGGCCAGCCTGGCGGAGAGGGCCGGCGTACGCGCTGGCGACTGGGTGCAATCCGTGCGCAGCGAGGGTGGGGAGCCCCTGGCTGTACGTTCCTTCAGCGACTTGCGCTGGCACATCACCGAAGCTGCCGTGGCCGAGCGGGATCTCCACCTGGAAGTGACCGATCGCCAAGGCCGGCAGGCCCGCTGGGTCCGCTTGCCCCTGTCCACCCTGGGCGCCCGCGAAGTGGACGCCCAGTTGATGCAGAAGATCGGTCTCGGGGCGCCCTACAGTGAACCCGTGCTTGGCGAGGTGTTGGCCGATGGCCCGGCCGCGCGGGCCGGCCTGCGAGAGGGCGACCGGGTGCGCAGCGTCGATGGGCAGGTGATCGAGGATGCCGCGCGGCTGCGCGAGCAGATCCGCGGCGCGGTCAGCCGTGCGGGCGAGCCGGTGGCGATGCGGTGGAGCGTCGAGCGGGCAGGGCAGTCTTTCGAGGTGGACGTCATGCCATCGATCCGGCAGCAAGGCGACCAGCGCATCGGGCGCGTGGATGCCTTCGTTGGCCAGCCCATCGAGATGGTGACGGTTCGCTACGGCGCGTTCGACGGCCTAGGCTACGCGGTTCAGCGCACATGGGATGTATCGATCCTCAGCCTGCGCATGCTGGGCAAGATGCTCGTGGGGGATGCCTCCCTCAAGAACCTGAGCGGCCCTCTGACCATTGCAGACTTTGCCGGACAATCCGTGCAGCTGGGTCTGGCCTATTACCTGGGTTTCCTGGCCTTGGTGAGCGTGAGTCTCGGCGTGCTCAACCTGCTGCCTTTGCCCGTCCTCGATGGCGGACACCTGATGTATTATCTTTTCGAAGCAGTGACGGGGCGGCCAGTCTCCGATGTGTGGCTGGAACGGCTGCAGCGCGGCGGCGTCGCCATCATGCTCATGTTGATGTCACTTGCACTCTACAACGACGTCGCCCGTCTTCTGGGTCTCCACTGACCGCATGCTGCCCAACACGACCACTGGCCTGTCCTCCCCTCGATCCCTCCCCCGACTCCGCGTGCTGGCTGCGGCCCTGATAGCCGCGGTGCACAGCGTGGGTGCGTGGGCTGCCGATCCCTTCGTGCTGCGCGACATCCGTGTCGAAGGCCTGCAGCGCACCGAACCCGGTACGGTGTTTGGTTCTCTGCCTTTCCGCATCGGGGATACCTACAACGATGACAAGGGGGCCGCCGCCCTCAGGGCGCTGTTTGCCACCGGGCTGTTCAAGGATGTCCGCATCGAGATCGAGGGCGACATCGTCGTGGTGGTGATCGAAGAACGCCCCATCATTGCGAACGTGGAGTTCGTTGGCACCAAGGAGTTCGACCAGGAAACGCTGGCCAAGGCGCTGCGCGACGTCGGCATCACCGATGGGCGCCCCTATGACCAGGCGCTGATCGACCGTGCCGAGCAGGAACTCAAGCGACAGTATCTCTCGCGAAGCCTGTATGGTGCCGAGGTGATCACCACGGTGACGCCGCTGGAGCGCAACCGGGTGAACGTCACCTTCACCGTGACCGAGGGGGGGCAGGCGCGCATCCGGGAGATCCGCATCACCGGCAACCAGGCGTTTTCCGAACGCGAGCTGCGCGGGCTGTTCGATCTAAGTTCGGGCGGCTGGCTCACCTGGTACACCAAGTCGGACCGTT
The DNA here is from genome assembly GCA_964552215.1 of uncultured Caldimonas sp. Classification (GTDB taxonomy): domain Bacteria; phylum Pseudomonadota; class Gammaproteobacteria; order Burkholderiales; family Burkholderiaceae_C; genus Caldimonas. The sequence continues at coordinate 5,977 of CAZKGD010000033.1, forward strand.
ATTCCCGAGCCAAGCTCAACGCCGACCTCGAGAAACTGCGCTCGCATTACCTGAACAGGGGATACCTGGAGTTTGCGGTCGAATCGACCCAGGTCGCCATTTCCCCCAACAAGCAGGACATCACCGTCACCATCAACGTGCGCGAGGGCCAACCCTATGTCGTCTCGGGCGTGAGCCTGGAGGGCGACTACCTGGGCAAGCAAGACGATTTCAAGGCGCTCGTGCGCGTCGAGCCTGGCAAGCCCTATCGTGCGGAATCGGTTGCCGAGACCGTGCGCGCCTTCACCGAACGCTTCGGAGCCTTCGGCTATGCGTTTGCGCGTGTGGAACCCCGCACCGACATCGATCGCACCACCGGACGGGTGGCCGTGGTTCTGGAAGCCGCTCCGCAACGGCGGGTATATGTCCGTCGGATCAACATCAGCGGCAATGCCCGCACGCGAGACGAGGTGATCCGGCGCGAGTTCCGCCAGTTCGAGTCGGCCTGGTACGACGGCGAGCGGATCCGGCTCTCACGAGATCGTGTCGATCGCCTGGGTTTCTTCAACGAGGTCTCGATTGACTCATCAGAGGTTCCCGGCACCTTCGACCAGGTGGACCTCAACCTCCGGGTGGTCGAGAAGCCCACGGGGAACCTGCTGCTGGGCGCCGGTTTTTCCAGTGCCGAGAAGCTGACGCTCACCGCAGCGATCAAGCAGGAGAACATCTTCGGCTCCGGCAACTACCTGGGCATTGAGTTCAACACGGGGCGCTACAACCGTACCCTGGTGGTGAGCACCGTGGATCCCTACTTCACGATGGACGGGGTGTCTCGCTCCATCGATGTCTACTACCGCACGACGCAACCCCTGTCGAGCCAGGGCAGTGACTACAAGCTGGTGACGCCCGGCGCATCGATCCGTTTCGGCATTCCGGTCACTGAATACGACCGCGTGTTCGTGGGCATCGGCGTCGAGCAGACGGAAATTCGCGGCGAGCCCGGCGCCCTGCCGAACAGCTACTTCCGCTACCGCGAGCGTTTTGGCCCCACCAGCCTCAGTGTGCCGCTGACGCTGGGCTGGACGCGCGATGACCGCGACAGCGCCCTGGTTCCCACACGGGGCCGCTACCAGCGGGTCAATGCCGAGTGGAGCATTGCCGGCGACACCCGTTATCTGCGCACGAACTACCAGTTTCAGCAGTACCTGCCGCTGTCGCCGGACTTCACGTTTGCGTTCAACACTGAACTTGGCTGGGGTCAAGGTCTGCAGGGCAGGCCCTTCCCGGTGTTCAAGAACTTTTACAGCGGTGGCCTGGGCACGGTGCGCGGTTTCGGTCAGGGCTCGCTCGGCCCAGTCGATGCCACTGGCGCCTATGTCGGGGGCCCGAAGCGGCTGAACATCAACGGTGAGCTTTACGTGCCATTCCCTGGCTCGGGCAACGACCGCACGCTCCGGCTCTTTGGCTTCCTCGATGCCGGCAATGTCTTCGGCGAGGATGACCGGATCCGCTTCGATGACCTGCGGCTTTCCACAGGAATCGGTCTGAGCTGGGTCTCACCCATCGGACCTCTCAAGCTGGCCTACGGATCGCCGTTGCGCAAGCAGCCGGGCGATAGAATCGAACGCATTCAATTCCAGATCGGGACCGCATTCTGATGAAGAAACTTGCATTGACCGCCCTGACGCCCGTCCTCATGTTGTTCGGCGCGGCTCAGGTGGCGCAAGCCCAGGAGCTGAAGATCGGCTATGTCAACAGCGACAAGGTGATGCGCGAGTCGGCTCCGGCGAAGGCCGCCACCAGCCGCCTGGAGGCCGAGTTCACCCGCCGCGACAAGGAGCTCAATGACCTCGGCGCACGCCTGAAGGCGAGTTCGGAACGCCTGGAAAAAGATGCTCCGACGCTGTCGGAGTCGGAGCGCGCCCGTCGACAGCGCGAACTGGTCGAGCAGGACCGGGAGTTCCAGCGCCGCCGCCGCGAACTCCAGGAGGACTTCAACCAGCGACGCAACGAGGAACTGGCCGCCGTGATCGAGCGGGCCAACCGCGTGATCAAGCAGATTGCCGAGGCGGAGAAGTACGACCTCATCGTGCAGGAAGCCGTGCACTGGAGTCCGCGCGTCGATATCACCGACAAGGTGATCCGGGCCCTCAACGCCAACGGTGGCAAGTGAGCGATGTCCGACTGAGCCAGATCGTTGCCGAGTTGGGGGGAGAGCTCCTCGGCTCGGGTGATCTGCGCGTCAGTCGGATCGGTCCGCTCGAGGGGGCAGATGCCTCCACCCTGAGCTTCCTTGCGCACGCGCGCTATCAGTCCCAGCTGCAGTCCACTGCCGCCGGCTGCGTGATCGTGGCCCCGGCGTTTCGTGAAGCGGCCGAGGCGCGCGGTGCGGCCATCGTCACCCCCGACCCCTATCTCTATTTCGCGCGACTGACCCAGTGGTGGGCGGCCCGCACCCGTCCGATCCGGCCGGCGGGCCGGCACCCGACAGCCGTGGTCAGCGAGCTCGCCCGCATCGGCGACGGCGTGCGCATCGAAGCGCATGCGGTGGTCGAGGAGGGCGCCGTGCTCGGCGATGGCGTGACCGTGGGCGCACACGGGTTCATCGGGACGGGGGTGGTGGTCGGCGCGGGCACGCACCTGGCTCCACGCGTATCGCTCATGCCCGGCACCCGCCTGGGTGAGCGCTGCCTGCTGCACAGCGGTGTCGTGATCGGCGCCGACGGTTTCGGTTTTGCGCCGAACGAAGGCCGCTGGGAGAAGATCGAACAGCTTGGCGGCGTGTTGATCGGCAACGATGTGGAGATCGGTGCGAACAGCTGCGTCGATCGCGGCGCCCTGGATGACACTGTCATCGAGGACGGTGTCAAGCTCGACAACCTCGTGCAGATCGCCCACAACGTGCACGTTGGAGCCCACACTGCGATGGCTGGCTGCGTCGGGGTGGCCGGCAGCGCACGCATCGGCCGGCACTGCACGGTGGGGGGCGGTGCGGGCATCCTGGGGCACCTGACGATTGCCGACCACGTGCACATCTCGTCCATGTCGCTGGTCACGCGCTCACTGCTGCAGCCCGGGCTCTACAGCGGCGTGTTTCCCATCGACGAGAATGCTGCCTGGGAAAAGAATGCGGCGACGCTGCGCCAGCTGCACAAGCTGCGCGAGCGCGTGCGCGCCCTCGAAAAGAAGACGACACCATGATGGACATCCACTCGATTCTCAAGCAGCTGCCTCATCGCTATCCCATCCTCCTCGTGGATCGCGTGCTGGAGGTGGAGGCCGGCAAGCGCATCCTGGCGCTCAAGAACGTCAGCATGAACGAGCCCTTTTTCCAGGGGCATTTTCCGAACCGTCCGGTGATGCCGGGGGTGCTGATGCTGGAGGCGCTGGCTCAGGCTTCGGCCCTGCTCGCCTTCACGTCGGCCTCGGTCGAGCGTGACCCGCGGGCCGTCTACTACTTCGTTGGCATTGACGGCGCCCGGTTCAAGCGGCCGGTGGAGCCGGGGGATCAACTGCTGCTGGACGTGACGCTCGACCGTGCACGCGCGGGCATCTACAAGTTCAAGTGCCAGGCTCGGGTGGGTGAGGACGTCGCGGTCGAGGCCGAGATCATGTGCACCCAGCGTCTGGTGGATGCCTGAACGGAGGCGGGGTCATGGCACAGATCCATCCCACTGCCCTGGTCGACCCGAAGGCCGAGCTGGCGCCCGACGTCAGCGTCGGGCCCTATGCGGTGATCGGTCCGGGCGTGCGCATCGGCGAGGGCTCGAGCATCGGTGCGCACTGCGTGATCGAAGGCCAGACGACGATCGGCCGCCACAACCGCATCTTCCAGTTCTGTTCGCTGGGCGCCGCTCCGCAGGACAAGAAGTATGCGGGGGAGCCTACGCAGCTTGTGATCGGTGACGGCAACACGATCCGCGAGTTCTGCACCTTCAACACCGGGACGGTCCAGGATGCCGGCGTGACCCGCATCGGCGATGACAACTGGATCATGGCCTATGTGCACGTGGCCCACGACTGCGTGCTGGGTAGCCACATCATCCTGGCCAACGCCGTGCAACTGGCCGGGCACGTCCATCTGGGCGACTGGGTCTTCCTGGGCGGGCTGTCCGGGGTGCACCAGTTCGTGCGCGTGGGGCCGCATGCCATGACGGGCTTCCAGACCCGCCTGTCGCAGGATTTGCCGCCCTTCGTGACGGCGGCGGGCAACCCCGCCGAGGCCCAGGGCATCAACCAGGAGGGCCTGCGCCGCCGGGGCTACACGCCCGAGCGCATCGCCGTGGTGAAGCAGATGCACCGCACGCTGTACCGCAAGGGGCTCACGCTGGCCCAGGCCAAGGACGAACTCTCTGCGCTGCAGGGCACCGCGGCGGACGCGGAGGCCGATGTGCGCCTCATGCTCGATTTCCTGGCCAACGCCGAGCGCGGCATCGTGCGCTGATCGTGGTGGCGCAGGCAAAGTCGGCGCCTCGTCTGGCCCTGGTGGCCGGAGAGGCGTCAGGGGATCTCCTGGCGGGCCTGCTGATGGGCGGCTTGCGCCAGCGCTGGCCCGATCTGACGGCTCAGGGCATCGGCGGGCCGCGCATGGCCGAGCAGGGCTTCGAGGCCTGGTGGCCGCATCACAAGCTGGCGGTGCGGGGCTATGCCGAGGTGCTTCGGCACTATCGCGAAATCTCGGGCATCCGCAAGCAGCTCGCCCGGCGCTTGCTGGACGAACGCCCGGACGCCTTCATCGGCGTGGACGCCCCGGACTTCAACCTCGGGTTGGAGACCTGGCTGCGAGAGGCGGGCCTCAAGACCGTGCACTTCGTCTGCCCCTCGATCTGGGCGTGGCGCGCCAAGCGCGTGACCAAGATCGCGAAGGCTGCCGATCATGTGCTCTGCCTTTTCCCCTTCGAGCCGGAATTGCTGGCCCGTCATGGCATTTCTGCGAGCTATGTGGGGCATCCCCTGGCCGACACGATCCCGTTGGAGGTGCCTCGATCATCTGCGCGGCAGGGCCTCGGCCTGTCGGCGACCGAGCCCGTGGTGGCGCTGCTGCCCGGCAGCCGTCGCAGCGAGATCCAGTACATCGCGCCGCACCTGCTGGCGGCTGCTGCGCTGCTGCACCGCCGTCGCCCTGAACTGCGCTTCGTGCTGCCGGTCGTGCCCGGCCTTCGCGAGATGATCGACCCGCTGGTGGCCGAGCACGCTGCCGACGTGCCGATCAGCGTGCTGGATGGCCGTTCGCACGAGGCTCTGGCGGCCTGCGACCTGACCCTGATCGCCAGCGGCACGGCCACGCTGGAGGCGGCGCTTTTCAAGCGGCCCATGGTCATCACCTACCACATGCACTGGCTGAGCTGGCAGATGATGAAGCGCATGGGCTACCAGCCCTGGGTGGGCCTGCCCAACATCCTGTGCCGCGACTTTGTCGTGCCTGAGCTGCTCCAGGACCAGGCCACGCCGCAGGCGCTGGCCGAAGCGGCCCTGGCCTGGCTGGACGATCCGGCGCGCTGCGAGCGCGTGGAACAGCGCTTCGTCGAACTGCACCACCTCCTGCGCCGCAACACGGCGCAGGCCGCCACCGATGCGATCGCGCAAGTCCTTGGCCGCTGAGCAGCTGCCGCTGTGCTGGGAGGGTCCCGGCCTGATGGCGGGTGTGGACGAGGCGGGACGCGGCCCGCTGGCCGGGCCGGTGGTGGCCGCCGCGGTGATCCTGGACGACCAGGCACCCGTGGTGGGACTGGCCGACTCCAAGCAGCTCACGGCGCTGAAGCGCGAGCGTCTGTACGACGAGATCCGGGCCAAGGCGCTGTGCTGCTGCATCGCCGTGGCTTCTGCCGAGGAGATCGACCGCCTCAACATCCTGCAGGCCACCCTGCTGGCCATGCGGCGGGCCGTCGAGGGGCTTCGCCTCAAGCCGGCACGGGTGCTCGTCGATGGCAACCGGCTGCCGGTGCTCAAGGTGCCGGCCGAGGCCATCGTCAAGGGCGATGCCAGAGTCCCTGCGATTTCGGCTGCGTCGATCCTGGCCAAGGTGCATCGCGATCGCCTGTGCGAGGCGCTGCATGCGGCGCATCCGCAGTACGGCTTCGCCACGCACAAGGGCTACCCCACGCCTGAGCATCTGGCAGCCTTGCGTCAGCACGGGCCTTGCCCGGACCACCGCCGCAGCTTCGCGCCGGTGCGCGAGGCGCTGGAGGCGCGCGCATGAAGGTCGAGGCGCTGAGTTCCCGCGACAACCCCTTGTTCGTCAAGGTGCGCAAGCTGCTGCGCGATCCGGGGGCCTATCGCAAGCTGGGCGCCGTGTGGCTGGAGGGCGACCACCTGGGGGCGGCTTGGCGCGCCCGCGGCGGGGGCGGCGGCGAAGCGGTGTTCACCGAGGCGGCCTGGGCACGGCCCGAGCGGCGGGCCCTGGCGGAGGGGGCCGTGCGGGTGGCGGTGGTGCCTGACGCCCTGATGCGTGAACTCAGCTCGCTCGACACGCCATCGGACTGTGGATTCCTGATCCCCTGGAGCGGGCCGGGGCAGATCCTGCCGGCGGTTGACACCGTGGTGCTGGACCGACTCCAGGACGCCGGGAACGTCGGGGCCATCCTGCGCAGCGCCGCGGCGCTCGGGGTGAGGCAGGTGGTGGCGCTGAAGGGGACGGCCGCGCTCTGGTCCCCCAAGGTGCTGCGCGCAGGGATGGGGGCCCATTTCGCGTTGCAACTGGTGGAAGCCATGGAGGAGGGCGCGCTGGGGGCCTTGGGGCTCCCGCTGCTGGGCACGAGCTCCCATGCCGCGGCCGAACTGCATCAGGCGGCGCTGCCGTCGCCTTGCGCCTGGGTGTTCGGTCACGAGGGGCAGGGCGCGTCGGCGGCCTTGCTGGCCCGGTGCCAGCTGACCGTGCGCATCCCGCAGCCCGGCGGCGAAGAGTCGCTCAACGTGGCCTCGGCGGCCGCGATCTGCCTGTACGAGTCGCTGCGCCGGCGATTGGTGGCTCAGTAGATGAGCCGGTCCGGCCGGATGTCGCGCAGGATGGTGGTGGCGATCTCCTCGATCGACTTGTGTGTCGAAGAGAGCCAGGCGATGCCTTCCCGTCGCATCATCGCCTCGGCTTCGGCCACCTCGTAGCGGCAGTTCTCCAAGCTGGCGTACTTGCTGTTCGGTCGGCGTTCGTTGCGGATCTCGCTGAGGCGATCCGGGGCGATGGTCAGCCCGAAGCACTTGCTCTTGTAGGGCGAGAGGCTGGACGGAAAGGTGCGGCGCTCGAAATCCTCGGGAATCAGGGGGTAGTTGGCTGCCTTGATGCCGTGCTGCATGGCCAGGTAGAGCGAAGTCGGCGTCTTGCCGCTGCGACTCACGCCGATCAGGATGACATCGGCTTCGGCCAGATTGCGGGCCGACTGGCCATCGTCATGGGCGAGCGAAAAGTTGATGGCTTCTATGCGGTCGTGGTACTGCTGACTGGCTGCGACGTCGGAAAACCGGCCGATGCGGTGGTTGGACTTCATCCCGAGCTCCAGCTCCAGCGGCTCGACGAAGGTCTGGAACATGTCCAGCACCATGCCGCGGCTGCCCGCCTTGACGATCGCCAGCACCTCCTCGTTGACCAGGGTTGTGAAGACGATGGGGCGCTTGCCCTCCACATCGGCCGTGTGATTGATTTCGCGCACCACCTGGTGGGCCTTGTCTTCGGTGTCGATGAAGGGCCGGCGGACGTGGCGGGGCTGCAGCGCAAACTGTTTCAGGATGGAGTTGCCGAAGGTTTCGGCGGTGATGCCGGTGCCATCGGAGATGAAGAACACGGTGCGATTGGGCATGGACGTGCGGATCGGGGGGAGGGGCGGCGGTCAAAGCGCCGTAAAATCCCGTCAATATCTCTCGCCCGCGCCTCCATGTCCACCCCATCGCACGAACCAGAATCCACAAAGTGGTCGGGTGTGGCAGCTTTTGCCCTGTCCAGGCGCGCCGGCCGGGGAGCACCGGTTTCTCAACATCACGGAGCTTTCCCATGTCTTCACCCCACCTGGCGACCGCCCTGGTCGTTCCGTTTGAACAGCTGAGGATGACCGACGTCGAGTCGGTTGGCGGCAAGAACGCCTCCCTCGGCGAAATGATCAGCCAGCTGGCGGCCTCGGGGGTGCGGGTGCCCGGCGGCTTCGCCACCACGGCACATGCCTTCCGCGAGTTCCTGAAGCACGAAGGCCTGGCCGAGCGCATCAATGCGCGCCTTGCATCGCTGGACACCGACGACGTGCGCGCCCTGGCCCAGGCCGGCGCCGAGATCCGCTCGTGGGTGGAAAACACACCCTTCCCGCCGGCACTGGAAGCAGCCATCCGTGCCGAGTTCGAGAAGCTGACCGCGGGCCACCCCGGCGCCTCGTTCGCCGTGCGCTCGTCGGCCACGGCCGAAGACCTGCCCGACGCGTCCTTCGCTGGCCAGCAGGAGACCTTCCTCAACGTGGTGGGCATCGACGAGGTGCTGCACAAGATGAAGGAAGTCTTTGCCTCCCTCTACAACGACCGGGCCATCAGCTACCGCGTGCACAAGGGATTCGCCCACAGCGACGTGGCCCTGTCAGCTGGCGTGCAGCGCATGGTGCGTTCCGACCTGGGGGCCGCCGGCGTGATGTTCACCATCGACACCGAATCGGGCTTTCCCGACGTGGTCTTCATCACCTCCAGCTACGGCCTGGGCGAAACCGTGGTGCAGGGCGCCGTCAACCCGGACGAGTTCTACGTGCACAAGCCGGCACTGAAGAACGGCAAGTTCCCCATCATCCGCCGCACCCTGGGGTCGAAGCTGATCAAGATGGAGTTCTCCACGCCAGCGGAAAAGCAGGCCACCGGCAAGCTCGTCAAGACCGTGGACAGCGTGCCCGAGCATCGCAATCGCTACTCGCTCACGGACGCCGACGTCTCCGAACTGGCTCGCTACGCGCTCATCATCGAGCAGCACTATGGCCGCCCGATGGACATCGAATGGGGCAAGGATGGACAGGATGGCCAGCTCTACATCCTGCAGGCCCGCCCCGAGACCGTGAAGAGCCAGGGTGAGGGCAAAGTCGAGCACCGTTACAAGCTCAAAGGCCACAGCACGGTGCTGGCCGAAGGTCGGGCGATCGGTCAGAAGATCGGCACCGGCCCGGTGCGCATCGTCCACTCCATTGCCGAGATGGACAAGGTGCAGGCCGGCGACGTGCTCGTCACCGACATGACCGACCCGAACTGGGAGCCGGTGATGAAGCGCGCCAGCGCCATTGTCACCAACCGCGGCGGACGCACCTGCCACGCCGCCATCATCGCGCGCGAGCTGGGCATCCCGGCCGTGGTGGGCTGCGGCGATGCCACCGAGGTGCTCAAGGACGGCGCGCTGGTGACCGTGGCCTGCTCGGAGGGCGACACCGGCTACATCTACGACGGCCTGCTGGAAACCGAGGTCACCGAGGTCGAACGTGGCGAGATGCCGTACTCGCCCGTGAAGATCATGATGAACGTGGGCAACCCCCAGCTCGCCTTCGACTTCGCCCAGATGCCCAATGCCGGCGTGGGCCTGGCGCGACTGGAGTTCATCATCAACAACAACATCGGCGTCCACCCGAAGGCCATCCTCGACTACCCCAACGTCGATTCCGACCTGAAGAAGGCGGTGGAGTCGGTCGCGCGGGGCCACGCCAGCCCGCGGGCGTTCTACGTGGACAAGCTGGCCGAGGGCATCGCCACCATCGCCGCGGCCTTCTGGCCCAAGCCGGTGATCGTGCGCTTGTCCGATTTCAAGTCCAACGAGTACCGCAAGCTCATCGGCGGCTCGCGTTACGAGCCCGAGGAAGAAAACCCGATGCTCGGCTTCCGTGGGGCGTCGCGCTACGTGAGCGAAGCCTTCGGCGAAGCGTTCGCCATGGAGTGCGAGGCGCTCAAGCGTGTGCGCAACGAGATGGGCCTGACCAATGTCGAAATCATGGTGCCCTTCGTGCGCACCCTGGCCCAGGCCGAGAAGGTCAGTGCCATGCTGGCCGAGCGCGGCCTCAAGCGAGGCCAGGACGGGCTGCGCCTGATCATGATGTGCGAGATCCCCAGCAACGCCATCCTGGCCGAGCAGTTCCTGGAGCACTTCGACGGCATGTCGATCGGTTCAAACGATCTGACACAGCTCACGCTGGGTCTGGACCGTGATTCGGGACTGGAACTGCTGGCGCATGACTTCGACGAACGCGATCCGGCCGTGAAGGCGCTGATCTCGCGCGCCATCGCAGCCTGCCGGGCGCACGGGAAGTACATCGGGATCTGCGGCCAGGGCCCCAGCGACCACCCGGACTTCGCCCAGTGGCTGGCACAGGAGGGGATCGTCTCGATTTCGCTGAACCCCGACACGGTGATCGACACCTGGAAGCTGCTGGCGGCGCGCAACTGAGCGCCGTGCTCCTTGTCGCACTGCCGCAAGGCAGTCTCCTTCGAACGGCCCTGCGGGGCCGTTTCTCATGGGGGGCGCCTTGGAGGCAGGGTAAGCACTGATCGGGCTTACGCGAAAGCTGACGCCGTTGTCAGAAATGCGTAAGCCGCCCGCCAAGAATGAGCAGCACCAACTCGCTCCCAGGCCATGCTGCTGTTCGTCACCATCGTCCAGACCGTGTCGGCCATCGCGCTGCTATCGATGATCGGCCAGTGGCTGTTGGGGCTGCTGGCGGGGGCCGGGCGCGACAGCAACCTCTTCTACCAGTTGCTGGGCATCCTGACCAAGCCCTTCGTGCGTCTGACCCGCCTGATCACGCCCAAGGTGGTGATCGACCGGCATATCCCCCTGGCCACGTTTTTCCTGCTGGTAATGGCTTATGTCGCATCGACGCTGGCGCGCATTGCCATCTGCATCGAGATCGGAGTCCACCTGTGCCGATGATTGCTCCTGCTGCGCCTCACACCCGGCAATGGGCCTACCGCTGGTCGCGCTGGCGCGCCATGGCAATGATCCTGTTCGGGCGGCACGAGGCCGCCATGGGGATCTTTGCCGGGCTCCTTGCGCGTTACCCGAATGATGCCTACGCGCTGGCCAGCCGGGCGCACCTGCAGGCGCAGCGCGGTCATCGCGAGGCGGCGCTGGCCGACTATCGACAGCTGCTGGAGGCTCATCCGGAGCATTCGGCGGCCTCGTGGTTCAACTACGGCTACATGCTGGAGGAGGGCGGTGAGCACGGGCAGGCCGAAAGGGCCTTCCGCCGCGCCGTCGCGCTCGACCCCAAGCTCGACCGGGCCTGGTATGGCCTGGGTCTGGTGCTCATCCGAGCCCACCGCTTCGACGAGGCCATCGAGGCCCTCAAGCGCAACACCGAATTGCAGCCCATGAGCCCGTACGGCTGGTATCAGCTCGCGCGGGTGCATGTGGATCGTCACGAGCCCGACGAGGCACGGCGGATCATCCGCCACCTCAAGGGCTTCGAGCCCAAGGTCGCCGCTCAGCTTGAGCGCGAAACCGGCTTGGCCGTGTGACGTCGGCGGAGCAAACCCGGAGGGCCGGGTTTGCTTCAGGGGGCAGCCCGTGCTGCAAGCCCGCCCTTGGAGACGGGTGGGGGGCTGTCGTTTTGCGCTTCGGGGGAGGGCCCCCGGGGGGTGAGCAATGAGGAGACCACTGCCATGCAGTTGACGCGCAAGCACGAGGAGTACTGGCGCAAGAACCTGAGGATCACCAGCATCTTGCTGGCCATCTGGTTCTTCGTCACGTTTGTCGTCGGGTACTTTGCCCGTGACCTGAGTTTCAATTTCTTCGGTTGGCCATTCAGCTTCTGGGTCGGGGCGCAAGGCGCCCTGATCGTTTATGTGGCCATCATCTGGTTCTACGCCCGGTACATGAACCGGCTGGACCAGGAACACGACGTTGCGGAGGAGGACTGATCATGGCAGGCATGTTCGGTAGTGACTCCGGCGCGACCGGCGCGGCCGCCAACGCCGCATTCAAGAAGCAGCTCAACAAGGTGTACGGCTGGTACACGGGGGGCTTCTTCGTCTTCATCATCGTCCTGGCCCTGCTCGAGCAGATGGGCCTGCCGTCCAACTGGATCGGCCTCATCTTCCTGCTCGCCACCGTGGCCCTGTATGCCGGCATCGGCATCATGAGCCGCACCACGGATGCGGCCGAGTACTACGTGGCCGGCCGGCGTGTGCCTGCGATCTACAACGGCATGGCCACCGGCGCCGACTGGATGTCGGCGGCGTCCTTCATCGGGATGGCCGGTACGCTGTACCTCACGGGTTACGGCGGCCTGGCCTTCATCATGGGCTGGACCGGTGGCTACTGCCTGGTGGCGCTGTTCCTGGCGCCTTACCTGCGCAAGTTCGGCCAGTTCACGATTCCCGATTTCCTCGGGGCCCGCTATGGCGGCAATCTGGCCCGCCTGATCGGCATCTTGGCCGCCATCCTCTGCTCCTTCACCTACGTGGTGGCGCAGATCTACGGTGTCGGTCTGATCACCTCGCGCCTGTCGGGCCTGGCCTTCGAGATCGGGATCTTCGTGGGCCTGGGCGGCATCCTGGTGTGCTCCTTCCTGGGCGGCATGCGGGCGGTGACCTGGACACAGGTCGCGCAGTACATCATTCTGATCATCGCCTACATGATCCCGGTCGTGTGGCTGTCGGTGAAGCAGACCGGTGTGCCCGTCCCGCAGGTCATCTATGGCTCCCAGCTCGAGAAGGTGACGGCCAAGGAGAAGGAGCTGCGTGCCGATCCGAAGGAGCTTGAGGTCATCGAGATCTTCAAGAAGCGCGCAGCCGAGGCAGATGCCAAGCTCAAGGACGTTCCGGCGGCCATGGCGGCCGACAAGGCCGCTGCCGAGCAGAAGGTCGCTGATCTGAAGGCCCGCAATGCGCCGCTGGCCGAGATCCAGGCCGCGGAGAAGGCGCTCGCCGCCCTCCCGGCCACAGAGGCCGATGCTCGCAAGGCCTATGCTGCCGCCAAGGCGTCCAACGAGGCGCGGGCACGACCGCTGGCGGGCATGCCCAACCATGCGCAGATCTATGCCGGAGATCCCAACGGGGACGAAGCTGCCAAGAAGGCATTCGAGAACTCGCGACGCAACTTCCTCGCCTTGGTGTTCTGCCTGATGGTGGGGACGGCGGCGCTGCCTCACATCCTGATGCGCTACTACACCACACCATCGGTGAAGGAGGCGCGGGAGTCGGTGTTCTGGTCCCTGTTCTTCATCTTCCTGCTGTACTTCACGGCGCCGGCCTTGGCCGTGCTGGTCAAGTACGAGGTGATGACGGTGCTCGTGGGCACACCGTTCGACCGATTGCCGGAATGGATCGCCGCGTGGAACCGGGTCGATCCGTCGCTGCTCTCGGTGCAGGACATCAACGGTGACGGCATCTTCCAGCTCGGCGAGATGCGCATCGGTGGGGACATCATCGTGCTGGCCACTCCGGCCATCGCGGGCCTGCCCTACGTGATTTCCGGCATGGTGGCGGCCGGCGGCCTGGCCGCGGCGCTGTCGACCGCCGATGGCCTGCTGCTGACCATCGCCAACGCCCTGTCGCATGACCTGTACTACAAGATGATCGATCCCAACGCGCCCACCTCGCGCCGGGTGATGATCTCCAAGATGCTGCTGCTGATCGTCGCCATCCTGGCGGCCATGGTGGCAGCTCAGAAGCCGGCGGACATCCTCTTCCTGGTGTCGGCCGCCTTCTCCTTCGCCGCGGCCGCGTTCTTCCCGGCTCTGGTGCTGGGGATCTTCTGGAAGCGCGCGTCGAGCATGGGGGCTGTCCTGGGCATGATCGCCGGCCTGGGCATCACCTTCTACTACATGGTGACGACCCAACCCTGGCTGCGTGGCGTCTTTGGCGTCACTTCGCCGGTGGAGCTGTGGTGGGGGATCCAGCCCATCTCGGCGGGCCTGTTCGGCGTGCCGGTGGGCTTTGCCGTGATCATCCTGGTCAGCCTGGTCACCCCGGCGCCCAAGAAGGAAGTGCAGGAGCTCGTCGAGCACGTGCGCTATCCGAACCTGAAGTCGGCCTGATCCATCAGGCCTGCTGCGGGAGTCCCGAAGCGGCTCCCGCCCGCAGGGGCCCACCGAAGGGTGGGCCCCTGTTACTTTTTGGGCTATAATTTTGGGCTTTCCATCCTTGCCGTACCCGCTGGCAGGACTGCAGTTGCAGGCCTGTCTCGACGCCCGGGACGGCTTCCCCACCCATTTCGATGGGAATCCACAAGGAGTGTCAATGCGTCACTATGAAATCGTCCTGTTGATCCATCCGGATCAGAGCGAGCAGGTCAACGCCATGCTCGAGCGTTACAAGGGCATGGTCACCGCCGCCGGTGGCAAGGTCCACCGTGTCGAGGACTGGGGCCGCCGCCAGCTGGCCTACATGATCCAGAAGCTCGCCAAGGCGCACTACCTGTGCCTGAACATCGAGTGCAGCAAGGAAACCCTGGCTGAGCTGGAGACGGGCTTCCGCTTCAACGACGCCGTGCTGCGTCACCTCACCGTGCAGAAGAGCAAGGCCGAGACCGCACCGTCCATCATGATGAAGGCGGTCGAGAAGGAAGAAGCTCGCAAGTCGCACCAGGAAGCTGCTGCTGCCTGAGTGACGGCCTGCCACCCGCTGCCGGCGGCTTTTCATGAACCAGGTGGTTCTTGATGCCCAGCTGACCGAGCGAGGTGCCATGCGCTACACCCCGGCCGGACTCCCCGCCCTCGACCTGCTGCTTTCGCACGAGTCGATGGTCACGGAGGCTGGAGCGCCCCGCAAGGTCCGCATGGACCTGAAAGCGGTGGTGATCGGGGCCCTGGCAGAGCGGTTGAACCGCGTCGAGTTGGGCAGTGCCCACCGATTCAGCGGATTCCTCGCCTCCCAGCGCAATGGCCGCGGTGTGGTGCTGCACGTCACCGAGCTGCCGTAGTGCTTTGTTCGTATTCGGATAGATCAATTTTGAGAGGTCAACATGCCCCCGCCTCGTGGTAAGTTTTCGAAGGATCGTAAAGGCAAGCGCAACCAGCAATCGCTGCTGTTCAAGCGCAAGCGCTTCTGCCGCTTCACCGTCGCCGGTGTGGAAGAGATCGACTACAAGGATGTCGATACCCTGCGCGACTTCGTCGGCGAAAACGGCAAGATCACGCCGGCCCGCCTGACGGGCACCCGCGCCATCTATCAGCGTCAGCTGACGACGGCCATCAAGCGTGCCCGTTTCCTGGCCCTGCTGCCGTACAGCGACCAGCACAAGGTCTGAGGAGTCGAGCCATGCAAATCATCCTGCTTGAGAAAGTCGCCAACCTGGGTAACCTGGGCGATGTGGTGAAGGTCAAGGACGGCTACGCCCGCAACTTCCTGATCCCCACCGGCGCAGCCCGCCGTGCCACCGAAGCGGCCGTCAAGGAATTCGAGGCCAAGCGCGCCGAACTCGAAAAGGCCGCGGCTGCGAAGCTGGCTGCTGCCCAGGCGCTGGCCGAGAAGATCAATGGCAAGACCGTGCAGATCAGCCAGAAGGCCGGTGTGGATGGGCGCCTGTTCGGCTCCGTCACCAACGCCGATGTGGCCGAAGGCCTGACCAAGATGGGCTTCGAGGTCCACAAGTCGCAGGTGCGCATGCCCAACGGTCCCCTCAAGACCGTCGGCGAGCATCCCGTCAGCGTGGGTCTGCACACGGACGTCACGGTGGACGTGACCATTGCGGTGGTCGGCGAAGCCGCCTGATCCCAAGGGTTCGCCCCCGTCGAAAGGCCGGTGCCCAGGCGCCGGCCTTTTTCATTTCCTGCACAGCTTGTCCCACGAAAGACACAGGCTGTCCTCCAGATATCCACAGACTTGTGCCCTTGTCTGTGGCCGGCCCTGGCCTTAATCTCTGACGCTTATGTCCGCCATCGTCTCCGGCTCCGCTTTTCCCGAGACCCCCCGCCGCCCACAGGAGGACGAGGTGGCGCGGCTGCGCATCCCGCCACATTCCATCGAGGCGGACCTGGGCGTGCTCGGCGGCCTGCTGATCGACAACGGCGCCTGGGACCGCGCAGGCGACCTGCTCACCGACAGCGATTTCTACCGCTATGAGCACCGGCTGATCTATGCGGCCATCGGGCAGTTGATCAACGCGAGCAAGCCGGCTGATGTCATCACGGTGTTCGAGCAGTTGCAAAGCCTTGGCAAGGCCGAGGAATGCGGCGGGCTGACCTATCTCAACGCGCTCGCCCAGAGCGTGCCCAGCGCGGCCAACCTGCGCCGCTATGCCGAGATCGTGCGCGAGCGGGCGGTGCTGCGCAAGCTGGTCTCGGCCAGCGACGAGATCGCCACCGCGGCTTTCAATCCCCAGGGTCGCCCGGTGTCGCAGATCCTGGACGAGGCCGAAGGGCGCATCTTCCAGATCGGTGAGGAAGGCAACCGCGGCAAGCAGGGCTTCCATTCCATGGATTCCCTGGTGGTGCAGTTGCTCGACCGTGTGCAGGAACTGGCCGAGAACGGCGCCGAGGACGTGACCGGCGTGCGCACTGGCTTCTACGACCTCGACCGCATGACCTCGGGCCTGCAGCCCGGCGACCTGATCGTGCTGGCAGCCCGCCCCTCGATGGGCAAGACCGCCTTTGCGCTGAACATCGGCGAACATGTGGCCGTCACGGAAGGCCTGCCGGTCGTGGTGTTCTCGATGGAAATGGGCGCGGCCCAGCTCGCGCTGCGGGTGGTGGGCTCGCTCGGCCGCATCGACCAGAGCCACCTGCGCACCGGCAACCTGCGCGATGACGAGTGGTCGCGCCTGTCCGAGTCGGTCGAGAAGCTGCGCAATGCCAGCATCTTCATTGACGAAACCCCCGGCCTTTCTCCGGGGGAGCTGCGCGCCCGCGCCCGCCGCCAGGCCCGCCAGTGCGGCCAGCTTGGCCTCATCATCATCGACTATCTGCAGCTGATGAGCGGCAGCGGCGGTGGCAGCGAGGAGAACCGCGCCACGGTATTGGGCGAGATCTCGCGCGGCCTCAAGGCTCTGGCCAAGGAGCTGCGCTGCCCGGTGATCGCGTTGTCTCAGCTGAACCGGAGCGTGGAGACACGCACGGACAAGCGCCCCATGATGAGTGATCTGCGCGAATCGGGCGCGATCGAGCAGGATGCCGACGTCATCATGTTCATCTACCGCGACGAGTACTACACCAAGGACGCCTGCAAGGAGCCGGGCGTGGCCGAGATCATCATCGGCAAGCAGCGTAACGGCCCCGTCGGGACCGTCAAGCTGACCTTCCTGAAGCCGCTGACCAAGTTCGAGAACCTGGCGCCGGGCGCGCTGGGCGGCGACGACTACTGAGCCACCGCCCGCGCTTTCAGAGCACTTCGCTCGCGAAATCCGCGAGGCGCGAGCGTTCGCCACGCGCCAGGGTCACATGGCCGCTGTGCGGCCAGCCCTTGAACCGATCCACGGCATAGGTCAGCCCGGAGCTGCCTTCGGTGAGGTAGGGCGTGTCGATCTGCGCGAGGTTGCCCAGGCAAACGATCTTCGTGCCGGGGCCGGCGCGGGTGATCAGCGTCTTCATCTGCTTGGGCGTGAGGTTCTGGGCCTCGTCGATGATCACGAACTTGTTCAGGAAGGTGCGCCCGCGCATGAAGTTCATGCTCTTGATCTTCACCTTCGAGCGCACCAGCTCGTTCGTGGCCGCACGGCCCCAGTCCCCGGCGCCCGAATCGGTGCGCGCCAGCACCTCGAGGTTGTCATCGAGCGCGCCCATCCACGGCGACATCTTCTCTTCCTCGGTGCCGGGCAGGTAGCCGATGTCCTCGCCCACGGGCACGGTCACGCGCGTGACGATGACCTCGGTGTAGCGGCGCTCGTCCAGCACCTGGCTCAAGGCCGAGGCCAAGGTCATCAGGGTCTTGCCGGTGCCGGCCGTGCCGGTGAGGGTGACGAAATCGCACTCGGGGTCCATCAGCAGGTTGAGCGCGAAGTTCTGCTCGCGGTTGCGCGCCGTGACACCCCAGACGGCGTTCTTCTGATGGGTGTATTCCTTGCACGTACGCAGCACGGCGGTCTTGCCGGTGATCTCGGTGACCTTGGCATACAGCGGCGACACGCCGGGAGCCTCCAGGTAGACGAACTGGTTGACCAGCAGGGCCGGGATCAGCGGGCCGCTGATGCGGTAGAAGGTGGCGCCGCCTTGCTGCCAGCTCTCCATCGTCTTGCCGTGGCGCTCCCAGAAGTCGGCGGGCAGCGGCAGCACGCCGGTGTAGAGCAGGTCGCCGTCTTCCAGCGTCTTGTCGTTGTAGTAGTCCTCGGCCGGCAGACCCAGGGCCCGCGCCTTGATGCGCATGTTGATGTCTTTGGACACCAGCACCACGTCGCGATCGGGATGCTTCTGGCGCAGCGACTGCACCACGCCCAGGATCTGGTTGTCGGCCTTGCCCTGGGGGAGCCCGGCCGGCAGTTGGACATCCACCAGCTGCGTCTGGAAGAAGAGGTGGCCGCCGGCTTCCCGATGCCCCGTCTTGGCCAGGGCCACGCCTTCCGGGAAGCTCGCGGGCGTCTGGGCGACCAGCGCGTCGAGTTCACGGCTGACCTGCCGGGCATTGCGCGCGACCTCGGACATGCCACGCTTGTGGCTGTCCAGTTCCTCCAGCGTGATCATTGGCAGGTAGATGTCGTGCTCTTCGAAGCGGTAGATCGACATCGGGTCATGCATCAGCACATTGGTGTCGAGCACGAAGAGCTTGGGCGGACCCTCGCTGCGCGGACGTCGCGGCTTGGGGTGGGCCGTGGGACGGGGCGGGGTGGCGAGGGCAGGGGAGGCGGGGCGCACTGGGGTAGGGGCGACAGCGGATGTGTCGGCCCGCAACTCCAGCAATGCGGCCGCAGCCGGCTCGGTCTTCTGGGATCGGGGGGTCTTGCGCGGTGCGCTTTGCGCGTCGATGTCTGACGGGGTGAGCAGGGTGGCTTTCTTCGTGGGCGGCTTGGGCAGAGGCATCGTCGGGGGCGGTCTTCAGGCGGCAGAAACAAAAAAGCCGCACAGCAAGCTGGGCGGCTTCGCGGGGATGCGGTGGGGACGACTCGGAGATCGGCGCGACGGCATGGGCCCATTATGCATGGGCGACGCGACAACGCAATGCAGGCGTCGCGCCAGGGCCGCAGGGTTCAGGCGGCCTTCTTAAGGGCCTTGACTACCTTGAGCACTTCGTCGACGTGGCCGGCGACCTTGATGCCGCGCCACTCGTGACGCAGCACGCCTTCACCGTCGATCACGAAGGTACTGCGCTCAATACCCTTGACCTTCTTGCCGTACATGATCTTGTTCTTGACCACGCCGAACATGTGGCACAGCTTCTCCTCGGTGTCGGCAATCAGCTCGAACGGCAGTTCGAGGTTCTGCTTGAACTTGTCGTGCGAGGACATGTTGTCGCGCGACACACCAAAGACCACCGCGCCGGATTTCACGAAATCCTTGTGCTTGTCCCGGAATTGCATGGCCTCCGTGGTGCATCCCGGGGTATTGTCCTTCGGGTAGAAATACAGCACGACGATCTGACCAGCATAGGCCTGGGGCGTGTACTTCACCCCGTTGGTGGCAAGCGCTTCAAAGTCCGGCAGGGGTTTATTGAGGGCTGGCGTCATGTAGGTTTTGAAGAGGGTTGCGCCCGTTCAGGCCTAGCCGGAGATTATAGCCGCACACCTGTCGATATCCTCAGGCAATCACCTGAGTGGATGCGATTGCGCCGCCGCCGATCAACGATGGGCCAACATCAGCAGGGCCACGACGCTGCGCCCTTCACCGGCCAGGATGTTGTAAGTGCGGCACGCAGCCGCCGTGTCCATCGTCTCGATCCCGATGCGGCGGACCATCAGTGAGCGCAGCAGGGCGGGAGGGGCAAAACGCAACCGCACCCCAGTGCCCAGCAGCACCACCTCCGGTTCCATCTTGGACACCTGCTCGAAGTGCCCTGCGGTGAGTTCATCCACATCGCGGCAGGCCCAGGCCTGCACTTCACCGCGCCAAGGCACGATCAGACTGCCTTGGTGGGACTGGGCATTCACGCTGATGGCCGACGGCGTCACGGCCGTGATGATGTTCAGCGTGGCGTCGTTGCGGTCGGGTTGGAGTTTCACGGCTGGGCTGGATCCAAAGGAGGTACAGGTGCCGTCGACGCGGCGGTTTGGTGCATGGCCTGTGGTTAAATTATAGGTTTTGCACTGCAGCAAGCGTGTGCAGCCAGCCATAGTCCGCGGCCCGCCAGAGGATTGCCGGAGGGCCTGCTCCCAGGGAGTCTCGTCGTGAAACCCGTCGCCAAATCGGCCAAGCTGGCCAATGTCTGCTACGACATCCGTGGGCCGGTGCTCGAAAAGGCCCGGCAGATGGAGGAAGAGGGGCACAAGATCATCAAGCTGAACATCGGCAATCTGGCGGTGTTCGGCCTGGAGCCGCCGGACGAGATCGTGCAGGACATGATCCGCAATCTGCCTCACACGGCAGGCTACACCGACTCCAAGGGCCTCTTTGCACCGCGCAAGGCCGTGGTGCACTACACGCAGGAAAAGAACATCCGCGGCGTCACGGTCGATGATGTCTATCTCGGCAACGGTGCCTCCGAGCTGATTGCCATGAGCATGAATGCCTTGCTCAACGACGGCGACGAGGTGCTCATTCCGGCGCCCGACTACCCACTCTACACCGCCGTGGTGGCCTTGTCTGGCGGCACGCCGGTGCACTACCTGTGCGACGAGCAGTCGGACTGGATGCCCGACATCGCCGACATCAAGGCCAAGATCACGCCGCGCACCAAGGCGCTCGTGGTCATCAACCCGAACAACCCCACCGGTGCGCTGTACCCGGAGTCGGTGCTGCTGGAGTTGCTGGAGGTGGCCCGTCAGCACCAGCTCATCGTGTTCGCCGACGAGATCTACGACAAGACGCTCTTTGACGGCAACACGCACACGAGCATCGCCTCGCTCGCTGACGACGTGCTGTGCGTGACCTTCAACGGCCTGTCGAAGAACTACCGCTCGTGTGGCTACCGAGCGGGCTGGATGGTGGTGTCGGGCGAGAAGAAGCACGCGCGCGACTACATCGAGGGCCTGAACATGCTGGCGTCGATGCGCCTGTGTGCGAACACGCCGGGCCAATTGGCGATCCAGACAGCCTTGGGCGGCTACCAGAGCATCAAGGACCTGGTCGCCCCCGGCGGGCGGCTGTGCCGCCAGCGCGACCTGGCGCACAAGCTGCTCACCGAAATCCCCGGTGTCACCTGCGTGAAGCCCAAGGCGGCGCTGTACATGTTCCCGCGCCTGGACCCCAAGCTCTACCCGATTGCCGATGACCAGCAGTTCGCCTACGAGTTGCTGGCCGAGGAGAAGGTGCTGATCGTGCAGGGCACGGGCTTCAACTGGCCGCATCCCGATCACTTCCGCCTGGTCTTCCTGCCCAACTCGGACGACCTGGCCGAGGCCATCGGCCGCATCGCGCGTTTCCTCGATCACTACCGCAAGCGTCACTCTCAGGGATGAACCCCATGAACTCCATCCAGAATCCGCTGCGCCTGGGCCTGCTGGGCGCCGGCGTCGTTGCCTCAGGCGTTGTCAAGGTGCTCGAGCGCAACCAGGCGGAGATTCGCCGCCGCGCCGGGCGGGGCATCGAAGTCGCCCGCGTGGGCGCACGCAACCTGGCCAAGGCCCGGGCCGCGCTCGGCGACGGGCTGGCGCTCACCGACGATCTCGATGCGGTGGTGACCGACCCGAAGGTCGACATCGTCGTCGAGCTGATCGGGGGCACCACCCGGGCCCGTGAACTGGTGCTCAAGGCCATCGCCTCGGGCAAGCACGTGGTCACGGCCAACAAGGCCCTGCTGGCCGTGCACGGTACCGAGATCTTCGCGGCAGCCAGCGACAAGGGCGTGATGGTGGCCTTCGAGGCGGCGGTGGCCGGCGGCATTCCCATCATCAAGGCCCTGCGAGAAGGCCTCACGGCCAACCGCATCCAGTGGATCGCCGGCATCATCAACGGCACGACGAACTTCATCCTCAGCGAGATGCGCGCCAAGGGCCTGGACTTCGGCACGGTGCTGAAGGAGGCGCAGCGCCTGGGCTACGCCGAGGCCGACCCGACCTTCGACATCGA
>CAZKGD010000034.1:0-12477 GCA_964552215.1 uncultured Caldimonas sp.
TCGCCACGGCGGTCTTGCCGGTCTGGCGGTCGCCGATGATCAGCTCGCGCTGGCCACGGCCGATCGGCACCATGGAGTCGATGGACTTCAGGCCGGTCTGCAGCGGCTGCGACACCGACTGGCGGGCGATCACGCCGGGCGCGACCTTTTCGATCACGTCGGTCATCTTGGCGTTGATCGGGCCCTTGCCGTCGATGGGCTGACCCAGGGCGTTGACCACGCGGCCGATGAGTTCGGGGCCCACGGGCACTTCCAGGATGCGGCCGGTGCACTTGACCGTGTCGCCTTCGGAGATGTGCTCGTAGGAGCCCAGAATCACCGCGCCCACGGAATCGCGCTCGAGGTTGAGCGCCAGGCCGAAGGTGTTGCCCGGGAATTCAAGCATCTCGCCCTGCATCACGTCGGACAGGCCATGGATACGGCAGATGCCGTCCGTCACCGATACCACGGTGCCCTGGTTGCGGATGTCGGCAGAGGCGCCGAGACCCTCGATGCGGCTCTTGATGAGTTCGGAAATTTCTGCGGGATTCAGTTGCATTGCGTACTCCCAGTCTGGTTGTCGGCCCGGGGCCTGAACCGGGTTCGGGCCCGGGACCTTCCCGGGCAAAGAACCGTTGCGTTAGACCGTTGCGTTAAAGCGTTGTGGGCCTCAGGCCGTCAGCGCCACCTTCATGCGTTCGAGTCGTGCCTTGACCGAGGTGTCGAGCACCTCGTCGCCCACCACCACACGCACGCCACCGATCAGCGCAGGCTCGACCTCCACCTTGGCGTTCAGCTTGCGGCCGAAGCGCCTTTCGAGCGCAGGCAGCAACTGGGCCAGCTGGTCATCGGCCAGCGGATACGCGCTGACGATGCGCGCCTCGGCCGCACCGGCCGCGGCGTTGATCAGCGAACGAAGCTGGGCTGCGATCTCGGGGATAGCGGCCACGCGGTCGTTGTCGATCACGGTGCGCAGGAAGTTCGAGGCTTCCTTGCCCAGCGGCGACTTGATCACGGAGGTGAAGAGCTCGAAGACCTGTTCGGCGCTGACCTTGGGGTTGGCGGCGAACTGGCGCACCTGGGGTTCGGCGGCCACGGCGGCCAGCGCGTCGACCTGGTCGGCGAGCTGGGCCGCGTTGGCACCGGCCACCCGGTACAGGGCCTCGGCGTAGGGACGTGCGATGGTTGCAAGCTCGGCCATGGTCACAGCTCGGTTTTCAGGCGGTTGAGCAGATCGGCATGCACCGAGGCGTTGACCTCGCGCTGCAGGATCTGTTCGGCACCCTTCACAGCCAGCGTGGCGACCTGCTCACGCAGGGCCTCGCGGGCCTGGACGACCTGCTGGTCGGCTTCGGCACGGGCCGCGGCAACGATCTTCTCGCCTTCCTCGCCGGCCTTTTTCTTGGCCTCGTCGATGATGGCCTGGGCCCGACGCTCGGCGTCAGCCAGCAGCTTGGAGGTTTCGTCGCGCGAAGCGGCCAGCTGCTGCTGGACCTGCTGGTTGGCGGTGGCGAGCTCGGCCTTGGCCTTGTCGGCCGCAGCCAGACCGTCGGCGATTTTCTGCGCGCGTTCGTCGAGGGCTTTGGTGATGGGCGGCCACACGTATTTCAGCGTGAACCACATCAGGATGCCAAAGACCACGAACTGCGCAACGAGTGTCGCGTTGATGTTCATGGATCAGGCCTTTCGTTTCTCTGGAATCGAAGACGGATCGGAATCCGCAAAGAGAGAAATGAAGCCGATCAGGCGAGCACGAACGGGTTGGCGAAGGCGAACAGCAGGGCGATGGCCACGCCGATCAGGAAGGCCGCGTCGATCAGGCCGGCCAGAATGAACATCTTGGTCTGCAGCTCGTTCATCAGCTCGGGTTGGCGGGCCGACGACTCGAGGAACTTGCCACCCATCAGCGCGATGCCGATGGAAGCGCCGATGGCGCCGAGGCCCACGATCAGACCGCAAGCCAGCGCGACAAGACCCAGAATGTTTTCCATGATTGCTCCTATTGGAAGGTTGTTGACGGACGGAAGAAAAAACCGAAAAAAAGCCGGCGGACCAACACCCCCCGGCGGTTTGAAACTCAGTGGCTTTCGTGGGCCTGGCCGACGTAGATCAGCGTCAGCATCATGAAGATGAAGGCCTGCAAGGTGATCACCAGGATGTGGAACAGGGCCCAGATCGTGCCGGCAATCACGTGGCCGACGAAGAGCAGCGAGCCGCTCAGCGACAGGGCCGCGCCCGCCCCCATCAGGGCGATCAGCATGAAGACCAGCTCACCCGCGTACATGTTGCCGAACAGTCGCATGCCGTGCGAGATGGTCTTGGCGGCGTACTCGATGAGGTTGAGCAGGAAGTTGAAGGGGGCCAGCAGCACGGCGGCGAAGCCGTGGGCATGGAAAGGCGCCGAGAACAGGTCCTTCACGAAGCCGCCCAGGCCCTTGACCTTGATGCCGTAGTACAGGCACATGGCCAGCACGAAGGTGGACATGCCCAGGGTGATGGACAGGTCGGCCGTGGCGACCACGCGCATGTAATCAGGGAAACCCATGGCCGGACCGGCGAAATGCCAGATCTGGGGAATGAAGTCGACCGGCACCAGGTCCATCGCGTTCATCAGGAAAATCCAGACGAAGGCGGTCAGGGCTGCGGCGGAGACGGCGCGGCGCGAGGTCTCGTTGTGGACGATGCACCTGGCCTGGTTGTCGACCCTCTCGACCAGCATTTCGACCAGGCCCTGGAGGCGGCCGGGCACGCCGGCGTGGACCCGCCGGGCGACATAGGCCATGAACATCACGGTCAAGATGCCCAGCAGGGAGGACCAGAACAGGGAATCGACATTGATGACCGAGAAGTCGATGATCTCGGTCTGCTTCTTGTTCTGCAGGTGGACCAGGTGGTGGGTGATGTAATCACCGGCGGTGAGCGCTTGTCCTTCGGCTGCCATCGTTCGTTCTCGTCAACGGTCGCTTGCGGCGACGGTTTGTGTCTGTTTCACCCGACCCCGCCAAAGCAGGGCCGCCCCATTCACTTTCAAGCACACCACCATCGCGGCCAGCACGGCCAGCCAGCTCAGGTTGGGCACGAGTTTGGCGGCCGCCACCAGCATGGCAACGGCCACGACGATCTTCACCAACTCCCAGACCATGAACCTCAGCACCACCGTGCCGGGATTCGCCCCAGGAGCGCCGGTCATGCCTCGGGCCAAGAGGGCCCCCGGCACCACCACGACCGCCGCGCCGATCAGCGCCGAGACGACCGTCTCGCCCTTGCCGGTGACAAGCCACGCCAGCGCAGCCACCACCAACCCCGCCACGGCCTGGGCCATGACCACCCGCCAGGGCGAGAGCGGCGGGTGCTTCGCACGCAAGGCCAACGCTTGTTCTCGCGTCAGGGGCTTGAAGTGCTCGGCTTCATCCGCATCTTCCTGTTTCCAGTCGTCGCGCCAATGACCTTGGGGGTCATGGGCCTGCGGCGCCGGTTGCGCCGTCTGCGCCAGCACATGGCCGTTCGGGTTCCGTTCGGGCATGTCGGGCACGAAAGTTACAGTTGGTTGCGGCAAAGCCTCGGGATTATACGTGGAAACCCCCACGTACTTTCCATCCCCCTGTGTGCCGCGACTTTGTCGCGTCCGTCCGACAGGGGCTTGCCGGAGGCAGCGCTTGCCGCTAACGCCGGCCTTGACCCAGGATCAGACAGCGCAGACGGCCGCCGGGAGTCCCGGCACGTCCACCCTCACCTGCAGCACCCGGCCCGCCCAGGGTTGGGCATCCAGTTCCTCGGCAGGGCGTTTTTCTCGGGCCGTGGTGATGTAGAGGGTGCGCAGGTCGGGCCCGCCGAAGCAGGGCATGGTGGGGCAACGCACCGGCAGGCGCAGTTCATGCAGCACCTCGCCGCGCGGCGACAGCCGCAGCACGCGCGCGCCTTCAAACATCGCCACCCAGTAGCAGCCTTCGGCATCCACTGCCGCGCCGTCCGGACGACCACCGTAGCTCTCCAGCAGCTGGCCCTCGGCGCGGCGCTCGAAGCGCGCGAAGACGCGCCGCTCGCCCAGGTCGCCGCGGACAAGGTCATAGTCGAAGGCGTAGATGGTGTGAGCCTTGGTGTCGGACCAGTACATCGTGCGGGCGTCAGGGCTCCAGGCCAGGCCATTGGAGACCGTGATGCCGTCGGCGCGACGGGTCAGGCGACCGGTCTCGTCCAGGCAATACAGCGCCGCCAAGGGCGGGTCGCGCGGCTCGTAGATCGTGCCCGCCCACAAGCGGCCGGCAGGATCGCACTTGGCATCGTTGAAGCGTTCGCGAGCGGGATCGTAGGGGGCCGCGACCAATGAGGTAGATGCGCCCGTGGCGGGATCGAAGTGCACGATGCCGCTGCGCAGCGTGAGCACCAGCCCGCCGCGCCGGGCTGGGACACAGGCGGACACGTCGGTCTCGAAGTCCCAGGTGTCGAGCCGGGCGGTGGTCGGGTCGAGCCGATGCAGGCGGAGGCCGGGAATGTCGCAGTAATAGAGGCACTGCTCGACCGGATGCCACAGCGGCGACTCCCCCAGGAGGGCAGGCGTGCCGGTGGCAGGGTGCAGGGCGTCGGCGTGGGCGGTCATGGGCGGGCGTCCAGGAGATCGATCTGCATCCAGGCGGCAACGGTCTCGCCGTCGGCCAGGGCCACGAGGCCATGGGCCAGGGGATCGTTGCGGTGGATGGCGTTGTTGGCATGGCTCACCGGTTCGACGGCGTAGTCGGGACGGTGCGGCGGGGTGAAGACCACGAGGTGGTCGGTGGAGGCGCTCAGGCGCAGGACAAAGGTGTCATCGCTCAGACGGGCCTCACCCCGCCAGCCGGTGAAGCAATGGTCGAGCTGCAGGTGAGCGATCTCTGCGTCCAGGGAGGGGCAGGAGCGATGCTCGGTGGGCAGTTGACGCTCGTCCATCTCCCAGCGCCCGCCGACCTCGGCCTGCAGGCGGCTGCCTGGGCGTTTAAGGAAGAATGGGTGCCAGCCCAGGCCCATGGGCGCAGTGCCCGGGCCGCGGTGGGTGGCTTCCAACTCGAAGCGCACCCCCTCGTCGCGCAAACTGATGCGCTGCACAGCCTCGAAGGCGAAGGGCCAGTCGGCATCCGGCCTGTGGGCGAGCGTCAGTTCGGCTTCGGTGGCACTGCAGCGGGCGACGGCCCAGGGCCGCTGGAAGCCCACGCCGTGCATCGGATGCGGACTGCCCGCCACGTTGAGCCGCAACACATGTTCGCGGTTTCGCCAGGTCATCTGGCCATCGGCGATGCGATTGGAATACGGGACCAGGGGGTAGGACGCGGCGCGGCGTGCTTCGGCAAGGGCCAGCGGCTCGGTGCTGCGCAGCACAGGCCGCCCGCGATGCCACAGCCCGGCGACACACCCCCCCAGGTCGGGACGCAGGGCCAGGCGCCAGGCGTCCAGGCGCAACTCCAGGGGGACAGGTTCGGTCAAGGCCATGCTTGGGTCAGCCGGAATGCTGGGGTGCCATCCTAAGGGCGTACCTCGCTGTAACCGGGACGGGGCGTTCAGCGCGTGAGCGTGCCGGCCGTCACCGAGTGGACGATGGTGGTGTCCTGGGTGCGCAGCGCCGACAGAGCCGCCTGGGCCCCACGCATCATCAGGCCGAGGTCGCTGCCTACGCCGACGAAATCGAAACCCATCGCGCGGTACTGGGCCACGAGTTCGGCCGAGGCCCCCATGGTGCCCACCGGCCGATCCAGGGCCTTGCAGCGGTCCACGGCCCGGGCCAGCAGTTTCATCACCTGCGGGTGGGCAGGCTCGCCGAGGTGGCCCAGGCTCGCGGAAAGGTCTGCCGGGCCAACGAAGACGGCATCGACCCCCGGCACCGTGGCAATGGCTTCGAGCTCTTCGAGGGCCTCGCGGGTCTCGATCTGCACGATCACGCCCACCGACTGGTTGGCATGGCGCAGGGCCTGGGGGGCCGTGCCATAGCGGGTGGCGCGGCTCAGGCCCATCACACCGCGCACCCCCTCGGGCGGGTAACGGGTGGCCGCCACGGCCCGGCGGGCCTCCTCGGCGTTCTGCACAAAGGGAAACATCACCGTCAGCGCGCCGGCGTCGAGCACACGCTTGACCATCACCGGTTCGTTCCAGGGCAGGCGGACCACCGGCACCATGCGGGTGTTGCCCACGGCCTGCAGCAGGTGGACGAGGTCGCCGAGGTCAGTGGTGGTGTGTTCGAGGTCAAGCACGGCCCAGTCGAAGCCGGCATGGCCCAGGGCCTCGGCGGCCAGGGCGTTCGAGGACACCACCCAGGTGCCCACGGGCGGGTGGGCGCCGGCGGCCTTGAGCAGGTGGCGGAAGGGGTTCATGGGCGCCTCCGTGCAGAGCCTGGACTCAGTACCTCGTCACGCTCTCGTCGAGATCGACCTTCAGGTAGTGGGCCCCGGGGATGGGGTTGTAATAGTAGGGCGGGATCTCCTCGAAGCCCAGCGTCACGTACAGGCCGCGGGCGGCCTCCATGTCGTCCAGGGTGTCGAGCAGCATCACCGAATAGCCGGCGCGGCGGGCCTCGTCCATGAGGGCCTCGGCCAGGGCCCGGCCCAGCCCGAAGCGCCGGAAGGCACGCCGCACATACAGGCGTTTCATCTCGCAGGCATTGGGGTAGTCGACCTCGGGGGCGGGCCGGAACCCGCCGCAGCCCGCCAGCTCTCCATCGAGCAGGGCCAGCAGCAGCTTGCCGCCGGGCTCGGCGTACTCGCCGGGCAGCGAGGCCAGCTCCTCCTCGAAGCCCTGGAAACCGAGGTCGATGCCGATCGCGTCGGCGTACTCGCGGAAGATGCGCCGGGTGGCATCGAACCACTCCGGCGTGTCCGGCGTGAGGAGCTGGATCTCGGGCGAAGTCATCGGGGCAGGCGGGGACGCACCGGAAGAGTCTACCCGCAGCCTGCTTCCGCGGCACTCATCCAGCATTCGTTCATTCGATGCGACAGCCGGAGTCCGCGCACTTCTGGCGCAGGGCAGAGCCGGAAGGCTCAAGCGGGGCCATCGAGCGCGGCGAGGGCCTTGAGAACCTGGGGCACGGTGAGGATCTCGGACATCACGAGCGGGGGCTGGCCCGCCCGGTACAGGGCATAGACGGGGATGCCGTTGCGGCCGAGCGCGGCCAGCGCCTCGGTGATGGCCGGGTCACGGCGCGTCCAGTCGGCACGCAGCAACACCACCCCACGGCGCTGGAAGTCGTCGAGCACCTCCTCGCGTGACAAGGTGGTGCGCTTGTTGACCTGGCAGGTGACGCACCAGGTGGCGGTGAAGTCGACGAAGACCGGCTGGCCCTGGGCCAGCGCCGTCTGCACGGCCTGCGGGCTCCAGGGCTGCCAGGGGTCCTCGGCCGCCCTCGTGGCCGGCGCGGCCGCGACCCCGGGGGGCTCGCGCAGGGCCGGGCCGGCCCAGGCCAGCATGCCGCCCAGCACGAGGAGGCCCGGCAGGCCCCAGCCCCAGCGCGCACGCCGGCTGAAACCCGGGCTGGCCCAGGCCCAGGCGGCAAAGCCCAGGGCGACCAGCACCCCCAGCCAGACAGCCGCCCCATCGACGCCGACCTGGTGGCCCAGCACCCACAGGAGCCAGACCACCGTGGCGAACATCGGGAAAGCCATGGCCGTGCGGAACTGCGCCATCCAGGCCCCCGGACGCGGCAGGCGCTTCGCAAGGGCCGGCACGGCCGTCACCAGCAGGTAGGGCAAGGCCATGCCCAGGCCCAGCGCGGCAAACACGCTCAGCGCCTGGGCCGGTGGCCAGGTGACGGCCAGACCGAGGGAGGCGCCCATGAAGGGCGCCGTGCAAGGCGACGCCACCGCCACCGCCAGCAGGCCGGAGAGAAAACTGTCGGCCATGGGGTGGCGGGCCCGCGCCGACGCCACGCCCGAGGGCAGCAGGCTGCCGAACTCGAACACGCCAGCGAGGTTCAAGCCGATGACGGTGAAGAGCACCGCGAGGGCCGCCACCACAGCCGGGGACTGGAGCTGGAAACCCCAGCCGAGTTGCTCGCCGGCCGAACGCAGCGCCAGCAGCAGACCCGCCAGGGCCAGGAAGGACAGCACCACCCCGGCGGTGTAGGCCAGGCCGCCGGCCATCCGTTCGCGAGGCGAGTGCGCGTGCTGGACGGCGCCCAGCAGCTTCAGGGACAGGACCGGAAACACGCAGGGCATCAGGTTGAGCAGCAGCCCGCCCACGGCCGCCGCCAGCAGGGCCAGGCCCCAGCCCATCGCGGGGGCTTCAGCGCGTGACGCGGCGTCGCGGGCGTTGGCCTCCAGGGCGGCCTGCAGCGCCGGCGACACGGTGGGCGGCGCCGCCCCGGCGGGCCAGCCGCCTTCGACGCTGGCCGTGACCCGCAGCGCCTGGTCCGGGCCGAAGCGCAGGACGAGGGGCAGCACATCGGGAGCGGCGCTGCGCTGCGCATTCAGCGGCAGGGCCGAGCGCCAGCCGTCATCCTGCCAGTCCTGGGTGAAGGGCGCCGCCGGCTCCAGGACTCCGGCGGTTTCGGGGAAGACCTCGGCCGGGCGCCCCTGCACGTCGGGCGGCAACCCGTCCACGCCCACCTGCAGGGCGCCACCCTCGACACGCGCCGTGGCGCGGGCACCGGCCCATTGCGCCGGGCGGGCCGCCCAGGCGGCCTCGAAGTCACGGGCATGGGTCAGGAGCGGACGGCCATCGGCCGGCAGGCTCAGGCGGAAGTCGCCGGACTGCGGGATGCACTCGGTCTTGCACACCAGCCAGTCGGCCTGCAGGACCACGTCCAGGCGCGAAGCCGACCACGCCGCATCCACCTGGACCGGCACCGGCAGCACCACGGTGTTCTCGTAGCCGTAGTTGATGAGCGGACCGAAGGGCAGCCGCTCGGGCGTGGGCCAGTCGATCTCGCCGGCCTGGACGCCGGCCGGCAGTGTCCAGGCCAGGGTGGTGGGCAGACCCGAGTCGCCCGGGTTCTTCCAGTAGGTGTGCCAGTGGGGAGCGTGCTCCAGCTTCAGCCCCAGCCACAGCGGTCGGCCGGGGGCCAGCCCGTCGGGGGCATGGGCGATGAGCTGGGCGCGCACTTCGCCGGTGCGCACCGTGTCGCTGGCCGCCGCCGGCATCGCCATGAGGGCCGTCAGCACACCCAGGCCGCCGAGCACTCCGGGCAGCCTGGCGCGCCAGCCGGAGGAGCGGGCGGACGAAGACATGCCCGGTTCGAGGCGCGGACGGCGGACGAGTTCCGTCCGCGCCTCGCTGCCTCGGCTCAGGCTGCCTTGGCGCCGGGGACGGGCTTGACCGCCGTGGGCACCTTGGCCTGGTCGCGGGCCAGCTCCTCCCGGGTGGTGATGCGCCGGAACCACACCGTGACCGCACTGGACGTGAGCACGATGAAGAGCGAGTACAGCACCGGGATCAGCAGCACCTCCTGCTGGAGGGAATCGCGGAAGGTCAGCAGCACGATCAGCACCGCCAGCGGGCCGTTCTGGATGCCGGTCTCCAGCGCGATGGTGCGGCTGCGCCGGGCGTCCTGGCGCAGCAGGCGCGACAGGCCATAGCCCAGCGCCATGCCGATCAGCCCCAAGCCGATGGCCGCGAAATAGACCGTGCCCGGCGTGGTGAAGAGCAGCTGGTGGTTGCGCGGCACCCAGGTGAGCACCAGGAACAGGATCACGACCACCCCCAGGAAGCCGCCGACGAGCTCGACGGTGGCCCCCACGTTGGGGTTCCATTTGCGCATGGCGATGCCGATCAGCGTGGGTACGATGAGCACCACCAGCACCTGTGCCACGTTGCCTGCAGGCACCGTGTACTCCGAAGGCAGGCCGGTGAGGCCCGAGTAGAACTGGAGCAGCACCGGCACCATGACCACGGCGACCAGGGTGGAACAGATGGTCATCATGATGGACAGCGCCAGCACCCCCTTGCTGAAGTAGGCAAAGATGTTAGAGGTGGTGCCGCCGGGCATGCAGCCCATCAGGATGAGGCCGATGGCCAGCGCCGGCGGCAGGCCCAGGGCCACGGTCATCAGGTAGCCCAGGAAGGGCATGATGGCGTACTGGCACAGCAGGCCGATCAGGATGCCCTGGGGCTTGCGGAAGGCGATGCGGAAATCCTTGAAGGTGAGCGAGGCGCCCATGCCCAGCATGATCACCATCATCATGAGGCCCAGCAGGCGGGTTTCGAGTTCGGTCAGCATGGTTCAGTTCTTCTGGCGGGCACGGTATTCATCACGCAGGTCCTTGCGCAGGATCTTGCCGATGGGGGATTTGGGCAGCTCGGTGCGGAACTCCACGGCCTTGGGCAGCTTGTAGTCGGTGAGCAGGCCCTTGCAGTGCGCCCTCACCTGCTCCTCGGTCAAGCCGTCGGCCTGCGGCACGATGTAGGCGCGCACCGCCTCGCCGGTCTTGGCGTCGGGCACACCGATCACGGCCACCTCCAGCACGGCGTCGAGCTGGGCGATCGCATCCTCCACCTCGTTGGGGTAGACGTTGAAGCCGCTGACCAGGATCATGTCCTTCTTGCGGTCGACGATGCGGAAGTAGCCCTCCTCGTCCATCACGGCCACGTCGCCCGTGCACAGCCAGCCGTCCTTGAGCACCTGGGCGGTGTCCTCGGGACGCTGCCAGTACCCCTGCATGACCTGCGGACCGCGCACGAGCAGTTCGCCCGGCGCGCCCGGCGGCACGTCACGACCCTGGTCATCGACCAGGCGCACCTCGGTGGCCGGCACCGGGATGCCGATGGCATCGGGCTTCTGCTTGCCGGTGAGCGGGTTGAAGGCCACCACCGGCGAGGTCTCGGTCAGGCCATAGCCTTCGGCGATGACGGTATTCGTGACACGACGCCAGCGCTCGGCCACCGCATGCTGCAAGGCGGCACCTCCGGCCACCGCCGCACGCAGGTGCTTGGGCGGGAAGGCCGTGAACCATTCCTCGTTGAGCAAGGCGTTGTAGAGCGTGTTGACGCCGCTCATCCATGTGATGGGGTAGTTGTCGAAGGCGCGCTGCAGGTTGCCGATGGGCCGCGGGTTGGGCGAGAGCACGTTGCGTGCGCCGGCCGTGAAGAAGCACATCAGGTTGAACGTGAAGGCGAAGATGTGGTACAGCGGCAGGGCCGTGAGCACCACCTCCTTGCCCTCGTGGATGAGCGCACGGCCCATGGCATAGGCCTGGTCGTGGTTGGCCAGCAGGTTGCCGTGGGTGAGCATCGCGCCCTTGGCCACGCCGGTGGTGCCGCCGGTGTACTGCAGCGCCGCCAGGGTTTCGGGGCCCTGCTCGCGGGTGTAGTCGGTCACGCGGATGCCCTTGGACTGGAGTGCCGCACGTCCTTCGGCCAGAGCCTGGGGCAGGCGGATGTGATCGACGGTGATGGAGGGCAGCGTGCGGTTCCACCACTTCTGCACGAGGCGGATCACGCCGCGCGGGATCATCGAGAAGAACTGCGAGACCTCGGCCACGATGACGCGCTTGATCTTGGTCTGCGCGAGGATGGCCTCGAGCTTGTCGGCGAACATGTCCACGATGACCAGCGCCTCGGCCCCCGAGTCCTTGAACTGGTGGGCCATCTCCTTGGGCGTGTACAGCGGGTTGGTGTTCACCAGCACGCAGCCCGCCTTGAAGATGCCGAAGGCCACCACCGGGTAGGCCAGGCAGTTGGGCGTCTGCAGCGCCACGCGGGCGCCGGCAGGCAGGCCCAGCACCTCGCGCAGATACACCGCGAACTGATCGGACAGGGCCTCGACCTGCGCAAAGGTGATCGAAGCGTGCATGCCGTTGGGCATGCAGGTGGTGAAGGCCACCTGGTCGCGATAGCGCTGGCAGGCCGCACCGATCAGCGAGGCCAGATGCCGATGCGCCGGTGGCGGCAGTGTGCGGGGGATGTGATCGCCGTACTGGGCCAGCCAGGGGCGAGCGGCGGTGATCGGGGCGGAGCTCGTGTCGTTGGAGTTCATGCAAGAGTCGGGTCTCCGCGAACCACTCGCGGGCGCCGTAGTCTGGCGCGATCGCCGCACAGACCAGCCTCTGGTTTACCCTGTATCTGACTAGACTGCCACGTCTATCCGGCGCGGAGCCGCCCAGGACCGGGGCAGCAGCAGCCACGACAGAAAGCGCTGCCGGCGGACCCCTTCCCACAGCAGCAGGCTGAGGCCCACGGCTGCTGCAAAGGACAGAAGCATGGACAGGACGCCGGGCCCGGGCCATCGCCCCAACCAGGTCAAGGCCTTGGCCTGGAGGGGGGAATGGAACACCAGGATGAAGAGGCTGCCTTGCCCAACATAGGACAGCAGCCCCCTCGCCGCCGGCCATTGGCCCAGCGTGTGGCACAGGGCCAGGGCCAGATAGATGGCAGCCAGCGCCTGTACCGGGACCACCAGGGGATGGCCGTAGCTGCGGAAGTTGAAGTTGATGGTCTGGTGAAAACCGAACCACAGGGCAGCGAAGATCGCCGCGGCGAACGCGATCCACAAAGGATGCGGTTTCAAGGTCAGCACCTGCCGCTTCAGATGCTGGCCGGCGAGGAAGA
>CAZKGD010000034.1:12487-27735 GCA_964552215.1 uncultured Caldimonas sp.
CATCTGCACTGAAGGGCAGGCCGCAGGCGAACAGGTCGGTGCTGAAGCGGGTGTGGTGCATGCACGCCGTGTCGTCGACCGGGTTGTGGAAGAGGTGGATGACCCACGCCCCTGCCAGGGCCATGGCGGCGAGCACTGCCGCCCGGGCCCAGGCCGTCGTCAGGCGGGGCGCCACCCCGTGAAGATAGGCCGCGGCCGCCACGCTCACCAGCCACAGGTGCGGCAGGAACCACATCGGGACCCAGACCAGGGTGAAGCCGGTCGCGTAGGTCAGCGACAGCAAGGTGGATTCCAGGGTCACATCCGCTCGCGTCGCATGGGTGAGCGCATACACCAGCACCACCACGACAAAAGGCTTGAGCAGCGCGTCGGCTCGGCGCCTGGCGGTGTCGCCAAGGCTGCGCACTGCGGGGAAGGTCACGCCCGCAAGAAAGAAGAACAGCGGCAGCCGGAAGGTGCTGATGACCTCGTCCAGCCAGAGCAGGTGGTCAGCCACCCAGGCGTTGTGGCCGAAGACGACCAGCAGGATCCCCAGGCCCTTGCCCACGTCGACCAGGGCCGAGCGCGGCCGAGCCGATCCCGCAATCGCATGCTGTCCCTCGGCTGTCTGTCTCTCCACTCCCACTGCTCCTCCGAGCGCCCCTGTCCGTGAACGGATCAACGCGCTCGAGGACAGTCGGTTGACCCGCGTTCAAGGGGTTGCGGGCCCGTCGAAGCCCAGCACGACGCGTCGGGTCCTGGCGCTCTTCTTCTCGATCTTCGTGACCACGACCGCACCGATCTCGGCCGTGCGGGCCACATGGGTGCCGCCGCAGGGCTGAAGATCGACGCCGTCGATCTTCAGCACGCGCACCCGGCCGGAGCCACGCGGAGGCTGCACGCTCATGCTGCGCACGAGCTGGGGGTTGGCGTCGAGCGCCTCATCGGTGATCCAGCTGTGGCTGACCGCATGGTCTTCGGCCACCAGGCGGGCCAGGCCTTCGTTGAGGGCATCCTTGTCGAGCGGCTCGGTCATGTGGAAGTCGAGCCGCGCGTAGTCGGCGGTGATGGAGCAGCCGTCCACCGGGTGCGGGATGAGGGCGCACAGCAGATGTGTGGCCGTGTGGAAGCGCATGTGGCGATGGCGGCGCTCCCAGTCGATGGTGGCAGTCACTGCCTGTCCGGATGCCAGGCGGGCCAGCAGGTGCTCCTGCCCAGGCGCGGGCACATGCACGATCTCGCCAGGCTCGGTGCCCTTGCGGGTGTCGGCGATACGCAGCACCTGGCCATCGCCCCACCGAAGCTCGCCACTGTCGCCGGCCTGACCCCCGCCCAACGGATAGAAGACCGTGCGATCGAGCAGCACGCCGTGGTCGGTGACGGCGCGCACGGTGGCAGTGCACTCGCGCAGATGGCTGTCTTCGCGGAAGAGGTCTTCGGTCACTCCAGTCTCCTCAGGTTTGCCCGGCCCAGGCCGACAGCGTCACCAGGCCCAGCGGGGTGCTCAGCTCGGCCTGCAGGGGCGCACCGCGCCCCGGCTCGACCGCCACATGGCGCAAGCCCAGGGCCTCGTAGGCCATCAGCAATGCGGGCGCTTCGCGCGGCGGGGCCGCCGCCACGAGGCGCTGCAACCGCACGCCGCTGTCCGGCAGGTGATCGGCCGGATGGGTCGCCCCCCACTGGATCAAAGTGGGCAAGGCGCCACGCATCAGGCGCTGACCGTCGGGGCGCACCGTGATGCGCCAGCGCAGCAGGCCTCGGGGTGTGGGCCGCTCGGCCGCCAGCACCTCCCCGCGATCGATCCCCAGGGCCGCGAGGCACTGCACGGCCAGCGCGGCATCGTCGCAACGGGCCACGAAGTGGACCAGCCGCGGCTCGAGGGCCACCGCGGCCTGCAGGGCCGGGTCGTCGAGATCGAACCAGCGCACGCGGCCCGGCGGCGGGGCGTGGGGGTCGATGGCAATGATCTCGAAGTACACACGGGCATGGCCCGGACCGGAGATGTCGAAGATGCGGTTGTGCGTGCCCATCAGCGGATGCTGCCCGCCCGCCGTGGGCCGCAGGCCCAGGGTGGCCTCGCACCAGGCCACCCCCTGCTCCAGGCTGGCCGCGGCCACCACGAGGTGATCGATGCAGGCATTCACAGGTGCAACTCTCCCCGGATGCAGGTGACGGTGTCACCGCCCACCCAGACGTGGTGGTCGTCGGCCTCGATGAAGACGCGCCCGGCCCGCCCCAGCCGCGTGCCCTGCGCAGCCACGTAGCGGCGCGGGGCCCGGCCTTCGGCGATGAGCCATTGCGCCAGCGCGGCGTTGAGGCTGCCGGTCACCGGGTCTTCGGGGACGCCGGCATGGCTGACGAAACCGCGCACCTCGAACTGCGCGTCACCACCGTCGGCATGGGCCCCGATGACCCCGACCTTGGCCAGCGTGGCCAGGGCCCGATGATCGGGTTCCAGCGACAGCACGGTCTGGGCGCTGTCGAGCAACAGGCTCAGCCAATGGGGGCCGTTGACGAGCATCCTCACGGCCTGGACCTGCTCGGGCCGCAGGCCCAGGGCAGCGAGGATCTCGCGCTGCATCGAAGGGGCCACCTCGCTGGCGCGCATCGGCGGCGCCGCGAAGGCGGGTCGTGCCCCACTGCGGCGGATGCGCACAAGGCCCACGCCGCATTGCTGCACCACCTCGTCGTCGTGCTGCGGTCGCCCGCCGGCCTCGAGCCAGGCATGGCAGGTGCCGAGCGTGGGGTGGCCGGCAAAGGGCAGCTCACCGCCCGGCGTGAAGATGCGCACGCGGTAGTCGGCGCCCGCGTCGGTCGGCGGCAGCAGGAAGGTGGTTTCCGAGAGGTTGATCCAGCGCGCGATGTCCTGCATCTGCGCATCGCTCAGGCCTTCGGCATCAAAGACAACGGCCAGCGGGTTGCCGCGCAGGGGCTCGGCGGTGAAGACATCGACGGTGCGGTAGGGATGGACGCTCATGGGGTGGGGCTGAGAGGGTGAAGCTCAGGGGGTGAGAACGGGCGTGCGTGCCAGCACGTCCTTGAGCACGCCGCCCAGCAGGGCGACCGCGCGCTCGATCTGCTCGGGTGCCAGTGTGACAAAGGACAGGCGCAAGGTGTTGGCTTGCGGGGTGCGCGCATAGAAGGCCGCCCCGGGCACGAAGGCCACACCGGCCTCGACCGCCAGCGGCAGCAGGGCCAGGCTGTCGATCTCGCTGGGCAGCGTCAGCCAGAAGAACATGCCGCCTTGCGGGGTGGTCCAGCGGCAGCCGGCCGGCGCATGACGGCGCAATGCCGCTTCCATCGCATCGCGGTGCGCGGCATAGCGCGCGCGGATCGTGGGCACGTGGGTGTCGAGGAAACCGTCGCGGATCACCTCGTGCACCACGCGCTGGTTGAACACCGGCGTGTGCAGGTCGGCCGCCTGCTTGGCCTGCAGCAGCTTGGGGTACAGCGCGCTCGGCGCCACCACGTAGCCCAGGCGCAGGCCCGGCGCGAGCACCTTCGAGAAGCTGCCCAGGTAGACCGTGCCCTCGGCCCAGCGCGAGGCCAGGGTGGGCGCCGGTGGCGTGTCGAACCACAGGTCGCCATAGGGGTTGTCTTCCAGCAGCGGCAGGCCGGCCGCCTGGGCGGCGTCCACCAGGGCCGCACGGCGCGCCTCGCTCATGCAGCGCCCGCTCGGGTTCTGGAAGTTGGGCAGCACGTAGAGGAAGCGCGCCCGGTCGCCGCCGCGCGTGGTGGCCTCGGCCAGCGCCTCGGGCACGGGGCCGTCGTCATCGCTGGCCACTTCGTCCACTTGCGGCTCGTTGGGCGCAAAGGCCTGCAGGGCGCCCAGGTAGGTGGGCGTCTCGACCAGCACGCGGCTGCCGGCATCGAGCAGCAGGCGACCGCACAGGTCCAGCCCCTGCTGCGAGCCCGTGGTGATCAGCACCTGGCCCGGCGACACGGCCATGCCCTGGCGGCCCAGATGCTCGGCCACCCACTCGCGCAGAGGCGCATAGCCTTCGCTGGCCGCGTATTGCAGGGCTTCGCGCGGGGACTCGCGCAGCACCTTGTCGGCAGC
This sequence comes from uncultured Caldimonas sp., assembly GCA_964552215.1. GTDB lineage: Bacteria > Pseudomonadota > Gammaproteobacteria > Burkholderiales > Burkholderiaceae_C > Caldimonas. The sequence continues at coordinate 16,527 of CAZKGD010000034.1, forward strand.
CACGCGCATCGCTTCGGCGGGGAAGGTGTCGGGTGAGGGCAGGCCGCCGGCCAGCGACAGGATGCCCGGCCGCTCGGTGACCTTGAGGATCTCGCGAATGATGGACGGGTTCATGCGGTCGGCGCGTCGGGCCAGTTGCCAGGCGAAGGTCATGCAGGGCTCCTCGGGGACAGGGTCGGTGTGCTTGGCGTGCGGGTGTCGATGGGGGCCCGCTTGCCCAGGAAGACGGTGGCCACCACGGCGGCACCGAAGGCGAGTGTGAGGGCATCGAGCCGCTCGCCCAGCAGCGGCACGGCGAACAGCATCGTGAGGAAGGGTTGCAGCAGCTGCACCTGGCTCACACGCACGGTGCCGCCCAGGGCCAGGCCGCGATACCACGCAAAGAAGCCCAGCCACATCGAGCCCACCGACACGTAGGCGAAGGCGCCCCAGGCGCTGGCCGGCAGGGCCTGGGCCGGCCAGGTCACCCAGGCCAGCGGCAGCGTCACCGGCAGCGAGGCCACCAGCGCCCAGCAGATCACGTGCTCGGCGCGCATGTGCTGCGACAAGCGGGCCCCATAGGCATAGCCGACCGCAGCGCAGGCCATGGCGGCCAGCAGCAGCAGGTCGGCCGGGTGCAGGCGCAGCCCACCCTGTCCTGAGTTCAGCAGCGCAAAGGCCACCACCAGCACGCTGCCCAGGCCGGCACACAGCCAGAAACGCGGCGCCGGCCGCTGGCGATGCAGCAAGGCACCGACCACGGCGGTGGCCAGCGGCAGCACGCCCACGATGACACTGGCGTGCACGGCCTCGACGTGGCGCATCGCCACCGAGGTGAGCAAGGGGAAACCGAACACCACGCCGCCGGCGGTGAGCGACAGCGCCGGCCAGTCGGCGCGCTTCGGCCACGGTGCGCGTGTGGCCAGCAGGAAGACGATCGACAGCACGGCCGCCAGCACGGCACGGCCCAGGGCCACGAAAAGGCCGGACATCAGCGGCGCCTCGGGCGTGCCCACCGCCACACGTGTCATGGGCAGCGTGAGCGCGAAGATCGCCACGCCGACAACGCCCAGCCACAGACCGCGCTGCTCGCGACTCATAGCCGCAACATCCACAAGGCGGTGGCCACCAGCACGCCCGCCATCGTGCGGTTGAACCACAGCAGACGCTGCCCCTGCGCCAGCCAGCCGCGCAGGCTGGCGCCCACGACCGCGTAGGTCAGGTTGCTGGTGAAGGCATAGACCGCCATCACCACCAGCACGATGGCCAGGCGCTCGCCCGGATTGGCCGCAGGTGCCCCTCCACTGCTGGTGACCCAGCCGGCCGTGAGCGCCAGGGCGAGCATCCAGGCCTTGATGTTGACGAACTGCAGCGCCACGCCCTGGACGAAGCTCACATCCAGGCGGGAACGATCGGCCTCGCCCAACTGGCGCACACGGGCAAGCTGCCAGGCCAGCCAGAACATGTAGGCCACCCCCACGGCCGTGACGCCCCAGCGCAGGGCCGGCACGGCCACCACCGCTGCCCCCAGGCCCAGGCCGCAGGCCAGCATCAGCAGGATCCAGCCCGCCGGCACGGCCAGGCAGAAGTGCAAGGCCCCGCGCAGGCCCCGGTTGGCCGCCAGCGCTGTGGACAGCGTGGTGTTGGGCCCGGGCGTGAAGCTCATGGCGGTGGCCAGCACCAGCAGGGCGAGGAACTCTTGCATCGACATGCCGGTCAGTCTATGCTTCACACCAATACACCACCAATACAGATCGCCAGCGCGCAAAACGCACTGTATTGGTTCGTCGGCCAGCACAGTCCCCCCTCCTTGCGTCGCCATGCTCAGCCGTTCGTCCGACCAGACCCTCACCGACCAGCTGGCCGGGCGCTTTGCCGAGCGCATCCGCAGCCGCCTGCTGCCTCCCGGCAGCCGCCTGCCCTCGGTGCGCGAATGCGCGCGCCGGCACGACGTGAGCCCCTACACCGTGGTGGCGGCCTACGACCAGCTCCAGGCCCAGGGGCTGATCGAGGCGCGGCGCCACCGTGGCTATTTCGTGCGCGAACCGCGACCCGACCCGGTGCGCGCGCGCCATGCCGCCGCCCCCCCGCCTGGGCCGGGCCGCAGCAGCGCGCCCATCGACGCGGCCACACTGATCCGCGGCATGCTGCAGCGCATGCCGCGCCGCGACGGGCCGCCGCGCAACGACCCCGGCCTGGGTGTGCTGCCGCAGTCCTGGCTGGAGACGTCCTTCCTGGGCGCGGCCGTGCGCCGTGTCACCACGTCGACCAGCCTGCATGCGCTGTCGCTGCAGTACGGCGACCCTGCGGGAGATGCCCTGCTGCGCCGCGCGCTGTCGCACAAGCTGGCCGACCTGGACATCCGTGCCGAGCCGAGCCAGATCGTCACCACCGTGGGCGCCACACATGCGCTGGATGTCATCTGCCGCACGCTGCTGCGCCCGGGCGATGCCGTGATGGTCGATGAGCCCGGCTGGGCGGTGGAGTTCGGCCGGCTCTCGCAGATGGGCATGCGCATCCTGCCGGTGCCACGTCGTCCCGAAGGACCCGACCTCGCCGTGATGGAGGCCTACTGCCGCGCGCATGCACCCAAGCTCTTCATCACCGTGAGCGTGCTGCACAACCCCACCGGCGGCAACCTCAGCCCCCATGCCGCCCACCGCCTGCTGGGTCTGGCCGAGCAGTTCGGTTTCCATGTGGTGGAGGACGACACCTACGGCGACCTGGCGCCTGCCCACGCCACGCGCCTGACTGCCCTGGACGGCCTGCGGCGCACGCTCTACGTGAGCGGCTTCGCCAAGATCCTTGCTCCGAACTGGCGCGTGGGCTATCTGGTGGCAGGCCCGGAGCTGGTCGAGCGGCTCATCGACACCAAGCTGCTCACCACGCTCACCACCCCGTCGATCCTGGAACAGGCCCTGGCGCATTGCCTGGAACAGGGACAGATCCGGCGCCACGCCGAACGGGTGCGGGAGCGCCTGGACGCGGCCCGCTCGCGCGCCGTTCAGCTGGCTCTGGCGGCCGGCTGCCGCTTCGCCGCCGAGCCGCAGGGCCTGTTCGGCTGGGTGGACACCGGCGTGGACACCGACCGCCTGGCCCAGCGCATGATGGACGAGGGCTACCTGCTGGCGCCCGGCTCGCTGTTCCATGCCGTGCGCCAGCCCAGCACGCTCATGCGGATCAACTTCGCCAGCACCCAGGACGCCGCGGTCTGGGAGGACTTCACACGTCTGCGCGACAGCCTTTGAAAGTGCCACACAGCCTGTAAATCCCCCTTCGCGAGGGTGGCAAAGGGACATCGGGCTGCAGTACATTGGGCGTTCGGCGGCGCGGGGTCTGGTTTCACCCGTGCCGCCCCACAACCAGCCGCCTGGCACGTACCGGGCGGCCCTGCTGCTGATGGACGAATCGACCCTACCGCTCGGCGAGCCGGAGCTGATGCGCGCGAGCGCATTCCAGCGCTACCTCGACGAGCTGGACAAGCTGCCCCCGCTCGCCGGCACCGACCGCTCGCGGCTGGCTTCGCTCAGCCCTTCGCTGCTGGCCGATCTGGAACGTTTCGAACACCGCGCCAACGGCACCGAGGCGCTGGAGGTGCTGGCAGCCTGCCTGCGCCACGCCCAGCAGGTGGTGGTGCAACTGCAGGCGGGGGGCGTGGTCGTGCCGGTCACGGTGTTTCCGCACCAGCGCCTGTATCACTGCCCGGCCGATCCGCAGGTCTACCTGATGCAGCGCCTGCCGCTGCTGCGCGTGATGCGCGTGGAGCCGGCGGTGATGAAACCGCCCGGCCACGATGAACCCCGGCTGATCGGCGAGTACGAGCACTACCACCCCATCGGCCCGCTGCTGTGGATGCTGGCCCTGCATGGCAGCCGCACCGAGCTGCTGCCCGAGATCGCCGGCAGCGCCTGCTATCGCACCACACCGGGCCTGGACCTGCGCAGCCTGCCGGTGGACGGCATCCACCGCGCGGTGATCCGCCACATGCGCGACCAGCCCATGACGGTGCGCGACATCGTCGATGCCACCGGGCAGAGCCCCGACGCCGTGGCGCGCCTGCTCAATGCGCTGTACCTGCAGTCCGGCCTCATCGTGAGCCGCACGTCCCCACGCATCAGCGACTCCTGGCTGGCCGGGCTGGGGCTGCGGCGCCGAGACTGGTAGCGCACTAGCGCGAGCCCAGCGTTTCCCAGCGCTCCAGCGCCTCCATCAGCAGACCCTCGATCTGGTCGTAGCGCGCCTGCACCTCAGACACGCGCTGCGGCGCCTCGGTGTAGAGCGCCGAGCTGGCCAGCAACTCGCCCAGTTCCTTCTGCTCGGCCTCCAGGGCCTCGATGCGCGCGGGCAGTTCGTCGAGTTCGCGCTGCTCCTTGTACGAGAGCTTGCGCGCGGCCTTGGCGGCCGGCGCGGGCGCGGGCGCGGATTTCGGTGCAGCCACGGGGGCCGGTGTCGGCGCCTGGAGGGCGCGCCGCCGCGCACTCTGCTGCACCCAGTCCTCGTAGCCGCCTTCGTACTCGCGCCACTGGCCCGGCGACTCGTCGCCCTCCCAGGCCATGGTGCTGGTCACCACGTTGTCGAGGAAGCGCCGGTCGTGGCTCACCAGGAAGACGGTGCCGTCGTAGTCCTGCAGCAGCTCTTCCAGCAGTTCCAGCGTGTCGATGTCCAGGTCGTTGGTGGGTTCGTCCAGCACCAGCACGTTGGCCGGCCGCGCGAACAGGCGCGCCAGCAACAGGCGGTTGCGCTCGCCGCCCGAGAGCGACTTCACCGGCGAGTGCGCGCGTTCGGGTGCGAAGAGGAAATCGCCCAGGTAGCTCATCACGTGCTTGCGCGCGTTGCCGATCTCGATCCACTCGCTGCCCGGGCTGATGGTGTCGGCCAGGCTGCGCTCCAGGTCGAGCGCCTCACGCATCTGGTCGAAGTAGGCCACCTGCAGCTTGGTGCCCAGGCGCACCGTGCCGGCGTCGGGCGTGATCTCGCCCAGGATGAGCTTGAGCAGCGTGGTCTTGCCCGCGCCGTTGGGGCCGATCAGGCCAATCTTGTCGCCACGCAGGATGGTGGCGGAGAAGTCGCGCACGATGGGTCGTCCGCCATAGGCCTTGCTCACGTGCTGCAGTTCGGCCACCAGCTTGCCACTGCGCTCGCCAGCGTCCACGTCCAGGCGCACACGGCCCACCGCGTCGCGGCGCTGGGCCCGCTGATCGCGCAGGCGCTCCAGGCGCGCGATGCGGGCCACGCTGCGCGTGCGCCGCGCCTCCACTCCTTTGCGGATCCACACCTCTTCCTGGGCCAGCAGCTTGTCGGCGCGTGCATTGGCCAGGGCCTCGTCGGCCAGCTGCTGGGCCTTCAGGTGCTCGTAGGCACTGAAGTTGCCCGGGTAGCTGCGCAGCACGCCGCGGTCGAGTTCGACGATGCGCGTGGCCACCCCATCGAGGAAGGCACGGTCGTGGGTGATCAGCACCACCGAGCCGCGGAAGGCGCGCAGCAGTTCCTCCAGCCAGGCGATGGCGTCAAGGTCGAGGTGGTTGGTGGGCTCGTCCAGCAGCAGCACGTCGGGCTGGGCCACGAGGGCCCGCGCCAGCGCCACCCGCTTGCGGTTCCCGCCGGAGAGGCTGTCGATGCGCGCATCGGGCGCCAGCCGCAGCCGGTGCAGCGTCTCATCGACCCGCTGCTCCCAGGTCCAGCCGTCCAGCGCCTCGATGCGGGTCTGCAGGGCATCCAGGTCTTCGCCCGGCGCATGGGCCTCGTAGCGCTCGCGCAGGGCGCGAACCTCGGCGAGCCCCTCGCTCACGGCCTCGAAGACGTTGATCCGCGGCGCGAAGACCGGCTCCTGCGCCACGTAGGCAATGCGCAGCCCCTGCTGCACCTGCAGCAGGCCGTCGTCGGGCTTTTCCAGCCCGGCCAGGATCTTGAGCAGCGAAGACTTGCCGGTGCCATTGCGGCCGATCAGGCCGATGCGTTCTTGGGATTCGACGGACAGGGCCGCGCCGTCGAGCAGGGCCACGTGGCCGAAGGCCAGGTGGGCATTGGAAAGGGTGAGCAGAGCCATGTGTGGAGCGCATTATCGACGCCCCGCAACCGTCACGCCGGCTTGTTCAGGCGCTGCTCCAGCGCATCGACGAACACCTGGGCCACGTTGAAGCCCGTCTGCTGCTCGATCTCCTGGAAGCAGGTCGGGCTGGTCACGTTGATCTCGGTGACGCGGTCGCCGATGATGTCCAGGCCGATGAGCAGCAGGCCGCGGGGGCTGAGGACCCGGCCGATCTCGCGTGCGATGTCGCGGTCGCGTTCGTTCAGCGGCTGGGCCACGCCCTTGCCGCCGGCCGCGAGGTTGCCGCGGATCTCGCTGCCCTGCGGGATGCGCGCCAGCACGTAGGGCACGGGCTCGCCGTCGATGATCAGCACGCGCTTGTCACCGGCCACGATCTCGGGGATGAAGCGCTGGACCATCACCGTGCGTTCGCCGTGGGCGTTCAGCGTCTCGGTGATGCTGCCCAGGTTCAGGCCGTCGGGGCCCACGCGGAAGATGCCCATGCCGCCCATGCCGTCCAGGGGCTTGAGGATGATCTCGCGGTGCTCGGCATGGAAGCGGCGGATGTCCTCGGCGTCACGTGTCACCAGCGTGGGCGTGACGAACTGCGGGAACTCCATCACCGCCAGCTTCTCCGGATGATCGCGCAGGGATTGCGGCGTGTTGATCACCCGAGCTCCCTCGCGTTCGGCCTGTTCCAGCAGATGCGTGGCGTAGATGTACTCCGCATCGAACGGCGGATCCTTGCGCATCAGCACGGCGTCGACATCGGCCAGGGCCACCGGCGCAGCATCATCGGCCACATACCAGGGCGTGCCGGCGTCACCCACCTGGCCGGTGAGGCGGATGTCGCGTGCCAGGGCGGTCACGCGGCCGCCGCTCTGCCACGACAGCTGGCGCGGCTCGCAGGCGGCCAGGGTGTGCCCGCGGGCCGCCGCCTCACGCATCATCGCGTAGGTGCTGTCCTTGTAGGTCTTGAAGTGGTCGAGGGGGTCGGCAACGAAGAGCAGCTTCATCGGGGCATCAGGAACGTGGAGGGCCAGGGCGGTAGTGTTGCACCATCAGCGCGATCGTGCCGGCCACCACGCCCCAGAAGGCCGAGCCCACCCCCCACAGCGTCAGACCGGACAGCGTGACGAGGAAGGTGATGAGCGAGGCCTCGCGGTGGGCCTCGTCCTTCAAGGCCACCGCCAGACCACTGCCGATGGTGCCCAGCAGGGCCAGGCCGGCCACCGCCAGCACGAGCGCTTTCGGGAAGGCCACCAGCAGACCGACCACCGCGCCGCCCACCACGGCCACGGCCAGGTAGAAGACCCCCGCCATCACCGAGGCCATGTAGCGTCGGCGCGGATCTTCATGCGCCTCGGGGCTCATGCAGATCGCCGCGGTGATGGCCGCGAGGTTCAACGCGTAGGCGCCGAAAGGCGCCAGCACCAGCGTGGCCAGGCCTGTCCAGGTGATGAGGGGCGACACCGGCATGTCATAGCCCGCCGCACGGATCGCCGCCACACCGGGCAGGTTCTGCGAGGCCATGGTCACCACGAACAGAGGCAGGGCGACCCCCACGATGCTGGCCAGGGTGAACTGGGGCGGGGTCCACACCGGCCACGCGAGCGACCACTCCACCGCCGACCAGCGCAGGTCACCCATCCAGGAGGCCGCCACGATGCCCACCGCCAGCACGCCCGGCACCGCGTAGCGCGGCCACCAGCGCCGTCCCAGCAGATAGGCCACGAACATCGCCAGCACCAGGCCGAACTGCGACTCCAGCGCCAGGAAAGCCTCCATGCCGAAACGCGCGAGCACGCCGGCCAGCAGGGCTGATGCAATGCCTGCGGGAATGCGGTTCATCACCCGGGCAAAGAGCCCGGTGATGCCAAAGAGGGTGATCAGCAGCGCGCAGACGATGAAGGCCCCGGTGGCTTCGGCCATGCCGATGCCGCTGGCCGTGGCGGCTGCGGCCAGCACGGCCGCACCGGGCGTGGACCAGGCCGTGAGCACCGGCTGGCGAAAGCGCAGCGACAGCACGATGCTGGTGGCCCCCATGCCCAGGCCCAGCGCCCAGATCCACGAGGTGGTCTGGGCCGGCGTGGCCCCCAAGGCAGACGCCGCCTGAAAGACCAGGGCCACCGAGCTGGTGAACCCCACCAGCACGGCCACGAAACCCGCCACCGCAGCCGAGAGCGAGAGATCCTTCAGCGCTCCCATGCCGTCAAGGCCTTGCACTCACAGCGCCACCTTGGCGCCAAGTTCCACCACGCGGTTGGCCGGCAGGTGCAGGAAATCGGCCGCCGCGGCGGCATTGCGGTGCAAGCTGGCGAACAGCTTGTCGCGCCAGCCGGCCATGCCGGTGCTCAGCGAGGGCACGACGATCTCGCGCGACAGGAAATAGCTGGTCTGCATCTCGTCGAGATGCACGCCGTGCGGCTGAAGCAGCTGCAGGGCCTCCGGAACGTCCGGGTCGTTCTTGAAACCGAAGTGCAGCACCACCTGCCAGCAGTGGTGACCCATCGGATGCACTTCCAGCCGGCGGTCAAAGCCGATCCAGGGCACCTCATGGTGACGCACCGTCACAAAGAGGTTGGTCTCATGCAGCACCTTGTTGTGCTTGAGGTTGTGCAGCAGCGCGTTGGGCGCGATACCTGGCTCCGCGCTGAGGAACACCGCCGTACCCTCCACCCGCGTGGGCGGGCTGGTGAAGACCGCCTCGAGGAAGGTGGGCAGGGCGATCGCCTCGGCGCGCAACCGCTCGCCCAGCAGCGAGCGGCCGCGCTTCCAGGTGGTCATCAGCGTGAACATTACCGCCCCGATGGCCACCGGGAACCAGCCGCCATCGAGAATCTTCACCGCGTTGGCTGCAAAGAAGAGTGCATCCACCACGAAGAACAGACCTGTGGCCGCCACACACAGCACCCACGGATAGCGCCAGGCGTAGCGGATCACGAAGAAGGTCATCACCGTGGTGATCAGCATGTCGATGGTCACCGCAATGCCGTAGGCCGACGCCAGGGCGCTGCTGGAGCCGAAGGCGATCACGGCGCCCACGATGCAGGCGTACAAGCCCCAGTTCACCGCCGGGATGTAGATCTGCCCGGCCGCACGCACCGAGGTGTGGGTGATGCGCAGGCGCGGCAGGTAGCCCAGCTGGATGGCCTGCTTGGTCACCGAGAACGCGGCGGAGATGAGCGCCTGCGAGGCGATCACGGTGGCGCAGGTGGCCAGCCCGATCAGGGGCAGCAGGGCCCAGCGCGGGGCCATGGCGTAGAAGGGGTTGCTCACCACCTCGGGCCGGGCCAGCAGCAGCGCGCCCTGGCCGAAATAGTTGACCACCAGCGCGGGCATCACCAGGCCGAACCAGGCCAGACGGATGGGCCGCTTGCCGAAGTGGCCGAGGTCGGCATACAGAGCCTCGGCCCCCGTGACACACAGGATGATCGCACCCAGCGCGACAAACGCCAGGCCCGGATGCTCGATCACGAAGCGCAGCGCATGCTGCGGCCCCAGCGCCGCGAGCACCGCAGGGTTCTGCACGATGTGCACGAGGCCCAGCGCCGCCAGCACGAGGAACCACAGCACCGTCACCGGCCCGAACCATCGCCCCATGGCCCCCGTGCCATGGCGCTGCACGGCAAAGAGGCCGGTGAGCACCACCAGCGTGACGGGCACCACGTAGGGATGCAGGGCCGGCGCCACCACCTCCAGGCCCTCGACGGCCGAGAGCACCGAGATGGCCGGTGTGATGACGCCGTCACCGAAAAAGATGGCTGTGCCGAACACGCCCAGCAGCAGCAGGCGGCGGCGCAGCACCGGGCGGTCCTTCACCGCCTGCGAGGCCAGGGCCATCATGGCCACCAGCCCCCCCTCGCCATGGTTGTCGGCACGCAGGATGAGCGTGACGTACTTGAGCGAGACGATCACGGTGATCGTCCAGAACATCAGCGAGAGGATGCCCAGCACGTTGTCCGGCGTGACCGCCATCTGCCCGTGGGTGAAGGCCTCCTTCAGCGCATACAGCGGGCTGGTGCCAATGTCGCCATAGACCACGCCCACCGCACCCAGGGTGAGCGCGGCCAGGGGTGTGCCCGCGTGGGAGGACGGCGCAGATTGCACGGCCGGTGCGGGCTCAGTCGTAGGTCTCGGCGTCCGGGTCGGTGGCTTCCAGCTCGTAGCTCGCCGCCAGCATCGCCAGGCGGGCGATCACGCCGTACATGTAGAAGCGGTTGGGCGCGCTGGCGCCGGGTTTTTCACCGGGGCGCGGCAGGTGGGTCGATTCCGCAAAGGCCAGCGGCACGAAGCTCGCCCCCGGCGAATTCAGGTTCTCGTCGATGCCGCGTTCGGCATGCACGCGGTAGAAGCCGCCCACCACGTAGCGGTCGATCATGTAGACCACCGGCTCGGCCACGGCCTCGTTGATGCGCTCATAGGTGGGCACGCCCTCCTGGATCAGCACCTCCGACACCGACTGGCCGTCCTTGATGACGCTCATCTTGTTGCGTGTCTTGCGGTTGAGCTCGCTCAGGTCCTTGGCGTCGCGCACGGTCATGATGCCCATGCCATAGGTGCCGGCATCGGCCTTCACGATCACGAAGGGGCGCTCCTGGATGCCGTATTCCTTGTACTTGCGGCGGATCTTGCCCAGCAGCGCATCGACGTTGCCCTGCAGGCAGTCCAGGCCCTCGCCTTCGTGGAAGTTGACCTTGCCGCACTGCGCGTACATCGGGTTGATGAGCCAGGGGTCCATGCCCAGCAGCTTGGCGAACTTCTTGGCCACCTCTTCGTAGGCATTGAAGTGGTTGGACTTGCGCCGCACCGCCCAGCCCGCGTGCAGCGGCGGCAGCAGGTACTGCTCGTGCAGGCCTTCGAGCACCGGCGGCAGGCCGGCCGAGAGGTCGTTGTTCAGCAGGATGGTGCAGGGGTCGAAGTCCTTGAGCCCCAGGCGGCGCTTGGTGCGCAGCAGGGGCTCGAGCGTGAGCGTCCCGCCATCGGGCAGCGCCAGCGTCATGGGCTCCTTGATCTCTTCGTCGAGGGTGCCCAGGCGCACGTTCAGGCCGGCCTGGGTGAAGATCTGCATCAGCCGCTTCACCGCCATCAGGTAGAAGGTGTTGCGGGTGTGCTTCTCGGGCACCAGCAGCAGGTTCTTGGCCTCAGGGCAGATCTTCTCGATCGCCGCCATCGCGGCCTGCACGGCCAGGGGCAGCATCT